>DASXFH010000038.1:0-13669 GCA_036489655.1 Acidobacteriaceae bacterium | reverse complement strand
GTCCAGCGGCGGCACCATCAACGGTATGATCCGCGGCGTCGATCAGGTTCTGGCCCTGGCGGACGAGCGAACGAAGATCGTGCCCGGCCACGGCCCGCTGGGCGACCAGGCCGCCTTGCAGAACTATCGCATGATGCTGGTCACGGTGGCCGACCGGGTGGAGAAGCTGAAGGCCTCCGGCGAAACCATCGAGGAGGTCATCGCCGCCAAACCGACCGCCGACCTCGACGCCACCTGGGGCAAGGGCCCCATCCAGCCCGCCACCTTCGTCGCCATCGTCTACGACTCGTTGTAGAAAGGAAACGACGATGCCGGAAGATGGAACCCTGCTCGATGTCATTCTCGACGCCTGGGACCGCAACAATCGGATTCTGGTGAATCTCGTGCGCGCGTTGCCGCCTGGCGGCCTGGAGGCGCAGGCGATGGAAAGCAGCCCCACGGTGGCAGGGATGCTGACCCACATCCACTACGTGCGGCTGGTTTTTCTTTCCGAAGATGTTCCGGAACTGGCTCCCGACGTCCCGGCACAGGAGTGGACCGGCGAGGTCACTGCCGAAGACATCGCAGCCGCCCTGGAACAAAGCGCCCACGCCGTGCGGGAATCGATCGAGAAATGCGTGCGGACGAGCCAGGAGATGAAGGTTCACTACGACCATCCCCTTCTCCTCCTCGAGCACATGATCTGGCACGAGGGCTATCACCACGGTCAGATCAAACTCGCGCTCAAGATCGCCGGGCTGCCGCTCGCCAACAAAGAGATCGGCCCGCTCACCTGGCGCGTCTGGATGAACAAAGCCTCGCAGTCCTGACCACCGACTCCCTTCAGGCCGGTGTTCTGAACAAAGTGCGTGGTTCCCTGTTTGTCGCGCACCAGGATCCATTTGGCTTTGCCGAAGTGTGGCGACAGAGGCGCCCCCCGGGTTCTTTAGCGCAACCTTCGCCCTCCGGTTCCGAGCGAAAACCAAAGTCACATCCTCCGCGAAAGAGATGGATCCACCCCGGCCGGAGAGGCCTATACTGCAGTCGGTCAACGTTCTCTCCGCGTATCCGCTATGGCCAACCGAGCCGATTACCCGATTGGCCGGCCGTAGCGCTGCCGGACACATTCCTGCCCGGCAACTCCAGCGACCAGCGCCTCCGCGGCCCCCGCTGACTGTTTCACCGGAGGACGTATGAACAATCCAATCCACTCTTCCCTTCCCGCAACCCCCTCGATTCCCGGCGATGTTCTGCAGTCGGATCATCGCACCCACTTCACCATCCAGGAGATCGCAAAAGCCGTCGCCCGCCACAAGCGCGAACACCCCAACGAGTTCGTCGCCCGTCAGCCGCAGAAAACAACCCCAAAGCGCTGATTCGGTCCAGGCGCGGGCGACGGGCGCAGCCGCGCCTGCCCCCGCGCGCTGAGGTGGATGGTTGACCGGAGGAGGGTCCCGATGGCTCTCGCATGCGTACCACGCGTAACCATTCTGAATGTCGCGGTGGCCACCGATTTCGGCTCCTGCTCGGAGCACGCCGTCGAGCACGGCATGGCCGTCGCCCGCCATTTCGGAGCCACGCTGCACTTTCTTCATCTGCTTCGGCCCTCGCAGTACGCCTTTTCACCGGAGATGATTCCGGCCCTCGCCGACGTGGCCGTCCGCGACTGCGATCAGCTCATGGACCGCCTGCTCCGCACTCATCGCCTGGAGGGCATCGACTGCCGCCGCTGGATCGAGCAGGGTGAAATCCCCGCGATTGCCGGCGAGTTTGTCGCCCGGCATCAAATCGATCTGCTGATCGTGGGAACCCACGGCCGCACCGGCCTGCCCCGCCTGCTGCTTGGCTCCGCCGCGCAACAGATCTTCCAGAATGTAAGCTGCCCGGTGCTGTGTGTCGGTCCGCGCGCGCCCGGAGCCGGCGCCCACCTGCAGCTCCGCCGCGTGCTCTTCTCCACCGATCTTTCTCCGGAATCGCTCGCCGCCGTTCCTTCCCTGCTCACGGCCGTCGACGAGTGGCATGCGGACCTGGATGTCGTGCACGTGTGCCGGTCCGACAATCCGCAGCACCGCGCCGCCGTGGATGCCCTCGTCGCCCGCCTGGCCTCCGAGGGAGCCGCATCGGTCCAGGGCCACACCCTCACCGGCAAGGCCGCCTCCTGTGTCCTGGATTTCGCAGCCAGCCATCACGCGGACCTGATTGTCCTCGGCCTCAAGCCGCACCGCGCGCTCTTCAGCGGCCCCCTGTGGCCGCACGCTTATGAAATCGTGCGCCAGGCCCCGTGTCCGGTGCTCAGCATCCTCGCCCGCCCGGCCTGACGCCTTCTCGTCTGCCTGGCGCCGCTATTCCCCCCGCAGCGCCCGGATGGGGTTCACCGCCGCGGCGCGCCGTGCCGGCAGCGCTGCGGCCAGCAGCGCCAGCAGGAACACCGCCACCGCCGCCAGGCCCATCACCAGGGGATCGAAGGGGCTGACCCCGTAGAGGAACGACCGCAGCAGGCTCGAGGCAGCCGCGGCTCCGCCCAGCCCCAGCACGCAGCCCACCGCCGCCAGCCTGAGGCCCGAATTCAGAACCAGCCTCACGATACCGCCGCGTTCCGCCCCCAGCGCCATGCGGATCGCCATCTCCTGCACGCGCGCCGCAACCGAAAAGGCGATGACGCCATAAATGCCAAGTACCGCCAGCACCACCGCCGCCAGCGCGAACGCGGAGACCAGCACCGTGTTGAACCGCCGCGGCGCTTCGCTCTCAGAGACTACCTCGGTCATGGTGGCCACGTGGGTCAGAGGCAGCTGGGGGTCCATCTGCCGCACCTGCACCCGCAGATCGTCTTCCATCTGCGTTCCCGGCAACTGCGACCGCACGGCAACATAGAGATTATTGCCGTTGACGTCGCCGGGGGTGGCAAAGGAGCCGATATCTTCTTCCCACTGCACCACCGGCACGTAAAACTGCGCCTGGGCGATGCGATCGGGGGAGGAGTCTTTCGCGTCGGAGACTTCGCCCACCACCTTCATCCAGGGCGTCTTCATGCCCGACGTGCCCAGCCGCAGCCTCTTGCCCAGAGGATTGTCCCCAGGCCAGTAGCGGCTCGCCAGCTCATGGTTGACGATCGTCACCGGCTCGCCCTGCGGATTATCGGCATCGGTGAAATAACGGCCTCCCAGCAGGGTCATGCCCATCGCACGGAAGTAATTTCCCACGACCTGCATGGCGTCGGCGGAAGGCGTCGGCACCCCGTCGGCAGCGGTATAGCCCTCGGGCAGGAAGGTAAACAGCGCGGCCATATCCGAGGTGGGAATAGCGGTGGCCAGTCCTGCGTCCTCGGTCCCGGGCAGCCGCTCCAGCCGCTGCATGAGGCCTTCGTTGAAGCTGTCCACATGCGCCTGGTCGCTGTATTGCGCGCGCGGGAGGGAATAGAAAGCGGTGGTCACGTGTTCCGGCTCAAAACCCAGGTTGCCCGCGCTCATGATCGAATAGCTGCGCAGCAGCAGGCCTGACGACGTCAGCAGCACCAGCGCAATGGCAATCTCACCCACCACTAAAACGGAGCGCAGCCGGGTATGCGCGCCGCCCGCCGATCCCGTCCGCCCGCCTTCCTTCAGAACGGCATTGACATTCGTCCGCAGCGCGGCGAAAGACGGCGCCAGGCCGCAAAGAATGCCGGTGAGAAGCGCCAGCCCCACCGCAAAGCCGGCGACGGCCCAGTTCATCTCCACGGCATCGATCAGGGGCAGAGACGTGGGCAGCAGATTGCGGCCCAGGGCCACCAGCGGGGCCGCCGCGCCCACTCCCAGCAGCCCACCGGCGAGGCTCAGCAGCGTGCTTTCCAGAAGCACCTGGCGCAGCAGGCGGTTTGTGGACGCGCCGAGGGCCAGGCGCACCGCAATCTCCCTCTGATAACGCACCGCCCGCACCAGCAGCAGACTGGCCAGATTCGCGCAGGCAATCAGCAGCACCACCATCACGGCCAGCAGCAGGATGCGCAGCAGAGGCTTCGCGTTCCGCACCGTCACCGCGCGCAGAGGACGCACCACCGCCCGGAACACAAATGTGGAGAGATCCGCGGGAAGCCGGCGCATGTCTTCCTGCGCAACGCGCTCGGCGTCGGCATGGGCCTGCTCGATGCTGACTCCGGGCTTCAGCCGCCCCACCATGGCGAAGTTCCAGTAGCCCGCCGCCTCGGGCGACCTCTCTTCCGCCGTAAAGCTCATGGGAACCCACAGCATGCAGCGGCCGAGGATGCCCTCCGCGATGGGAAACTCGAAGCTCCTCGGCATCACGCCGATCACCGTGTAGGGCTTGCGGTTCAGCAGGATCTTCGTTCCCAGGATGCGGCTCCGTCCGCCGAACTGACCCTTCCAGGCGGCATAGCTCAGCACCACCACCGGCACGCCCTGCTGGTCTTCCTGCCGGGTAAAGATGCGCCCCATCAGCGGCGCAACGCCCAGAGCTGTGAAAACCCCTGGAGTCATGCGCGCGGCTTCCAGCCGCATCGACCCGCCGTCTCCGGAAAGCTCCAGATCCTCTTCGCTGTAGCCGCCCAGGGCGGAGAAGGAGTGGGTCTCCCCTGTGTAACTCTCGATCTCAGGCGGAGAAACCGGGCCGTCGCCGGTGTAATCCCAGTTCATTCCGCGGATCTGATCGCCCACGGTCACCAGCCGCCCAGCCTCCGGAAACGGCAGCGGGCGCAGCAGGATTGCATCCACCAGGGAGAAGATGGCGGTCACGGAACCAATGCCGAAAGCCAGCATGAGGACGGCGGTGGCAGTAAATCCCGGCGATTTTCGCAACTGGCGAAGGACCAGTTTCACATCGAAAATCAGATTGTCCATGGGCCGTCATCCTGCCGGGGTTCACTCGCCGGACGGGGCTGCAACCGGCACTCGGATCCTCTCGAGCCCCCCGCATCCACCTTCCCGAAGGCAGTTAGCCTTCCGAGTACTCAGTTAGTAAGTGGGAGTATGTTACCAGAGCGACACGAGAACCGGACCTGCACAAAAGAGGCAGCCGCAGGCTAAGAAACCGCGACCACCGCCGGTGCGAAGGCCACCGTCAGCACGGTAATGTCATCCTGCTGCCCGAAGCGCTGCGCCGCCTCCCCAATCTCCTGCGCGGACCGGCTGCTGAGCCTGCGCGTTCGATCGAACCCAAACAGATTCCCCTTGCCGTCGCGCGCTTCCACCACCCCGTCGGAAACGAATGTGAGGGTTTCGTCGGGGGCCAGCCACACCGCGGTCTCCTCATAGAATGCGTCGGGGTTCAGGCCCAGCGGCAGGCCCGGCGGCACCTCCAGCTCCTCGCCGTTGCAATACGGGGCAAGATGCCCGGCGTTGGCCAGCGTCACGGCGCCCCCGATGTCGATGCGCGCCACGCAGCAGGTCACAAACCCGGCCTGCATCTGCCCGATCAGCCCGCGATTCAGCGCCGTCAAAATGCGTGCCGGAGGCAGCTGCGGCATGGTGCGCAGCGCCCCAATCATCGCGCTGACCGTCAGCGCCGCCTTCAAACCCTTGCCGCTCACATCTCCCACCACCACCAGCACCGATCCGTCGCTCTCCGGCACCACGCGGAAGAAGTCCCCTCCCACCTGCGTGGCCGGCTCATACACACTTTCGATGCGGAACCCCGGCGCCTCGGCCGCCGGCCTCACCAGCTGCTGCTGCATCTCGCGCGCCGCTTCGAATTCCGCCTGCAGCCCATCCCGCGCCCGCCATTCCTTCCAGGCTTCAATCGCCAGGGAGACGGAAAGGAAGAGCCCGGCCAGGAAGAAGGCGATGTCGAAAGCCTCCTGCCCCTGCTGGAACAGCACGCGGAAGCCGACAGCCAGCGATCCAATGGGCGGCAGGCTCATGGCAAATGCGATCAGACGCTTGCGCCGCACGATAAAAAAAACGTAAAGCAGGGCCCCCAGCGTAATCGCATTGAAGAGCTTCAGCGTGACGACAGAAACAGGAAGCGCCGCGGCGGCGATAACGGACGGTTGTTCGGGAACAAAGGCGATGACGATGCAGATATTGAAGATCCACATGATGGCCATCGCCAGGTTTTTGAGCCACCCTGCGCCGAGCCGATTAATCCCCCAGATGAACACCACCGTGACGATCATGACGGGCAGCTCAGAGAGAACCTGGAGGACGAAATACTCCTGGACCGAGAGCGCCACCAGCCGCGCCGTGACGATTTCGATGAAAATAGTGATCCACGGAAAACTGGCCAGCATGGCCCCGTAAAGGCGCAGATCGCGGCTCCCGGAAGACCGCGCCAGCCACAGAACGGAGAAACCAATCAGGAAGATCAGTCCGTTCAGCAGCAGGCCGGGCAGGTTCCGGAGCAGAGCCCGGCTGGATGCGGCTTCCTGCTCGGCGTGCAGCGTGCGGCGCTGGTCAAAGGTGAGGGAGATCGTGGTGAACTTCGCCGGGCTCCTGCCCAGGGAGACGCCGCGCCGCCCCAGGTGGAAGGTGGGAACCGGGGGAGAACTGCGGGCAAAGGGCGGATACCAAAGCCGCACCACGATCGAAGCCATCGTGCCCGGCTGAGCCAGTCCAACCGGCACATCGAAGACCGTGTCCTGGGGAAGGCTGTTGACCCATGCATGCGGGGGCAGATCGCCAAAGCTGCCCACGGAAGTTCCGTTGACGAAAACCTCCTCCGCGATCGGCACGTTGCGCGGGTTGCCGAGGCGGATGGCGAGGGGTTCTGAAGCGTCGCTGCGCACCGGCGCGCGGAACCGCACCCAGGCAAATCCGTCGGAGTCGTAGGCCGGCGCCGGCCAGCCGCCCTGTTCCACGACCGGCCACGCACGGTCATCGAAGCTCCGGCCGGCCCAGCCCTGGGCGCCATCGGGATCGTCTCCGAAATGGTAATGGACGGTTCCCTGGGGGGGTGCAGCCGCCTGGGCTGCGCTCTGCGCCAGGGCACTGGCCAGCACACAGGCGCACAAAAGCATCGTGCGGTAAACGCTCGCAGACCAGCGGGCAGACCCACGCATTCGGCTTTGTCCTCCTCGGGGGAGGATGCTGGGATGGTACAGCCCCGGACAACGAAAGCGCTACAGGGATCTTTTGGGGGCGTTTTTTACCCGGTCTGGAGCCCCCAGGGCTTGCCCGTCCCCGCCAAGGGACTCGAGCAGGCGATCGGTCCGCTCACGGATCAGCCGAAAGGTCCGCTCCACCTTGCCCGGAATCTCCTCGGCCGGCATCGGGCCGATGTCCTCGATCTCCCAGACTTCGACCCTTTGCCGTCCTGGCTGAATCCAGTCCGCGCAAAAGCGGCGATGCTCCGACTCCATGAACACCACCACGTCGCTCGCCTCCACCAGGGACCGGGTGGTTGGCTGCCAGTGCCCTGAGGCAAAAGAATCAAGACCATAGCGAGCCAGCACCTCGGCCGCCCACGGGGAGATGGGGTCAAGGCTCTCCCGGCCGGCCGCAATGCCGCTGGAAGAAACCTCGATTCCGGGGACCTGCCGCGAAACGCACCAGGCTTCAGCCAGCCGGCTGCGATAGACGTTCCCGGTGCAGATGAAGTGAATTCTCATCGTGGTGTAGAGATTCCCCGCCTGCCTTCCATGCTCTCTCTGCGCAATCGCCCTCTCCGATGGCAGTTTAACCCGGGGGTGATGAAGTGGCAGGATCAGACCGCCCGGGAAACGGCTGCGGCCACCGGTGCGAACGCCAGCGTCAGTACCGTAATGTCATCTTCCTGCCCGAAGCGCTGCGCCGCCTCCGCAATCGCTTGCGCGGGCTGGCTGCTGAGCCGGCGCGTCCGCTCAAATCCAAACAGCTCTCCGCTCGCATCGCGCGCCTCGACCACGCCGTCGGAGAGAAAGGTTAGCGTGTCTTCGCGTGCAAGCCGGAGCGTGGTTTCCTCATATTCGGTATCGGCCATCAATCCCAGCGGCAGACCCACCGGCAGCTCCAGCTCTTCTCCGTTGCGGTACGGTGCCGGATGTCCGGCATTGGCCAGACTCATCTCTCCATCCGGTGCGATGCGGGCGCAAAGGCAGGTCGTGAAGCCTGTCGCCATCCCTCCCAGAATGCGATTCAAATAGGCCAGGATCGCAGCAGGCCGGTCCAGCACGCATCCGCGCAGCGCACCCACCAGGGTGCTGACCGTCATCGCCGCCTGCAGGCCCTTGCCGCTCACATCGCCCACCACCACCAGAAGAGTTCCATCCTTTGCGGGTAAAACCTGATAGAAATCGCCACCCACCTCGCTGGCGGGCCGATACACGCTCTCCACGCGGAATCCCGGCGTCTCTGGAGCCGCCGCGGGCACCAGAAGAGCCTGCACCGAGCGCGCCGCGTCCATCTCTCCCGCCAGTCGCGCCTCTTCGCGCCGGGCCAGCGAAAAGCGCCGTACCAGAAACATAAGCAGAGCCAGAACGAAGACGTCCTCAATGACATGGGCCCCATACAGAGGAAAAGGATACCCGAGCACGTCAATCTGCAATGATCCCCAAACCCGCTGCCAGCCCAGTTCCCACGCGATGCGCACCACGCTTTCCACGATCTGCAGTCCGTAGAGCAGGGTTGCCGGAACCAGCAACAGACGTGCCGATGGATCGCGCCGAACCGAAGCAGCGATCAGACTGATGGGGATCCACAAAAACGCGGGCAGCAGGCAGGCGAGCTGCAGGCTGTAGGCAATGCCGATCGGCGACCACTGAAAGTAGTAGAACGCGACCGACAGCGGACTGAGCGCCGCCAGGATACTGACAACCCGCCACACCCGCAATCGGGGTGCATCGAGAATCCGTGAGAAGAATGCCAACGCCGCCACCGTCGCCAGCGCCACCAGAATCTCGTCCGTCAGGCGAAAGAGAAGAAACGGGATGGCGTCGGAGAATCCGATGACCGTCAGCAGCGCGTCCGCGGCATTCGCCAGAAGCAAAACGGCAAACCACAGATATTCCCTCTCTTCACGTCGCAGCAGAAACAATCCCAGAATCGTGATGCCCACGACCGCGCACAGAAGACCGGAAGCGTACAGGTTCACCATCGGCTGCCGCGATTCAACCAGCTCATCCTCCCGGCGAGCGGCCAGCAGTCTCTCGTCGCCGGCGGCCGCCCCCGCGGCCAGGGTACCGCCACCCACCCACGAGGCAATCGGAGGGTAATCCCAGACGCGAATGGCGATCACAATTCTCGGCTGACGTGCGATGTCCTCCGGGATCCGAAACAGATGCGGATTCGCGGCAAAGTGGGGCGCGAGGGAAGGCGTGGTTGACCCCGAGCCCCCCATCAGCCGGCCGTTGGCGTAAACCTGATAACCCGTGTAGATCCGCGGAAGCAGCAAAGCGAGAGGCCCGCCGCTCTCGGGAGCCAGCAGCGAGAAGCGATACCAGGCGCACCCTCCGTAATCGGGATACCCCTGCTGAGTCCAGCTTCTCCCCGCCTGCAGAAGCGGCCATTTTGAGTCGTCGAAACCTGGGTTCGCCCACGCCGGGTTGTCCCCCGGTTGAAACCGCCAAAGACCATCGAGGGAGATGATCGGCTCACGGCCGGACTGCAGGTTGAAGCTCTGCGCGTTCAGCGGACCCGCAATTGGCGCGATCATCGCCAGCGACAGGAACAGCTGGAGAATGCGCGCGAACCACCTTCCAGAATCAGGCATCGGGGCTTTCATCCTCTGGGGGAGGATGCAGGAATCGTACCGCCCCGCCACGAAAATGCGCTACTCGGCTGCTGTCCCCTTTACCCGCACCACCGTGATCTTCGAGAAGCCTTCCTTGAAGTCCGGCGCGCGCAGACGCTCCGCCATCTTCTTCATCACGTCTTCGCCCACCGTGCGCTCCCGCTTCCGGTTCCGCTCCAAGCAGACTTCCAGCGGCACGTCGAAAAAGACCGCCTGCACGTCGTACCCAAAGCTCTTCGCCATCTTGATCCACTGCCGCCGCTCGTGCGGCGACAGGTTGGTGGCGTCCACGTAGTTCCACGGCATCTTCGCGATCAGACGCGCCCGCAGCAGCGAACGCAGCGTCGAAAACACCAGCCCCTGCCAGCGCTGCTCGGTGATGTCGTCAAACAGCAGCGTCCTTAAAAGATCGCTCGACAGCGGCACCACGCCGCGGCGCTTGAACCACGTCGTCTTGCCCGACCCGGGCAGTCCGATGGTGAGCACCACATAGCCGCGTGCGCCCTTGCCCGACCCGGTCGCCGGCGCTTCCGGCGGAGGCGTCGCCACCGACTCCGGCTGCGTCTCCACCACCAGCTTCGGCGTCGGCGCCGGACGCTCCGTTGCCGGTGGCTGCTTCGCCGGCGGCTCGGCAACCGCCGCGGCCGGCTCGTCCTTCAGCCCTTCCGTCTCCGGCTCAACGTCTTCCGGCGCCGGCGCCCCTCCGTGATACGAAGGCTGCAAAGGGGCTGGTTGGTTCGGGGGAAGTTCCTGACCAATTTTTCCCGTGGACTCCGAGGTGTTCGGTCCACGCTTCGAGCGTCGTCTCATCCGATCGCGCATCCACAAGCGCATATCCAGGATGTAACACAGTCCAACCCCTCCCGCAAACCAACATCCGTGCTTTGTACCATTTCCCGCACTCTCCCCAGGGGGCACAGCGATGACGTTCGTGCGAAATCTTTGCGTTGATCCCATTGAGGATCGACTTTTCCCTTGACTGTGGTGCTAGCATCGGTAACTGGGTGGTTCCGGGCGTTTTGGACTGTTATCGACCGCTGTGATCCGGACCCCTGAGAGACCTCAGGACGAACGATTATTCACGCAAGGAGACAATTTTCATGGCCGTCAAGGTTGGAATTAACGGGTTTGGACGCATCGGACGCAATGTCTTCCGCGCCTCCCTCGGCAATCCGGATCTCGAGTTTGTCGCTGTCAACGACCTCACCAGTCCCGCAACCCTCGCCCACCTGCTCAAATACGACTCCATCCTGGGCAATCTGAAGAACGACATCGTCGCCGGCGACGACTTCATCTCCATTGACGGCAAAAAGCTCAAGGTTTTCGCCCAGCGCGATCCCGCCCTGCTGGACTGGGATTCCGTCGGCGCGCAGATCGTCGTCGAATCCACCGGCCACTTTACTGACGGCGCCAAAGCCAAGGCCCATCTCCGCGGCCCCGTGAAGAAGGTCATCATCTCCGCTCCCGCCAGCAATGAGGACATCACCGTCGTCCTCGGCGTGAACGAGAAAAAGTACGACCCCGCGAAGCACAACATCATCTCCAACGCCTCCTGCACGACGAACTGCCTCGCGCCGGTGGTCAAGGTCCTGGTTGAGAACTTCGGCATCGTCTCCGGCATCATGACGACCATCCACAGCTACACCAACGACCAGGTCATCCTTGACTTCCCGCACAAGGACCTGCGCCGCGCCCGCGCCGCCGCTCTGTCCATGATTCCCACCTCCACCGGCGCCGCCAAAGCCCTCAAGCTGGTCATCCCCGAGGTCGAAGGCAAGCTCGATGGATTTGCCATCCGCGTGCCCACCCCCAACGTCTCGGTCGTGGACCTCACCTTCGTCGCCGAAAAGCCCATCTCGAAAGACGCGATCAACGCCGCGCTGAAGAAGGCCTCGGAAGGCGAGCTCAAGGGCATCCTCGGCTACGAGACCCACGAGCTGGTCTCCAGCGACTTCAAGGGCGACCCTCGCTCCTCCATCGTCGATTCGCCCCTGACCAAAGTCGTCGGCAACACCGCCAAGGTCATCAGCTGGTACGACAACGAGTGGGGCTATTCCAACCGCGTCCGCGACCTCATCCTCTTCCTCGCGAAGAAGGGTCTCTAAACCTCCACTCTCTCGGATTCTCCACCCTGTCGCTCGCTCTTTGAACGACAGGGTGGGGAACAGCAGAACGTCGGGTGCCCCATCCTTGCCGCTCCTCTTTTGAACGACAGGGTGGGAGCAGGAGGGTTCCAATGCGGAAGAACATCCCAGGCACATCCCCCTACGAGCCGGTCATCGGGTTCTCCCGCGCCGTCCGCGCCGGACAGTCCGTTTACGTCGCCGGCACCGGCCCGGTCGGCGCCGACCTTGCCGACCCCGCCACCCAAACCCGCCACATCCTTGAAATCATCCGCGGCGTGCTCCAGCAAGCCGGAGCCCGCCTCGAAGACGTCGTCCGCACCCGCATCTATCTCACCAGCGCCGACGACTGGGAAGCCGTCGGCAAGGCGCACGGCGAATTTTTCGGCGCCATCCGTCCCGCAGCCACCATGGTCGTCGTCGCCGCTCTCCTGCAGCCCACCTGGCGCGTGGAGATTGAAGCCGACGCGGTGATCGGCGCTGCCCCACAGGATTAATCCGGAGACTTTATGGCTAAACTTTCCATTCGCGACCTCGACCTCGCCCACAAGCACGTCTTCATGCGCGTCGACTTCAACGTCCCCCTCACCGAGGACGGCTCCGAGATCACCGACGACACCCGCATCCAGGAGACCCTGCCCACCATCGAGTACGCCATCCGTCACAAGGCCAAGCTGATCCTCGCCTCCCACCTCGGCCGCCCCAAAGGCAAGGTCAACCTCAAATACAGCCTCCGCCCCGTCGTCGATCGCCTGCGCACCCTGCTCGACCATCGCCTCGGCGAAAAGACCAACGTCGGTTTTGCCCCCGACTGCGTCGGCGACATTGCCAAAGAGCTCGCCCGCCAGCTTGAATCCGGCCAGGTCCTGCTGCTGGAAAACCTTCGCTTCCACCCAGAAGAAGAAGCCAACGAGCCGGAGTTCGCAAAGAAGCTCGCCTCCCTTTGCGACGTCTACGTCAACGACGCCTTCGGCAGCGCCCACCGCGCCCACGCCTCCACCGAAGGCATCACCCACTTCGTCAAGCAGTCCGCCGCCGGCCTGCTGATGGAAAAGGAGCTGAACTACCTCGGCAAGGCGCTTGAAACGCCCGCGCGCCCCTTTGTTGCCATCATTGGCGGCTCCAAGATCTCTGGCAAGATCGACGTCATCAACAACCTCCTCGACAAAGTGGACACGCTCGTCATCGTCGGCGGCATGGCCTACACCTTCGCTCGCGCCAAAGGCGTCACGACCGGCAAGTCGCTCGTCGAAGAGGACAAGATCGACATCGCCGCCGAAGCTCTGAAGAAGGCCCAGGCCAAAGGCGTCCAGATCCTGCTGCCCGCGGACAACGTCCTCGCCGACAGCTTCTCTGCCGACGCCAAAACCCAGCCGTGGGACACGAGCAAACACTTCCCCGCCGACTGGCAAGGCCTCGACATCGGCCCAAAATCCGTCGCCGCCATTGAAGAGATCATCGCCCAGGCCCGCACCATCGTCTGGAACGGCCCCGCCGGCGTCTTCGAGTTCCCCCGCTTCGCCGTCGGCACCAACGCGATCGCCAAAGCCGTCGCGGCCAACAAAGACGCCATCTCCATCATCGGCGGCGGCGATTCAGTCTCGGCGATCAAGCAGGCCGGCGTCGCCGACCAGATCACCCACATCTCCACCGGCGGCGGAGCCAGCCTCGAATTCCTCGAAAGCAAAAAACTCCCCGGCGTCGAAGCGCTGACAGAAAAATAATCCTCGATAAATTTCCGCTGAATCGGGCGCCGCGCAGTCACTCTCTGCGGCGCCTTTTCCCTTCTCAGCCCGCCCCCGCCCCTCTCGCCTCCCCACCCATCGCCTTGCTATACTCCCTGGACTTTCCCCAGTCACTTCAATCAACAGGAGAACGCATGAGCGATCACGCATCACCGGACCACATTCTGCAAATCGGCCTCGGAT
>DASXFH010000013.1:0-3161 GCA_036489655.1 Acidobacteriaceae bacterium | reverse complement strand
TTTGTCGTCCCGTTCGACGAGCGGATGAGGCAGCCGATCGCCATCCCGTTCGGAGCTGAGGTGCCGGCGCACGCCGAGGCGCTCACGTCCCACCGGGTCCTGGGCATGGAAGCGCAGGCGGCTCAGTCCGCGCGCCACGACGATCTGGAGGGCCTCGTCGTCGATGTGGAAATCACCGACTGGCCCACGCCCACACGCCCCGCTCGCGGACGCGTGCTTGAAGTGCTGGGTGAGGAAGACGACTTCGGCGTCGACGTGGAGATGGTGATTCGGAAGCACCAGCTGCCGCGGATTTTCCCGGACGCGGTGCTGGCGGAAGCGCGGGAGGTCGCGCACCTGGATACGGCGATTGCCGCACGGCGCCGGGACTTCCGCGGTCTGCCCATTGTGACCATCGACGGCGAGACAGCCCGGGATTTCGACGACGCGGTGCTGGTGCGCCGCGGTGACGATGGCGCCTGGGAATTGCAGGTGCATATCGCCGACGTGGCGCAGTACGTCCGGCCTGGTTCGGCGCTGGACCTGGAGGCGCGCCTGCGGGGCACGTCGGTGTACTTTCCGGATCGCGCGATTCCCATGCTGCCCCAGGAGCTCTCGACAGACATTTGCAGCCTGCGCCCTGATCAGGACCGTCTGGTGCTCTCCTGTCTGATGAGCATCGATCCACAGGGCGAAATTCTCGGATACGAGGTCACCGAGGGCGTGATTCGCTCAGCGCGGCGCATGACCTACACGCAGGTGCACGGGATTCTGGAAGGCGATGCGGCGCTGCGGGCAGAATTCGCGCCGCTGGTGCCGGAATTCGAGAGCATGCTGGAGCTGGCGCAGATTCTCAACCGCAAGCGGGAGCGGCGCGGATCGATCGATTTCGACCTGCCCGAGCCCGTCATCGAGTTCGACGAATTTGGCGCGATGAAGGCGGTCACGAGGGCAGAGCGCAGCTGGGCGAACCGGCTCATCGAGGAGTTCATGCTGTCGGCCAACGAGTGCGTCGCCAGCTGGCTCCACAACCTCGGCGTTCCATCGCTCTATCGCATCCACGAAAAACCGGAACCGCGTCGCGTAGTCGAGTTTGAGGAGATTGCGGCGGCATTCGGCTATTCGCTGGGCATCGGCAGCCTGCCGGTGCGGACCTTTCGCATGAAAAGCGAGCGGAGGGAGCAGCGGGCATGGCAGGAGCGCGGACGCGAGAGCCGAACGCCACGCGGCTACGAAGTGCCGGAAGACATTCCCGTCACGCCGCGGATGTACCAGAAGCTGACCGAGAAGATCGCCGGCAAGCCGGAGGAGCGGATCCTCTCGTACCTGATGCTGCGCTCGCTGCGCCAGGCGCGCTACAGCGAGAAGAACGAAGGCCACTTTGCGCTGGCGGCTCCCTGCTATACGCACTTCACCTCGCCGATCCGGCGCTATCCCGACCTGATTGTCCACCGCATCACGAAGGCGCTGCTGACGGCCGGGTTGGATGGGCACGGGGTGCCGGCCTCCGGAGAGGCACACGCCGGCCCCGCACCGAGCGAATCGCGGCTTGCGCCGCACGAGCGTAAACGCAAGGAACAACAGGCCGCCTGGGAGCCAATTCCGGAGCAGTCCTTAGCAGACATCGCGCGGGAATCCAGCGAGAGCGAGCGCCGCGCCGCCGATGCCGAGCGCGAGCTGGTGGACTGGAAGAAGATCAAGTTCATGCGCGATCGTGTGGGCGAGGACTTCAGCGGCATGATCCTCAACGCCACCAAATATGGCCTGTTTGTCGAGCTCGCCGATTTGTTTGTCGAAGGCCTGGTGCCGACCCAGAGCCTGGGCGCGCTGGATGGCGATCGCTACACGTATCGCGAAAACACGCGGCAGATTATCGGCGATCGCTGGGGGCGGAAGTTCTCCGTGGGCGACCTGGTGCGCGTGGTGCTGGATCGCGTCGATGCTGTGGAGAAGCGCCTGCAGTTCTCGATCCTCGAAGACGAAGGGCCGCTGGCGGCGCACAAAGCCGGGGGATCTGCACCCGCAAAGAGCAAGCAGACGCGGCGCGAGGAGAAGCGAGCAAAATCCGCGCGCAAGCAGGCCGCTGGGCAGGCGGCGAAGAGCGCGAAACAGGGCAAATATCGGGCACCCAAGGCGAGCCAGCTGAGGAAGAAGAAGAAACGGTAAACAAGCGTCAGGGCTGGGCAGTGATGCGGCCCTGGCTGACCGTCCAACGCACGCGCCCCTGCAGTTCCCATCCGTCGAACGGCGTGTTCTTCGACTTGGAACGCGAATCGGCAGCGCGGAAGGTCCACTTCTCGTCCAGATCGAAGACGACCACGTCGGCAGGGGCTCCCACCGTGAGAATTCCGCAGTCCCGCAGGCCCAGCGCCTGCGCCGGCCGGCTGCTCAGCAGGGCGAGCACCCTCGCCAGCGGCATTTTGTATTCGCGGTGCAGGACGCGCATCGCCAGGCCCAGAGCCGATTCGAGTCCGGTAATGCCGTTGGGGGCTCGGTCGAACTCCTGCTCTTTTTCATGCGCGGCATGAGGAGCGTGATCGGTGGCAATGGCGTCGATGGTTCCATCGAGCAGGCCTTCGATCATGGCCATGCGGTCCGCTTCGGCGCGCAGCGGCGGATTCATCTTTGCGTTCGTGTCGTAGAGGCCGATGCGTTCCTCGGTCAGTGCGAAATGATGCGGGGTCACTTCGCAGGTGACGTGCAGGCCCTGCTTGCGGGCGGCGCGCACGGCGTTGAGCGCCTTCGCAGTGGAAAGATGGGCGACGTGCAGATGCGCGTTCGGCGCCTGCCGCAGCAGGGCGATGTCGCGTTCCACCAGACCGGACTCGGCCTCGACCGGCATGCCCCGCAGACCCAGCCGAAACGCCAGCGGCCCCGCATTCATGGAGCAGCCGCCGGTCAGGCGCGTGTCTTCGGCATGCTGGATCACGGGCAGGCCGGCCTTTGCCGCGGCCCGCAGCGCGTCGAGCATGATGGCGTCGCCCAGGATCGGCTTGCCGTCGTCGGTGACGGCCACCGCGCCTGCATCTCTCAGCGCGGCGTAATCGGTGAGCACTTCGCCCATGGAGCCGCGGGTGGCGGCGGCGATGGGCAGCACGCGGGCTGAAGCGCCACGCTCGGGCGCCTGCATCCAGCGCGTGATCTCCGGCGAGTCATTCACGGGAATGGTGTTGGGCATCGCG
>DASXFH010000434.1:0-6723 GCA_036489655.1 Acidobacteriaceae bacterium | reverse complement strand
AGGCCGGCCGCGCCTTCGGCGAGATAGGCGACCATGGTTGCCACCGACAAGCGCGGGCTGAGCATGAGGCCGAGCAGCAGGACCGCGAAGGTCTGGAGCGTGACCGGCACCGGGGTGAACCAGAGGGGAACGGAGACATGGGCGCAGATCGCGAGCAACAGCGTGCCCAGCAGAACGACAGAGACGGGCTCGGCGATGCGGCGCGCGCGCGAGGGCGCGAGTGCGGGCGATGCGGAGAGGGCAGGATTGGCGATGCTCTTCATTCGTCACTCCGGAGCTTACACAGGGTCGTCGTGATGTTCGGCCTGGGAACGGATGGCCTTGCCATGCTGCCTGATGTGGCGGGCGATCGCGACGGCGACCCCGACGATCACCAGCGTGGACAAAAGCAGCACGCCATACAGAACACGCACAGGGGCCAGCATAACAAATAGGGCAGGGCAGGGGCGCGGCAGGCGGGGAATGCCCAGGTCCGCGCCTTGCGCATCGAACGCTTACCCGGAATCATCTGACAGAAGAGACTTTTCTGCGGGAGCGAACCATGAAGACTGCGTTTCTGGGGCTGGGCAAGATGGGCACCGCCATTGCCCGGCATTTACTGAAGAGCGGCACAACCCTGACGGTGTGGAACCGCACGCGCTCGCATGCCGAGGCGCTTGCCGGCGACGGCGCTCGGGTCGCGTCCACACCGGCGGAAGCGGTGAAGGACGCGGAGGTCGTTTTCACCATAGTGATGGATGACGGGGCTATGGAGGATGTTCTGTTCAGGAGCGAGGCCATCGACCGTCTGCCGAGAAATGCAGTGCATGTTGCGATGAGCACGCTGAGCGTCGCGCTTTCGAAGAAGCTCGAGGAGGAGCACCACCGCCGGGGTCAGAAGTATGTTGCCGCGCCGGTGTTTGGGCGTCCGCACATCGCCGAGGCGGGCAAGCTGTGGACGGTGGTCGGCGGCGCATCGGAGCCGGTCGCCAGGATTCGTCCGCTGCTGGATCCGTTCAGCCGCGGCGTCAGCGTGGTCTCCGAGCAGCCGTGGAGCGCGCATGCTCTCAAACTTGGCGGCAACTTTTTGATCACCGCCATGATCGCCGGGCTGACGGAAGGCTTCCTGTATGCGGAGGCTATGCAGATTGAGCCGGCTATTTTTCTTGAAGCCGCGAACAACGCGCTCTTCCAGTCGAAGTTCTACGAGATGTATGGCAGCATCATGCTGCATCCGCCGGAACAACCGGGGGGCACGGTCGCTATCGGGGAGAAGGACACGCGGCTTTTTCGCGAGGCTGCGCAGGCCGCCGATCTTGCCACGCCGCTGGCCGATCAGTTCTATGCCAACTTCCATCGCGCCATCGAAGCGGGGATGAAGGACGACGACTGGGCGGCGGGGTATCTGCAACTGCAGAGGGCAGGGAAGTGAATTGCAGGTTGCAGGTGGCGCCTATGGGTTACAGGTGAAAAGCAGTTCGCGTTTACGATAGGGGCATGCCAAAAAACAGCCTGCAGGATCGCATCGTTTTCATTACCGGGGCCAGCGCCGGCATTGGCGCGGCCTGTGCCCGAGCCTTTGCCGCTGAGGGCGCCCGCCTGCTGCTGGCCGCGCGCCGCGTGGAGCGGCTGGAAGCGATGGAAGTGGATTTGCTGGATGGCGGGGCGGCCGCCGTGCACGCGTTTGCTCTCGACGTGCAGGATCGCGCCGCGGTGGAGAAGGCGCTCGCGGCTCTGCCGGGCGACTGGCGCTCCATCGACGTGCTGGTGAATAACGCGGGCCTGAGCCGCGGGCTGGACAAGCTCTGGGAAGGGAAGACCGAAGACTGGGAAGAGATGATCGACACCAACATCAAGGGCCTGCTGTGGGTGACCCGAGCGGTGGTGAAAGGGATGGTGGAGCGCGGACGAGGGCACGTGATCAATCTCGGCTCCACGGCGGGCGAGCTGGCCTACCCGGGCGGCAACGTCTACTGCGGCACCAAGGCTGCGGTGAAGCTGATTAACGACGGCCTGCGCCTGGATGCGATGGGTACGCCGGTGCGCGTGACTTCGATCGAGCCGGGCATGGTGGAGACGGAATTCAGCGAAGTGCGATTCCGCGGGGACAAGGAGCGCGCGTCGAAGATCTACCAGAACATCAAACCGCTCACGGCCGACGATGTTGCCGATGCCATTGTGTGGGCGGCAACGCGTCCCGCGCACGTGAACATCGCGCACATGCTGCTGACGACGATCGACCAGGGGAATTCTCTGGTGTTCAACCGCAAAGGTTAGCCCGAATTACAGTCGGGCCAGCTTCGCTTCGATCTCGGTCAGCGCCACCTGCAGCGCCTTGCGGCGAATCGGATTCGACGTGCGCTCATCCAGAATCCGCTCCCGCTGCAGTTCCAGCGCCTGTTGCTCGCGCAACCGCGCGGCTCGCGCCAAGCCAGTTTCCAGGTTCGCGGGCGCAGCCCTGCCGACGGACGGCTCCGACGATCGCTGTTCTACCTGGTCCTCTACGGATTTGCTTTCCCATCCTCGTGCCATATTTCTATGGTAGCTCCGGTACCGCTTTGTGCCTACGCACTGCGGTAATGCTGCATCCGGGAGACGTTGCATAGCATCCTTCAGAGCATGGAAGCCTGGCGGATTTCGCAGTTCGGTATCGATCGCCTGGAGCGCGTCACGCTCGCAGATCCTGTTCCTCAATACGGTCAGGTACTGGTGCGCGTGCACGCGGTCTCGCTCAATTATCGCGACCTGATGGTGGTGCAGGGCCGGTATAACCCGAAGATGCAGCTGCCCCGCATTCCATGCTCCGACGGCGCGGGGGAAGTGGTTGCGGTTGGCGAAGGCGTCACCCGGGTTAAGCCGGGGGATCGCGTGGCCGGCATCTTCATGCAGAACTGGATCGACGGCGAAGCCGACGCTCGGAAGATCAAAGGGGCTCTGGGCGGCGACATCGACGGCATGCTGGCCGAACTTGTTGTGCTGCAGGAGGACGGCGTTGTTGTCATTCCGGAGCATCTCTCGTATGAAGAGGCCGCGACTTTGCCCTGCGCGGGTGTGACGGCGTGGAATGCCGTTGCAGAAGCGGGAAACGTCAAAGCCGGAGATACCGTCCTCATTCAGGGAACTGGCGGCGTTTCGATTTTCGCGCTGCAGTTTGCCCGACTGCTCGGTGCTCGCGTGCTGGGAACCTCGAGCAGCGATGCGAAGCTGGAGCGAGCGCGAAGGCTGGGGCTCGATGCGGGTTTGAACTATCGGCAGCGCGCGGACTGGGACGCGTGGGCGATGGAGCAAACCGGGGGAAGCGGCGTCGATCTGGTCGTCGAAGTCGGCGGCGCCGGCACCTTCATGCGGTCGATTGCAGCTGTCTGCATTGGCGGAGCGGTGGCGCAGATTGGCGTGCTAAGTGAGTCAACCGAGGGCATCGTAATTCAAAAGTTGTTACACAAGCAGGTTCGCCTGCGCGGGATTTATGTGGGATCGCGGGCTCATTTTGAGAAGATGAATCGAGCCATCGCACAACACCGGCTGAAACCCGTGGTGGATGAGGTGTTTAGCTTCCACGACGTGCCCGAGGCGTTGCGTCGGATGGAGACCGGTAGTCACTTCGGCAAGCTGGTACTTTCCGTAACGAAGAAGAATTTTTGGTAATCATGCGTGACTTTTGTCTGGGCCTGACATCTGAATAAGTGCAAACTACCCCTGGTGCGAAAGGAGCGCAGTTCCATGAGCGTTTTGAAAAACTGTCTGCGCGGAGTCATCAGTTTCTTTTCCGAGATTCTGTTCGGATGCAATCATCCGCGGCTCACCCGCCCCTTCACGCTGGAACAACACACATACAAAGTGTGTCTGGACTGCGGCAAGCAGATTTACTACTCGGCAAAGGAGATGCGCCCGCTGACGCCGTGGGAGGTTCGCCGCGTGAAGGCGACTCTGGCCGGCGAAGTCAAGGTGGTGCCGATCCCGACGGGGCCGCAGCTGGTGCCTGTGCGCGGGGGCAAGTCGAATATCGCGGCGTAAGCGCCTGATCCCTAACTTCGTGAGGGAGCGCGAGTTTTCGCGCTCCTTTAACTTTTGGGGGAGGGACTACAGGCTGAACCGGCGTCTAAGATAGAGCTTGTTTGTCCCGTGATGACTCGCTTTCCGCAAAGCCGCTGGCTGCTCTTGTTTTTAGCGCTGGGCGCAGCGGGATGCGGCAGTGTCACAGGACCCGCCCTGGCGGGCAGCGGCGGTCTGACCCTGAGCGCTTCGGCGGACAGCATCGCGACCAACGGACAGGTGGAAGTGCGAGCATTCAGCGACACGGGTGAGGCTGCGCCCGTCGTGTGGAGGCTTGCATCCGGCACCAACGCCGCGACGCTCGGCCAGGGACACATCGATGCGACCGGGCTTTATACTGCGCCGGGTTCGCTTTCCGCCGACACCATGATGGTGCGTATTGAGGCTGCCCTGCGCGGCGATCCGAAGAGCACTGCGGCGCTTACCCTCACGGTGCACCCCGGCTTTGTGCAGCCGCTGCTGCCGCAGAACGTCGCTCTCAGCCCGGGAGCCAGCGCCGAGGTCACGGCGCAGATCGCGGAAGTGGATGCGGGCAGCGTGAAGTGGTCGCTGACCGAAGCGCCCGGGGGCGGAGGCGCATCGATGAATGGCGCGCTGGGCACTGTCAGCGATCTGGGATGCCAACGCAGCTCCGATCACTACACCACCTGCGCCGCGACGTATTCTGCGCCCAGTGCGGTGCCGGGGCAGCCGGTGTTTGTGATCGCGTCGGTGAACGGCAGCGCCGTTACCTCGCCTTTGCGCGTGCTGCTGAACAACCAGGGGATCGACAGCGATCCGGTGAACCACCAGGACATCCAGACGGATCCCGCGCTGCTGGGGACCTCCGGCGGCAACGACGGCGATTACGACACGTGGGAGGACCGTAAGGGCAACTCTTATGTAGCCGACTGCTGCGGCGGCACGCTGGGCGCGCTGGTTGAAGACAGCCAGAAGAACCAATACATCCTGAGCAACAACCACGTGCTGGCCGAGAGCGACCAGGGCCACGCCGGCGACAGCATCGATCAGCCGGGACTCATCGACGGCGCCTGCACGCCGCTCAACCGGCCCGGTTCCACGCTGCATCCCGTCGGCACTCTGCGCTCGTTTGTGCCGTTGGCCTTGCGGCAGAGCAATGTCGATGCGGCACTGGCCGCGGTAGCGCCGGGAGCGGTCGATCCGACGGGCAGCATCCTTGGGCTGGGCGCACCGCAGCAGGGCCGGACGATCGGCGCGGCTCCGCCGATGGCCGGGCACGGCGAAACGCTCACCGCTGCCAATCTCGCGATGAACGTGGCCAAGAGCGGGCGGACGACGGGGCTGACCTGCTCCAGCATTGACGCAGTGGCCCTGACCGTGAAGGTGGACTACTACAAGGACTGCGCGGAGACTCAGCCCTACACCACCAAGACGTATACGAATCAAATCGGGATCGGCGGTGCGCACTTCACCGACAGCGGCGACTCGGGCGCGCTGGTGATGGACGCCAGCAACTCGGAAGCTATCGGCCTTTACTTCGCCGGCGGGACCGACGGCGACGGACACGGGCTGAGCGTTGCCAACCCCATCGGCGATGTCCTTAGCGAGCTTGGCGCGCAGATGGGGTCCTCTCTGAGCCTGGTGGGCAGCGAGAATGCGCATCCCATTGCGTGCCTGCGCTACGATCCGGCCGTCCCCACCGCCGTTCCTTTCGTCGGAACGAATGCACTGGCCCGCGCGCAGAACGTTGCCGAAGAGTCGGCAGACACGCTGCATGGAGAGGGCCTGCTGGGGACCGCAGCAGGGAAGAGCTTTGACAGTCCCGGCGATGCGGCGGTGATCGTCTATGTGGACCATGCCACGGCCAGCGTGCCGCAGACGATCGGCGGACTGCGTACCCAGGTGATTGTGACCGATCCCGACAAGATCGCTCGCGGCGACGCGCCGACCCGGCCCGCGCTCGAACCGAGAATTCACCTGAGGACGGCGCAGCTGGCGCAGGCCAAAGCGATCGAGGAGCAGGTTGCGCCCGGCCTCATGAGCGATCCGGCGATCCTGGGTGTCGGCGTCACGCAGAGCCAGGACAATCCCGCGGAGGCGGCTCTGCTGGTGCTGGTCGATCTCAGCAAAAACCCGCAGGCCATGCCGGCTACGATGGACGGGTTGCGGGTGCGGTATTTGCGCCTGCACCGCTTCCACACCACGTTGTCGAAGTGGGCGACCGGGCATCGGTCATCAGCGTGTCGCGTGGAAGGGGCGCGGTAGGGCGGCCGTCGCTTCTTTTGCCGGAGCCTGATTTTTGGCCGGATTGGCGTCTTTTGCCGAATTTCCCCGTCCAGACAACCCCATCAGGCAACTCGCCATCTAACCCGAGACGACTCTTCGCACACCGAATGTTGCGAACCGCGGGTGCCTCATCCGAGGTGCATGTGGCTCGAAGATGGGAGATCGATGTTCTCGTCGCCGGCTCGACAAGGCGGACCCGCCGCGCGATTCCGCCCTTCGCTTTGGGCGTGCCGCTTTATTCTCGCCGGTTCTGAACGGCAGCATCTCCATGCGGCGAAACAAGGCTCCCAGCGTGCCCGGCAGGTTCGCGGGGCGGCATTCCGTTTCTTTGCTGTCACTGCATTCATGGCATTCATGAGGCCGGCCTTTTGCGGGCAGGTACACACGGTGAGCAAGCGGGATCAGCTAAAAGCCATGAGCCTTGAGCAGCTCGCGAATATCGAG
>DASXFH010000355.1:0-3122 GCA_036489655.1 Acidobacteriaceae bacterium | reverse complement strand
CATCGCTGCATGCGCAGGCCTCCGCACAATTCAGCGGCACCAAGGCGCTCGAGTACGCGCGGCAGTTCGTGGCCTGCGGGCCTCGCTTCAACGGCAGCGCCGGACTGCTTTGCGCGCAGAATTATCTGAAGAAGCAGTTTGCGCACGACAATCTGCAGGCGGATACCTTCGTCGCTTCCACTCCCGCGGGTCCGCAGCAGATGACCAACTTCATCGTGCGCTTTCCCGGCAAGAAGGACGGCATCATCGTCCTGGCGACGCACTACGAGACGAATTACCCGCTGCGCAACACTTCGTTTGTCGGCGCGAACGATGGCGCGGCGACCACCGGACTGCTGCTTGAAATTGCAAACCATCTGCGCGGCCGCACATTGGATGGCTATAGCATCTGGCTCGTCTTCTTCGATGGCGAAGAAGCCGTGCAGAGCTGGAGCGAGTCGGATTCGCTCTATGGCAGCCGGCACCTGGCCGCCAAGTGGCAGATGGACGGCACGCTGAAAAAGATCAAAGGCTTACTGCTCGCCGACATGATTGGCGATCGCGACCTGGACATCACGCGGGTGACCACGGCGACGCCGGCGATGGAAGACCTGGTCTACGAGGCAGCGAAGAAGACCGGCAACGCGAGCCACTTTTTCAAGACCGAAGCCGCGGAGGAAGACGACCATCTCCCGTTCGTGCAGCGAGGTGTGCCCTCCGCCGATGTAATCGACGTGGATTATGGCCCGCACGACGCCGAACATCCCGATGGCTGGCATCACACACCCGAGGACACGCTGGACAAGCTGAGCGCGAAGAGCCTGACCATCTCCGGTGAGGTGTTTCTGGAAAGCATTCGCCTGTTGAATGCACGTTAGAGCATTTTTTCTGATGCTGGTGGTAGCGGAGGCCCTCTCGACGTGGCCTCTCCTCAACGAAAGGCCACATACACTTCAGATGGACGTTCTACACCTGCAGGAAAAATGCTCTAAGTGATGATCGCCGGCGCGCCCCTCACCTACTGGATCGGCTTCCACGCAGTCGTGCTGCTGCTGCTGGTGACCGACCTCGTCCTGCTCGGTCGCAGGCAGGACGGCCCGCGCTTTCGCAGCGCACTTCTCTGGACGATCTTCCTCATCGTGCTGGCCCTGGCCTTCGCCGCCTTTCTGCTGCGCACCCAGGGGCCGGAGCATGCGCTCGAGTTCGTCTCCGGCTATGTACTGGAGGGATCGCTCTCCATCGACAACCTCTTCGTCTTCCTGGTCCTCTTCAAGAGCTTCGGACTGACGATCGGCGAACAGCATCGCGCGCTGCTTTACGGCGTGCTGGGCGCCATTGTGCTGCGCGCATTCTTCATCGTGGCCGGCGTTGCGCTGCTCGATCGCTTTGAGGCGATGCAGTACATCTTCGGCGCGCTGCTGCTCTATGCCGCGTGGCGTCTGATACGCCAGAAGAAGGGCCGGGAGGAGCCGACCATCACGCAGTGGGTGCACAAGCGCGGCTGGCGCGTGTCGCCGTTATTGCTGGCCGTGATCACCATCGAAATCACCGACCTGGTCTTCGCCATCGATTCTGTGCCGGCGGTGCTGGGCGTCACGCACGACACATTCATCGTCTACACCTCGAATATCTTCGCCATCCTGGGGCTGCGGTCGCTCTATTTTGTGCTGCAGGGTCTTCTGCATCGGCTGCACCTGCTGCACTACGGGCTGGCGGCCATCCTGGCCTTTGTGGGCGGCAAGATGATCGCGGCCCGCTGGTTTCAAATACCCACGCTCTGGTCGCTGGTCGTCATTCTTGGCACAGTGGCGATCTTTGCCGCCGCTTCCCTGCTGTTGCCGGTCCGGCAGCCGCATTCAACGTAGCGCCGGCGACTCCGGTTGCACCTCACTCCGGCTCCGCGCAGGAAGCAGCGGGCCGAAGCGGACCGAAGCGCCCGCCAGATGCGAGTGCATTCCGAATCGTGCATCATCCCGCTGCGGAAAATCATTGCGATAGTGCGCTCCGCGGCTCTCCTCGCGCGCCAGTGCACAGACCACAATCGCCCGCGCCACGCGCGCCAGGGATCGCGCCTCATACTCGCGCCGTGTCCACCGGGCGGACGGGATCGTGTCCGCGTAACGCGTTGCGGCGGCGAGGTCGATGCTCCTGAGCAATTCTGCGTCGCGCAGCAGTCCGGCGTGCTCCCACATTTGCTGCTGCAGTCGCCGGATGGCCTCTTCCACCGGCGGTAGCGAGAGATCGCTCGCCGGCACCGACGCCCGCGCTTCAGCCTTCACCGGAACGTCGCTCTCGCGCCGCATGGCCTCCGCCGCGCGCGCGCCGAAGACCAGTCCTTCGAGCAGAGAGTTGCTGGCGAGCCGGTTCGCGCCGTGCACACCTGTACATGCCACCTCACCCGCGGCGTAAAGGCCGGGCAGCGACGTGCGCCCATCCACGTCTGTCCGCACGCCGCCCATCAGGTAATGGGCCGCCGGCCGCACCGGAATCAAGTCTCGCGCCAGGTCCAGCCCATGCTGATGGAGAAACGCAGAGATGCCCGGAAAGCGCGCGTCCGGATCAATGCCCCCGCCTTTGGCATAACAGACGTGCCGCATGTCCAGATAGACGGGGAGCGTTTCGCCCGGCCGCGTGCCCATTCCCTCGCGGGTGATAGCGCGCGCCACAACATCACGCGGCGCCAGCTCCAGCAGCGGATGATAGCGGTGCATGAATCGCTCACCGGCTGCATTCACCAGCCACGCGCCCTCGCCGCGCAGCGCCTCGGAGAGCAGGAAGCGCGGCACCCCGGGCAGGCTCAGCGCGGTGGGGTGAAACTGATAGAACTCCATGTCGGCCAGTTCTGCGCCGGCGGCGAGCCCGGCGGCGATGCCGTCACCGGTAGCCACCGCTGGATTGGTCGTATTGCTGTAGACCTGGCCTGCGCCTCCGCTCGCCAGAAGGACGGAACGTGCATGTACTGTCCGGATCTCGCCATTCTCATCCAGCAGCGTGGCCCCGTTCACCCGCCCATCCGACGTGATGAGATCGGTCAGCAGCGTCCACGGCAACAGCGTGATGCCCGGCGTCGCGGAGGCGCGGGCAAGCAGTGAACGGCCAATCTCGCGGCCGGTGGCGTCGCCGTTTGCGTGCAGAATGCGGTT
>DASXFH010000339.1:0-1948 GCA_036489655.1 Acidobacteriaceae bacterium | reverse complement strand
GTGCTGGACACGGTGATGCGTTCTCTCTTCCTTACTGCGTTTCTTTTCGGGACTCGGAGGGGGACCCCCTCCCCCCTCCCGTCGCGGGAGGCTGGCTCGTAAGCTGATGAAAGGAGGGCGTTTACGCCCTCTCCCGAGGGCTAAATTCGTCTTTCCAAAGAGCTTACCGCTTTATTCGTCATTCCATTGGACTTAGCAGGCGCACATCTCGGGGCGCGTCCAGGGTCCTACGGCTGCCTGGAATGGGGCTATTTCCAGTGTATCGGACTCAGATGAAAATCCGGCACGTTTCGCAAAGATCGCCGCTCCGCGGTCACGGCATCTCGCCATATTGGGCGAGGTCGTTGGGTGTGTCACAAAGTGCGTTTACCAGATGCTCTTGAGCGACCAGGCCTGTTGCTGCGTAATGCGCCATGAGCCGCCGACCGTGATGGCGACTGCCGGCTCCATGGGGTCGCGTTTGTAGTAGCGGCAGGTGACGGCGTGGCGCTGGTTGATGAAGATTTCGGCGACGGAGTGGTCGAGGAAGATGTGGAGGTCGAGCGGACCAGGTTCGATGCCGGTGATCTGGGTATCGCCGACGCGCGCCGTGCCGGGGGATTGTTGCGGATCGGCGCACAGCAGGATGGCGGCGCCTTGATTGTCGACGAAGGACTGCTCAAATGCATCAGTCCTGGGCTCGGCAGGTTGAAGGCCGAGCCGCATCTCCTGCGCGGCAGTGGGCAGGCGGCGGACGGCTGATCCGGTGCGGGGAGCGGTTCGGAGTGACGCAATCTCCGGTGCCGGGGCCATGACGACGGCTCCATTTGCGATGGAGAGGCGGCGCGGCAGGGACATCATTCCGGCCCAGCCTGCTGCGCTGTATTCCGATTGGGGGCGGCTTTCCTGAATCCAGCCCCACAGGATGCGATTGCCCGCAGCATCGAGTTGGGTCTTGGGCGCGTAGTAGGCGCCGTGATCGAGCAGGCCTTCGGATTCGGCGTGGAAGAGCATCGCGGCGCGGTCGAGGGTACCGATTTGCCAGATGGTTTTGCCTTCGGTGGAGTGGATGAGGACATGTTTGTCACCGAGGGGGAAGAAGTCGGGGCACTCCCACATCTCGCCCGTGTCGACGGGGTTCGGGCCGGGCTTGCCGCTCCATTTGCCCTGGGCGAGCGGGTGCAGGTACTCCCAGTGGCGCAGGTCGGGGGATTTGTAGAGCAGCACCTCTCCGCCTCCGCTGCGCTCGCTTCCGCCGACGCCGCGCTGACCGGAGGCGACGACCATATACCACGTATCGCCCTCTCGCCAGGGAGACGGATCGCGGAAGCCGGTGACCTCCATGCCTGCGGGTGGCGCGGCGATGACCGGCTGGGGCTGCTTGCGCCAGCGGAGAAGCGTGTCGTCTTCCGCGACGGCGAGGCATTGAGTTTCGCGGAGGTGGCTGTGCCCGTCGCGGAGGGTGGCCTGATCGGTGGGCACTTTGCGGACGCCGGTGTAGAGGAGGGTGGGTTTGCCGTCGGCAACGACGGCGGTGCCGGTGAAGCAGCCGTCAGCATCCGGACCGCCGGGCGTGGGGGCGAGCGCGATGGGCTGCCGCTGCCAGTGAATCATGTCGGGCGAGGTGGCATGGGCCCAGTGCATGTCGCCCCAGACGGCGGCGTGCGGATTGTATTGGAAGAACATGTGGTATTTGCCCTTCCAGTAAATGGGACCGCAGGGGTCGTTCATCCAGCCGCGTGCGGGCTGGAGGTGGTACTGCGGGCGCATGGGGTCGCGCGCTATGGCGGCTTCGCTCAGATCGAGTGCGGGGAGTTTGCGGGTGAGCGCGGCTCCGGTGGTGAGGGCGAGGCCGGTGAGAACTGTTCGGCGGGTTGGGGGGCGTGTGCTCATGCTCACCTCGTGCGACCGCGCGTTGAAACAGACGCGTGACAACTCTGCCTCTAACAAGTGGTGCAATGAACGTTAG
>DASXFH010000319.1:0-30997 GCA_036489655.1 Acidobacteriaceae bacterium | reverse complement strand
CCCAGCTCGAGAAGCACCTGCAGGCGCTGGCGCTGCTCTGCAAAGAAGGCGCCTAACTGGTCGATCTGCTCGGCGGAATCGACAAGGCAGTAAAAATCCAGCTCGGAACTCTCGAGCATCTTCGAGATCGTCCGCATATTTTCTCGGCCGATGAGCTGGTTGGCCATGAGGACGCGCCGTACACCATGCTGGAAGGCTACCCGCGCCTGCTGGGTGGTCGCGACGGTGATTCCCCAGGCGCCATGACGAAGCTGACGGGCAAACAGCTGCGGCGACATGGTGGTCTTGCCGTGGGGAGCCAGTCTGGCTCCGTAGGCCTCAACGAAGCGCTGCATCCAGTCCAGGTTGTGCTCCAGCTTTTCCTCGTCGAGAACGGCGGCGGGCAGACTTACCTCTTCACGCAGCAGGTTCCAGCCTTCGCGCCGGATCTGCTCGGCACCGCGGGAACCTTCAAACCAGCGGAGCCCCTTATTGAGAGGGGTGACTGCGGATGCATGGCTGGATGCGGCGGAAATGATGTCCTGGGGCAGTCGAGCCTCCTTGGCGCGGCCGATGGGGATGCGATCGATGCGCAATGGCACTATCCTATATCTCTTGATGGCTACGATGCGGACCTGCGACACACTCATTCGGGGCGCAGACCTTCTGGACGGGAGCGGTGCACCGGCCAGGCGGCTCGACCTGGCGATTGCCGGCGACCGCATCCATGCCGTGGGCGCAGATCTGCGCATGGCGGCAGCCTCAGTGGTTGAAGGCGGCGGCCTGTACCTTGCCCCGGGCTTTATCGATACGCATACGCATGACGATCTGGCGGTGCTCCGCACACCGGCGATGACGCCGAAGATCACCCAGGGCGTCACCACGGTGGTCGTCGGCAACTGCGGCATCAGCGCGTCGCCGGTAACGCTGCGAGAGGACGCTCCGGACCCGATGAATCTGCTGGGGGAGGCGTCGGAATTCCGGTATCCGACTTTTGCGGCGTATCGGGAGGCGGTGAGGGCCGTGCGGCCGGCCGTCAACGTCGCGGCGCTGATTGGGCACACATCTCTTCGCAATAACCACATGGATCGCCTGGACCGCACCGCGACACGGGTGGAAGCCGCCGCGATGCGAACTCAGCTGGAGGAGGCACTGGAGGGCGGGGCACTGGGCCTGAGCTCAGGACTGGCCTACCTCTCGGCAAATGCGGCGACAACGGAAGAGATGCTGGAGGTGGCACGGCCGCTGGGCGCAGCTGGTGGTCTGTACGCGACCCACCTGCGCTCGGAGTCCGCTGCGATTTTCGATGCGATGCAGGAAGCTTTCACCATCGGGCGCACCAGCGGGGCTCCCGTGGTCATTTCGCATCTGAAATGCGCGGGCATCGATCACTGGGGTCGCAGCGGAGAGGTTCTCCAGGCGCTCGACAGCGCGCGCGCTGAACAGCGGGCCGGTTGCGACTGCTATCCCTACGCGGCGGGATCAAGCACGCTGGATTTACGGCAGGTCGACGAGCGGGTGACGATCACGATTACGTGGAGCGACCCGCATCCGGAGGTCGCCGGTGGAACTCTGGCGGAAATTGCGCAGATGTGGGCACTGAGCCAGGCAGAGGCGGCGCGGCGACTGCAGCCCGCGGGAGCCATCTATCACAGCATCTCCGAGGAGGATATGCGCCGCATCCTCAGCCATCCGGCAACCATGATCGGCTCCGATGGGCTGCCGTGCGATCCTCGGCCGCATCCCCGGCTGTGGGGAACGTTCCCTCGTGTTCTGGGCCGGTACGCGCGTGAACTGCAGCTGTTCTCACTGGCGGAGGCGATTCATAAAATGACTGCGATGCCTGCGCGACGGTTCGGGCTGGAGGGGCGCGGCCTTTTGCGCGAAGGCTATTTTGCGGACCTGGTGTTGTTTGATGCGGAGCGGATTCTCGATCGCGCGACGTTTGCCGAGCCCACGCAGCGCTCCGAGGGCATCGCGGGTGTATGGGTGAACGGCATCCTCTCCAGCACGCCGGCGGACCCGGCGAGCGGGCGCACCGGGCGTTTCCTCGGGCGAGGCAGTATGGAATGGATGTAATGAACAGGAAGAAAGGAGAAAGCATGGATATCCGGCGCTATGGCGCTGAAGGAGGCAAGGGCGCAGGGGGGCAACATCTGCCCTTTGCGCGAGCGGTGGCCGCAGACGGGTGGCTCTGCGTGTCGGGCCAGGTCCCGATGCTCAATGGAGAATTGGTCACCGGCAACATTGGTGTGCAGGCGCGGCAGGCGATCCAGAACCTGCTCGGCATTTTGCGGGAGGCGGGATACGGTCCGGAGCACGTGGTTCGCTGCGGAGTATGGATCGACGATCCACGGGATTTCGCGGCATTCAATACGGTGTTCCGCGAGTTCTTTGGCGATCATCCGCCGGCTCGCTCCTGCGTGGTATCCAGTATGGTGGTGGATTGCAAGGTTGAGATCGACTGCGTTGCGTACAAAGCGCCTGACCGCGAGAAATAACTGGAAGAACCTCGTTGACCTTCATTCATGATTGATCCCCACGGTATTTTCCTGCTTATCACCGCCCTCGGTTCGGTTGTCGGGCTGATCCTGCTGATCACCGTGGTGAGGCTGAATCCGTTTATCAGCCTCTTTCTCGCCTCGTTGTTCCTTGCGGTCGTGGCAGGCATGCCGCCGGGAAACATCATCCACTCATTTGAGGCCGGCTTTGGCGGGACCATCGGGCACATCGCCATCATCGTGGCGCTGGGCACCATGCTGGGCAAGATGATGGCGGAGTCCGGAGGCGCCGATCAGATCGCCTACACTCTCATCGACCTGTTCGGCGAGAAGAATATTCGCTGGGCCATGGTGCTCATCGGACTGATTGTCGGATTACCGGCATTTTTCGAAGTGGGTTTCGTTCTTCTCATTCCTATCGCGTTTACGGTTGCGCGCCGGACAGGACAATCGATCGTGAGTGTGGGGTTGCCGCTGGTTGCGGGGCTGTCGGTTGTTCATGGACTCGTGCCTCCGCACCCGGCCGCGATGATGGCGGTAACGATCTACCACGCCAATGTAGGACGCACGATTGGCGATGCGCTGCTGGTGGGTATTCCGGTCGCGGTGCTGGCTGGTCCGGTCTACACGAAGTTCATTGCGCCGCACATTCACATTGCCGGTGAAAGCTCGATGGCGGCCGAGTTCGTGGAGCACGGAGAGGAGCGCAGGCTTCCGAACTTCTGGCTGACGATACTCACCATTTTGCTGCCCGTGTTTCTGATGTTACTGGGAAGCTGGGCCGATTCAATCACGCTGTCCGGGAGTTCGGCGAACGCCGCGTTGCACCTGGTCGGTAACGACGATATGGCGTTGCTGATCGGCGCTCTGCTGAGCTTTGTGAGCCTGGGGAAAGTGCAGGGTTTCAGCTCGGCCGTTATCCTGCGCTTCACCAACGAATGCCTGGCACCCACGGCGGCGGTCACACTGCTGATCGGAGCCGGAGGGGGCTTCGGCCGCGTCCTTCAGGACAGCGGCGTCTCGCGCACCATCGTCACCCTGGCCATGCACAGCCACATCCAGGTGCTTCTGCTGGCGTGGCTGCTGGCGGCTCTGATGCGGCTGGCGACCGGTTCGGCCACGGTTGCGATGGTGACGGCCGCTCAGATCGTCGCACCCATCGCCCTGCAAACGCCGTCGGTTTCACCGGAGTTACTGGCCATTGCTACCGGAGCGGGCTCCCTGATTTTCTCGCATGTCAACGACGGCGGCTTCTGGCTGGTGAAGGAATACTTCGGCATGTCTCTGGGCCAGACCATCTGGAGCTGGTCCATCTGCGAGACGATTATTTCCGTGGGCGGCCTTGGCCTGGTCGAAGTGCTCTCCTTCGTCCTGAGGTGATCGCGGTATCTGCTTTGTGCTCCGGGCATGAGCGGCTTCTTAGCGGGATGCGGGCGGCTGCACGTTCTGCCGCGCCTGGATGGCGCTTGCGCGATTGCGCTCCCGTGCTGCCTCTGCCGAGTGTCCTGTCATGCTGTAAGCGCGACCCAGCACAAAGTGCACCTGAGCATCATCGGGAGAAATCTCCGCCGCCCTTTCCAGGGGCTCTATGGCTTTAGCAGGATGGTTCTCCGCCAGATAGCACTGGCCTAACTGAAACAGAGCGGCGAGATAGGATGGATTAACTGTTACTGCTTCGTGAAGCCATGGAATGGCCTCGGCCGTGTTGCCCTGCTTCTGCAGGATCAGGCCCATCATATAACTGGACACGGGGTCGTTGGGGTGAAGTTTCAGCTCCTGTTGAAACTCCTTCTCCGCATCGGAGGCCTTGTTCTCGCGCCAGTCAATCAGGCCAAGGCTCTGGTGAACGGCGGGATAACCGGGATCGGCCCTCAGCACGGCCTGGAATTCCCGAACCGCATCCTGCTCCTTAAATTCGATGTCGTCCGCCAGGCCCAGCATGAAGTGGGCTTCGGGCGAGTCTGGATTGACCGCCATAATCCGCTTGAAAACGGAAGTGACGCCGTTGAAGTTCTTCTGCCGCCAATAGGCCTTGCCGAGAATATCGAGTGTTGGAAGATCGTTTGGATCTGCCTGGCTGGCGCGTTCCAGATAGGTTGCCGCCTCGTGGTAGCGATCCAGAGCGAAAAAATCAAGCCCCACTAAGTCCAGCGACTGAAAGTTGGGAGTTTGTTGAGCGAATGACTCCAGCAATGGCAGTGCCGAAGAGTAGCGCTGCGCCCGGAAGTAAGCGATGCCGAGGTTTCGCCTGGTGACGGGATCGTCCTTTCGCAGGCGGAGGGCCCGCTGATACAACTGGATCGCTTCCGGCTCGCGCCGCTGACGCGCGACCGAGAGGGCCAGATTGTTGAGAACCTCAACCGAATGCGGATCCAGCGCCAGCGCCTGTCGGTACGCTTTCTCGGCCTCCTGATTATTGCCAGCCTGCAGGGCGCGAGTGCCCTCGGCGACTGCCTGCGTAAACTTCTGCCGGGCGTTGTTGTTCTGACCGGCCGACTGTGCGCTGATGGCGCTGCCCCAGAGCATGAAGAGCAGCAGAGCGCCGGCTAGCCAGTCGGCATGGATAGCGCGGGAGTTTTCCTCGCATCGGGGTCGGCCCTCAGGCTTCAGCGCGAGCATGGCATATCCCAGTCAGGCAACAGATTCAGGGCCAAAGCACGCGCTCCGTCGCGATACTCCCTCGTGCATTAATTGACAGTGCATTAACCATTGTGACACCATTTCTTTTGGTCGCGCGTGGGCTCTGTCAGACAGCTTTACCTCATTTCCGCCGGGATAATCCGAGGGGAAGCGGAGGAGCTCGACAGCGCGCACCTAAGCGTACCCAGATACGCAGCAAAACAATAATCAGCAGTCGCAGGTACTTGTTGGGAGGTCGTTCAGAATGCAGGGAAGAAAGTTGCTCGTTGCCCTCGTTGTGTTGTTCGTTTCGTGTTTTCCCATCCTTCTTCATAGCCAGCAGATTCAGGCCGTACTGAACGGTACTGTCACCGATCCTTCAGGAGCCGTTGTCCCGGGTGCGACCGTCACCGCCACTCAGGAGGAAGGCACCGCCTCATCCAGAACTGTGCAGACCAATGCGCAAGGCGCTTACAGCATCAGCGATCTGCCTCCGGGCAATTATGACGTGAGCGTCACCGCTTCCGGGTTTCAAAGATTCCAGGCCACAAATGTCACCCTAAACGTGGCGCAAACGCGCACGGTCGATGCAAAGCTTGCCACCGGGACCGTTAGTCAGACCGTCACGGTGCAGCAGAATGCCGTAGCCCTCAATACCACAACCAGCGAGTTAGCCGGCACCATTTCCGGCACGCAGGTGACCCAGCTGCAGCTGAATAACCGCAACTTTGAACAGCTCGTAACTCTGCAGCCGGGCGTGGTGAGTGCTCTGCCTGACGAGGTTGGTTTCGGGCTGAACAATACGTCTTCGGTCTCAGTCAACGGCGCTCGCGACACCGCTAATAACTGGTCTGTGGATGGGGCGGATATCAATGACAGCGGCTCCAATGCGACGCTGCTCAACGTCCCCAGCGTCGATGCCATTCAGGAATTCACCCTCGAGAGAAGCACGTACGATGCCGGGTTTGGACGCAGCGGCGCCGGGCAGATTCTCGTGGCCACGAGGTCCGGAACGAGCCAGTTCCACGGCGATGCTTACGAATTCAACCGCAACGACGCCTTTAACGCTAATAGTTATTTTAATAAACAGGCAAATCTGCCCCGAGCCGTCGAGCGCTATAACGATTTCGGGTTCACGATCGGCGGCCCGGCCATCCTTCCAAAGGTCTACACCAGCCGCAACAAGCTCTTCTTCTTCTGGTCGGAGGAGTGGCGCAAGGTGACAGCGCCAAATACGTCTTCGGTCATTCCGCCCACGGCCTCCGATCTGGCCGGGAGCTTCACCGGTCCCATTACGGATGCTCCGGCGGGGTGCGTGAGCTACAACGGCGCGACCAATACCAGCACGATTTCTCCCGCTTGCTACAGCCAGAACGCGAAGGTGTACCTGGCCAATGTCTACGATAAGTTCCCTGCCAACAGCCCGAATGGAACCTATACATTCACCTATGGCGCTCTCAACAATACCCGCGAAGACCTGGTTCGCATCGACGCCAATCTGACCGACAAGCTGCACTTCTTCGCGCGTGCCATGCGGGACGAGACACCGGAAAACTTCCCCCAGGGGCTTTTCGCCGGGTCCAACTTCCCGAACATCGCCGGTTCCGTTGTCAACGCTCCTGGCCAGAACGTGGTGGGCAACCTTACCTGGAGCATTTCGCCTAAACTCGTCAACGAGGCGGAATTTGCCTACAGCCAGGGAACCATTAGTTCCTCGTTCACCCCTGGATCGATTGCAACAGCTCCATCGATTGCGAGCCAGCTCACCAACAATACCGAGTACAAAGATCCTTACGGGCGCATTCCTGGAGTCTCTTTTGTTGGCGGCGCGATCCAGGGCTTTAACTACGGCAGCACACCTTACTTTGAACGAAACCTCGACAGAACGCTCTTCGACAACCTGACTGCCAATCTGGGAAGGCACGTACTGCGTGCGGGCGTCACTGCTTCGCAGATGCTGAAGACAGAGAACGCCTCCAGCGGTCAGGCAAACTTTGAGTTTAATAACTTCTCAGACTTCCTTCTTGGCAATGTTTACAGTTACACCCAGGCCAGCCGCGATACCGTTCCCGACCTGCATTACTTCAACTTTGAAGCGTACGTGCAGGACGACTGGCAGATTATGAGTCGGCTGACTCTGAATCTCGGTCTTCGCTATAGCTACTTCCCGTCGCCCGGCGACGTACTGAATACTCTCAATAACTTCGACCCGCAGCTCTACAATCCCGCCGCGGCTCCCGCCATCGACCCGGTTTCCGGCAACTTTATGGCTGGTGGGCCAATCCCCGCCACCTACGTCAACGGCCTGATCTTCCCCAAAGGCAGCGCCTGCACGCAGGCTGCGGCAATTGCTCCGGGTATCCATTGTTCGCCGTGGGGATCTCACGTCAATCCGGATCCGAAGGATGACTTTGCACCCCGGCTGGGATTCGCCTGGTCACCCTTCGCCAACGGCAAGACGGCCGTGCATGGCGGCTATGGCATCTTCTACGATCGGAGCCTGAACGGCATCTGGGAACAGAACGCCTTCCAGGATCCACCCCTGGTTCAGGTTGCCACGATCAACAACACCCAGTTCGACCATCCCCTGGCCGGAACCTCCAGTGTTTCCCTGAGCCCCAACCACATCGTCTCGACCGGTAGCCCGGGTATGCCGTCAGAGTCCTACATGGACTTCAATCTGTCGGTGCAGCAGCAACTGCGTCCGGATACCGTTGCTGAGGTCGCTTACGTAGGATCGCTGGGCCGGCACTTGCTGGGAGAGCGCGATCTGAATCAGCCGACTCTGGCAGAACGAGCCGCGGATCCAACCGCATGGGTCACAGCCGTTGTGCCCTATCGCGGCTATTCCTGGTTTGCATCGAGAGTTCCGGAATATTCCAGCAATTACCACTCTCTGCAGGTATCGCTCAATCATCGCGTGGCCAATAGCCTGACCTTCGGGATTGCCTACACCTGGTCAAAGACGCTGACCAATCAATCAAACGATCGCGGCACAGAGACGTACGACACGTATAACCCAAACATCGATTACGGGCCGGCTTCGCTCAACCAGCCCCAGACCTTCATCGCTAACTACGTCTATGACCTGCCGTTCTATCAGCACCAGAATGGTTTCGTTGGCCACGCTCTGGGCGGCTGGGAGCTTTCCGGAATTACCGAATTTGCCTCGGGTCAGTCCTTCGCGGCACTGCAGGAGGCTGATAACTTCGACTGTCAGACGCCGGCCGGCGCCACCACCGGATGTATTGCAGGAACCTACCCCGGCGGCATCAACATCGATCCCAGTGACATTTCCCCGCGGCCGGATGTGGTTGCGCCAATCCATAAGCCCAAGACCCAGCAGCAATGGTTCAGCACCAGCTCCTTCGCCAATGCTGTCGGGCATTTTGGCGACGCGAGCAACAACCTTTTGTTAGGTCCTGGCATTGAACTGTGGGATCTCTCGGCCATCAAGAACTTCAACCTTGGAGACAGAGCGAAACTGCAGCTCCGCGGCGAGTTCTTCAACGCGTTTAACCACACGAGTTTCGACGCCGTCGGTCAGCGCCTCGGCACATCAACCTTTGGCGAGGTTACGTCCACCCATGATCCTCGGGAAATTCAATTGGGAGGCAAGGTCACGTTCTGATTTCTCGGGCGCGCCTGTAGGCCCGCGCGGCGGCGGAATCATTGATCGCCGCGCGCGGGACCGGTCAGCTGCAGCTAGCCGTTCTTCATCCCAGCCCCGGGCCTCCGCTTTTCAGTGCGATGGTTCAGGAGCATGCGTCATCGCCGTACGCAGACGAGCCTCTGCGTCGTCGCTCCAGTATTTGCAGTTGAGTTGCAGAAATACGGATGTGTAAGGGATTGTCTCGCTGGTTTTCAGGATGAGAACCTTATAGCTTCTGCTGATGTCATCCACCTTCTGCAGCAGCTGCGCGTGAGGCAGGCGGGTCACGGGCGAATTTCCGAGAATTGCTTTCAACTCGCTCCGATATTGGGACACTCCAGGCGAATCCCGCTCGGGAACGAAGGGAAGCTCGGCGTCCACAAATACCACCGGGCGCACGTGGATGGAATGGTTGATGGCATCGAGGACTTCGCGGAGCACCTCCGGCTGTGGCGCCCCGGTTTCGATAGTCTCGATTCCCGGAGAATTCTGCAGAGGATAGGCGGAATCGACAACCAGAATCCAGTTGCGGTGTCCGAGAAGGGGCAGGGTTTCGCGAAGACGGGCCTGCCAGCCGGCCGGCCCGTCTGCCGGCTTTTCGGCGTGAGCGCTAACGGCGAACATGGCCGCCACTGCGATCGCCAGAGCCACGATTCGAGCTGCACGGTTGTTCCTCATCGATATTCCTCCTGCGCTGGATGTGGCTTCCATCGTAGTTGACGAGATGGATCGGCAGTTTGGCCAGGTCTTTATTGCCAGGTCTTTCGAGATGCTGCTGGTTGTGAGCCCTTTCAACCTGCGGGCCATTACCGCCTGTAGCAGGAAACCGATGCTAGCTTGTCGCGAGGGTCACGAGTTTCTCAACGGTCAGCGCTGAATCGGATTGAACTCCGCGGGGCAGGGTGGGGCTGATAGCCACGGCCTGATTGTGATCCTCAAACCAGCCGATGAAGGAGGACTGCTCATATCCGGTGAGTCGTTGCTGGTTGATCCAGTGGTACCAGGCGCCCATGTCGGCATCCACCAGCGAACCTTCGGGGTCGAGCTGGGGCGTCGCGCTCTCTCCTGAGAGCAGTTCGTTCATGGGACGCTGACGCTGTCGTGGTGCGAAGCGGACCAGCAGCGTCAGCGCCTGAGCGCGGCGAAGAACTTCCCGCGCGGCCCACTGCGCAAAGGTGGTGCTGAAGATTTGTGTTCCGGATCCTTCGGTAAACAGGCTTACCTGAAAGCGCGACAGGACCGGGTCGGTCGAGCCGAGGACGCCCAGCTGGGCGGGAGTGAGCTGTGCCAGCCAGGTTCGCAGCTCCTCCGGCCCCATCCCCGGGCTTTGAATCTCTTTCTGCATCTTTCGCAGCAGGCCTGTGCGCAGCGGCTGGAGTCCGCTCCAGGACAGGCACGTCAGGGCGGAATCGCAGCCAGCCGGCACGCCTCCGTCGATATACCAGTGCGCATACGGCTCAGGGTGAGAGCGGGCGCGAGAGGCTGCAACATCGAGGAGCAGACCAAGGCCGTTTTCGGGATTCACCTGCGTGAACCATGTTCCCTGGGTGCGCAGATTACGGAAGAGCGGCTGGCTCCACGCAGACACATCCTTGCCGATGATGGCAACGCCGAGGCGGCGCATGGGCGGAGCTTCAGCCGGAATCGCGGTCTGTAAGTGCGCCGCATAGTCTGTGGCGGCTTTGCGGAAGGCGTCGAGTTGGTGACTGCTCCACAGCCACGCCGATTGCTTTTCAAGGAACTGCTGCGGATGGCCGACCCAGTCGAACTTCTCCAGGTCGCTGGGAATCGAGACCTGCTCGAAGCCGTGAAACCAGGTGGAACGCTGGCGGTCGTCGAGAGCGGCAAGTACCGCCAGCTGCTTCTCCGCGGCCGACCGCTCGACCGGAAAAGAGAAATCGTAGCTGATGATTTCGCGCAGCACGGAAGGAAGCAGGCTGAGGGGCAGCTGGCGCAGGGTCTCCAGATGCTTCGTCGCCAGGGCGCGCGCCTGGGGCGGCCAGGAGGCGAAGTCGGCGGGACTGAGGTCGCGGGGCTGCATGGATCAGAGAAGCTCCCGAATCGGCTTGCCCTGGCTTTGCGCGGGTGAGAAGCCCATGATGGCGCCGAGGCTGGGCACGAGATCGATGGATTGCATCGGGTCTTCGCAGATCACACCTTCGCGGACACCCGCCCCGAGGGCCATCATCCAGGTAGTGCGGCTGGCGGTATCGCCGGTGCGATGATGTTGAAATCCATTGCCGCCAGAGTCATAGTCGGCGTCGCGTCCAAAATCCGGCAGGATGAACATGGTTGTATTGCCGGCGTATTCGGGATTGTCCTGGACGGCCTGCCACATTTCCGCGCAGAGACGATCTGTACGGCGGATGCCCTCGACGTAGAGGGAATATGCGCCGGAATGAGCGACGTCGATATCGTGCATTGTGATCCACAGCAGGCTGGGAGCTTCCTGCTGCATGAGGCGTTTCGCAATGTAGACCGAAAGTTCATCCGGACTGGAGAGGGTTCGCGCGTGGTTGGTGAAATCGGAAACGGACAGCCGCAGGATGTCCTGCAGCTGCCGAAGTTCGAATTCGCCGCCACTAAGATGTGGCGTATAGAGGGGATTCTCGTAGTTGTCACGCAGCAGGTGATCGAGATTTGACCCGCCCGGCTGGGCCGCAGCCAGCAGATGCTTGGGCAGAATGACCGCGGCGCCGGCACCATAGGAGCGGCAGTCGCTTTCACCAATGCGATTGAACCCGTTACTCGGAGCGACCACCCAGGTATCGGTTGCCGGTCGCCTGAGGTCGCGGCGGAAATACTCAAAGACGGTGGGATGCTGCGGAGGAACAGCGGCGAAATTGTTGAGCGTCTCATAGACGCCCGTGGCCAGGCTGGCGGTGGCGACATAATGTCCAAGAATTCCGCTGTTGACGACATGCACGAAGAAAGTGGACTGCGGAACCAGCTCGCGCATCATGTGTGGGATATTTTCCTGGCCTTCGGGGGCGAAGGTTTCCTGGTCGCGCGCTCCACCGCCAAAGGTGATGACAATAACTTTGCGTTTTCTGCGAACCGTTTCTCCATGGAGGAACGGACTTACCCCCATCAGAGCCGACCCAACGGCCAGGCCGCCGGCGCTGCGCAGAAAATCCCGGCGGCTCCGGCTGAGGGCTCGCGCGGTGTTCCACTCACTGCTTGCGTCGCCCTGCGGGCCTGCGGTTTTCCACTGTGCACTCAACGCGCTCTGATCCATAGCCTGATTCGCGGGCGGAGCCAGCCTTTGCATCCTTCAGGGTCTGCTCGGCGCCTGTCCCTTCTCTGAATAGACGAACTGTTCCACTTCGGCCCGTTCCTTGTCCACTTCAGCCAGATGCTCGGCGCGCAGCTTCTGGTAGACAGCAAATTCCTTCTGCGCCTTATCTTTCCTGCCGACATGCACGTAGTCGGTGCCCAGCCGATAATACGCATCGGCCAGGCCGGGGTCGAGCTGTAGTGCCCGCTCATACTGCGGAATCGATGCCTCGTACTTGCGCTGGTCCTCATACAGATCGCCCAGTTGCACGTGGGCCGGTGCCAGGGAATCATCGAGCGCAATCGCCTTTCGCAGAAGCGACTCCACGGCGGCCAGATTGGTTCCTGGATCTTCCACCCGACGGCCCTTCCACAAGCTCACCGCGTAATAGTATTGCGCCAGCCCGTTGCGGGGCTCCAGCTGCGCGTAGCGCCGAAATCTCTGCGTGACCTCGTCTGCCTGCAGAGGAGAGCTGTTGTATGCCCTGGAGAGAAAGACGTAGCAGCGCGGATCGCGCGGGTTGAGATCCGCTGCGGTCATCAGGGCCTTGATGGCCTGGTCGTACTTGCCGCGCGAGTAATCTGCCAGACCGAGGCCGATCTGCATCCGTGGCGATCGGGGATAGCGCTCCACTCCGTGCTGGAAGATGGCAATGGCGGGCTCGTAGGTGCGATGCAGGAGCATCTCGCTGCCCCAGTTGAAGAGATTCTCTTCGCTGGGGTCGAGGTGGGCTGCCACCGCGTAGTCGTTCGCCGCGGCAATGTACTGGTGATCCTTCTCGTCAATCTGGCCGAGCAGATTGTGCAGTTCTCCGGCATCTCTGACCTTGATAAGCGCATTCACGATCTGGCGCGCCGGATCGAGCTTTCCGAGAAGAAGATCTGCCATAGCGAGGTCGTAGGCGTTGTTATAGGCGTCGGGGTGGATGCGCCAGGCCTTTTCCAGACACGGTTGTGCTTCCGCAACTTTGCCCGCCAGAACGTACAGCTCGCCCAGATTATGCTGCGCATCGTAGTTCTCCGGATCCAGCACACTCGCCCTTTGGAACTGCTCTGCGGCCAGCTCCCGCTTCCCTGCGTGAACCAGCGTCACGCCCAGATTCACGCGAGCCTCGGCTGCGCCCGGTTTGATCCGGACCGCCAGCCTGAGCTGTTCGATAGCTTTGTCGGCCTGTCCGAGGGAGGCATACACCATCCCCAGCAACTCGCGCAGTGCATAACTATTCGGGGCGTACGGAATAAGCCGCCTTAACTCATCGGAGGCCTGCACCAGACGGCCCGCATTGTAGTCCGATACGGCGGCCTGATAGTCCTGGTCCAGCGTCTGCTTCGACGGATTCTGTGCGGCTGCGCCGGTGGCCGCACCCCAGGCAAAGATCGCGGGCAGACACAGCAGAACGCCTTCGACCCGCAAACGCCAGCCCCCGCTCAACCATCGCCTCCGGCCTTCGGTGCGTCAGCAGCCCGACCCACCTCCAGGCGTCCACAGAGCAACACCCCGGTAAAGCACGTCCGAAAACGTGCTTTACCGGGGTGCGTTCATCTTAGCCTAGTAGTACAGCTTCAGTGCAAATTGAACCTGGCGCGGATCGTAGGGAGCATCGCGCGTCGATCCAACTTCGCCAAAGTGAGGATCCGTATAATTGCCCGACCCTCCGATAGCCACCACGCCGTTCCCGCCAAAATTCGGTGCGTTGAAATTTGGGTGGTTGACGATATTGAAGAACTCGGCGCGGAACTGGGTTCTGACCCGCTCCGTCAGCTGGAAATTCTTGAACAGCGAGAAATCCAGCCGGTGGAACCCCGGGCTCGGGATTTGACCGGGTGCCGGACCGAGGGCAGCTGCTCCGTTGAGCGGGATGCACCCGGCGACCGAACCCGGATCGGGACCGATGGCCGTAGTGCCACCGTTGTCCGTCAACTCGCAAGCCTGCGTGAAGGCCTTTGCATTATTCACCCAGAAGGGCCGCGGCGCGCCGTCGATGGCATGGCTCTTGATTCCGAGTTGCGGGCTCTGACCCTTCATCAGGATATCGTCGCATTGTCCCTCGCCCGAAATCACCCCGGTCGGACAGGTGAAGTTGATCGGTTGGCCGCCCTGCAGGGTGAGGATCCAGTTGGTCGCCCAGCCCCCCAGGATGGCGTTGTCGATGCCGCCGTGATTCATGTACGTCTGGCCTTTTCCGAAGGGCAGCTGATATCCGCCGCTGAAGTGGAGCACCTGCCGGATATCGAAGTCGGCCAGCGTGTAATCGAACTTCGGTCCCAGGCCGGGGATGTTGTAGGCGCGCAGACCCCCGGTCGACCCGCCATTCAGCAGATCGCCCGCATCCGACAGCGTCTTGGACCAGGTGTAGGTGAACAGGAACGTCAGTCCGCTGGAGAATTGTTCCTCGACTTTGGTTTGCAGGCCGTTGTAACTACTGATGCCGTAGGTGGCCTGATAACTGCCTCCGCCGAAATCCGGAAACGGCACGCAGCTGCCATCCGGGAAGACGGCATACTTCCCGCAGTTCTTGGTATCGATGCCGGCCGGGAGGATCTGCGTGATGTTCTGGTAACCAACGCCACCCTGCAGATCGGCGCCGTGCGTGTATACGTAGGCGGCCTGTGCCGTCAGCGATCGGTTCAGCGCATACTGCACCGTGAAGTTGGCGCTCAGGGTACGCGGAGTGTCATAGTCGAACTGCAAACCCTGCAGTCCTAAATTCAGCGCGTTCACAACAGACGGGTTCAGCGTCAGGCAGGAGAAGCCCGATTCGAAGCTGGCCGTTCCCCCGGGACCCGCGCTGGGGCAACCAGCATACGGTGTGTTGTAGCTGATGGGGGCCACCTGGGAGGCGATCGAGGGATCCGACGGATTCGAATGTGGCGTGGGGTTCAGGTTGAAGACAAAGGGATAGTTTTCGCCGATGTTCGGCCCATATCCCTGGTTCTCGAACGAGTTGTAAAAGAGGCCGATACCGCCGCGCACCACCAGCTTGGGGGTGATCTCATAGTCCGCCCCAAGCCTGGGAGCGAGAAGCCCCCGCTGTACCTGCAGCAAACCCTGGCCATAGCGGTTGGTGGATAACAGCGAGATACCGTCCTTGGCCAGCAGATCCACAAATCCGTAGCAGCCGATGCCACTGCAGGTACCTGCGGCTGCGGGCACGGTGGTTCCTGGAGAGGTGGAATAGGAGGGATGTCCTGTCGACAGTGTTCGATTGTCCTTGCCGCTGGCGGGGATGATGAAGGTTGGCGCGCCGATGGCCGTCCCGGAAACCGGATTGGGAACGAAGTTGCCCTGCCCACCGTTTGTTTCGTTGATGGGACCGAAATTATCCCAGCGCACGCCCATATTGATGGTCAGTTTTGGCGTTACCTTCCAGTCATCCTGGAAGTAAGTTGCGAAATACATCTTTTGATCGTAGGTTTTGTTGATGTTGGAGGCCTGCACGTTGTCTGAGCCGCCCGAATAACTGAATCCGTTCGGATTCGGATTGCCGTTGATCGTCGCCGGCGCAGCTGTCGGAGGAAGCAGGAATTGAGGAAGTCCCCCCGTCGTACTGGCATTGGAATTGTTGAATAGCCCCGGAATGTCAGTATATTCGCCTTCGTAATTGAACTGCCCGTGTGAATAGGCCGGTTGCAGGGTCGAGAACTTTACATACTGATACTCGATCCCGACCTTGAAGCTGTGGCTGCTGTAAATCTTGGTTAAGTCATCCGTGGCCTGCAGGGTCTGGCTAACTTCATCCGACGGCAGGAAGTTATTGCTTCCCAGCGTTGCCAGGTTCGCAATGGAGAACGCCGGCAGACCGCCGTTCTCCTGGCCCTGGGGGATGCCCGCAATGCCAAACTGTGCGGGAATTCCGTTGACCGCGCCCTCCGGGCCGTACCGCGTGGTGTGCAGATGGGCAAAGCCCGCGCGCACCTGGTTAATGGTCTTCGGGGTAAAGACGTGGGTATATCCAGCAACCGCCTGATCGGACTTGGCGGTCTGAATGCCCTGCTGAAAGGCGCCGCCGTCGGCGATGCCGCCGAAGATGCCCGGAATGTAGTTGGGATCGTCGGAGTAGCTAAACCGTACAAACACCTGGTCCGACTGGCTGGGATTCACGTCGCCGCGGATATCAAACTGATTTCTGTGCTCGTACAGATTGGGGCTGACGCCATAGACCTGCGTTCCGGAGTTGGGAGCCGGAAACAGGCTGAGAACTTTGACCGCATTGGGATCGATGCGCCCCGCCGGAATGTGATTCAGATCCGGGCAGGATGCCGCCGTGAAGCTGGTTGCGCTGGGAGCGCAGCTGGTGCCAAAGGGATCGCGCACATAGGCAGCCGCGCCGCTATTGACAAGCCCGGAAACCGGATCCACCGCACCAGCGCCGACAAAGCGCGTTGTGGCCGGATCCAGGATCACGCCCTTCTGAATCGCGCGCCCCAAAGCATCGGTGCGGGTCGTGCCATCGTTGAACCCGAGAATCTGCGACAGGTTCGTGAATCCGCTGCTGCGCTCCAGCGCTGTCGGCACATTGCCGTTCGCTGCCGTGCCCTGCACGCGCCGGAAGCCTTCGTAGTCGCCAAAGAAGAAAACCTTGTTCCTGATAATCGGGCCGCCTATGTCGCCGCCGAACTGATTCTGGCGCAGCTCGCCCTTCTTGATTCCTGTGTTGTTTTCAAAGTAGTCGGCAGCGTCCAGCTTGTCGTTGCGGAAGAATTCCCACACCGCCCCGTGGATCTGGTTGGTTCCCGATTTAACGGTGGCGTTCAGCACCGCGCCGCCCGCGCGCCCCAGTTCAGCGCTGAAGTCTGCCGTCTGCACTTTGAATTCCTGGATTGCGTCCACAGGCGGCAGAATGACGTAGTTCGTGCCGTTGAGGAAGTCCACCGCGTTGGAGTTGTTATCGATGCCGTCCAGCAGGTAGTTGTTCTGTGCGGGACGCAGTCCATTGGCGGAGAAGGCGCCATTGGCTGCGTTGCCGCGCGTGTCGGCCTGGGGCGTCTGCATGCCCGCGCCTAACTGCGCCAGGAACGTGAAGTTGCGCCCGTTGAGGGGCAGGTTGTTGACCTCCCGCGAGCCGATCACCTGGCCCACCGAGGCCTCCTGCGTCTGCATCAGCGGCGGCGCCGTGTTCACATAGACCGTCTCCGTGCTGGCCCCGGTCTTGAGCTGGATATTGGCCTGCACAATCTGAGCGACCTGAACCGTCACGTTCGATTGCGTCGTCTTCGCGAAACCTGGTGCGCTGACCGTGATGGTGTAATGGCCGGTTCTGACCGGAGAGAACGTATATCCGCCTCCGTTGTCGGTCTTGGTTTGCAGCGTGATTCCCTGATCGAGGTTGAGCAGGGCAACATTCGCTTTGGGAATGACCGCGCCGGTCGCGTCGGTGACCGTACCGGTGATCGAGCCTTCATCGACCTGCCCATAAGCAAACCGGGCTGGAAGGACGAAGAGGCTCAGTGAAACGACGGCCAGAGTGAGAATACCCAGACTGCGGTGACGACCCATGCAGTGCCTCCTGAGAATCTTTCGGCTCCCGCTTCCACTTCTTGTCTCACCCAGGTACCGGGCACGGCGGGTCGCCGGATATTGCTGTTTGTCTTAAATGGGGACGAATGTAAACGGTTAACTTTCGATGTAACCGATTACCCGAAAAAACCTAAACCTCAAGTCCAGTGCTTGTCAACCCAAAGTTGGAGATTTTTCTATAACGCCGGGAAAGGACAGTTCGAGAACGGCAAACCCTGCTTCATTGCAACCACTTCCATCCTTATTAGTTCCCGGTCCGTAGCCTCGTTCCGACGCCTTTTCCTCAGAAGCCCGCGGTGGTGCTCAGGCCGGCAGAGGCAAAAATCACCCCAATCGTGAACTATCGTCCAGCGAAATTCCGGGTGCTATGATGCCGTGGTCCGCCGACGCGAAGGTTTTTCGGATTATGGGTCGTGGCAGTCGCGAAGACAGAAGTCTCCTGATCTCCCGTCGCGCGGTTCTCAGGGGCATGGCGTGTGCCGCGACGTTTTTTCGCCCCGCCTCCTTCTTTGGGGCTCCGCTTCCCGGATTCGCGGGAATGGCGCCAGCCTCGCCCGGCGACCTGTCTCTTACGGACGTTCGCCTCACTCCGCACTATCCGGCCACATCGCCCCTGCGGGACATCATGGCGCTGGTGCCGCCGGGCTCCGATGGTTACATCTCGGAGCAATACGCCCGCGAAATCGAGACCATTCTGGATCGGTGGAGCGTGGCCCTCCGGGAGTCGCCGGAGAGGGTCGGTCTCATTGCTCCGTTTCTGGACTCAGGAATCAGCGGCATTGCCCTGGGCAGCTTCACGGAAACGCCGTTGCGCTCTCAATTTGGAATCGAAGTCGCGCGGCGCATCTTTGCTGAGCCAACCAGCGGACGCGAAGCATTCATGCGCAGCCTGCGATCCTGGCTCAGAGACGCCGCAGCCATCGCCACTGCGGAATTCGAGATTTTTTCGATCGAAGCTGACGCCGCCTCCTCGCCGCTTACGGTGCGCACGCGCCTGCGCTATGACCTGGTCCTGGAGCGCCGTGACCGGCATCGCGAGGAAAGAGTCGGCTCCTGGCAGATCGAATGGGTTCGGGACAGTTCCGGCGCCTGGACGGCTCTGAAATGGGAGGCGAGTCCGGAAACCCGGTGCACGTCCGAAGGGGACGCTTTCACCGATGTCACAGAATCCGCCCTCGGAGCCACTGCCTCCTACCGCGGCCAGCTCCTGCACGGATCCGATTACTGGCGAACTGTGCTCGACGGCGCCGTCGGTGTGGATGTCTACGGCAACAACGGTGTGGCGGCAGGCGATTTCGACAATGACGGGTTTGACGATCTCTATGTCTGCCAGCCGGCCGGACTGCCAAACCGTCTTTATCGCAACCGCGGCGACGGCACGTTCGAGGATGTCACCGAAAAGGCCGGGGTGGGCGTCCTCGACAACACGGCCTGCGCGCTCTTCGCGGATTTCGACAACCGCGGTCAGCAGGATCTGCTGGTGGTCTGCGGCACCGGTCCTTTGCTCTTCATCAACCAGGGCGACGGCACGTTTACGCTCCGGCGGGATGCCTTCCGATTCAAGCGGCCTCCCCAGGGGACCTTCACCCATGCCGCGGTGGCCGATTACGATGGCGACGGTCGCCTCGACATTTGCTTTTGCCTGTACATGTACTATCTGGGTCTCGATCAATACCACTATCCGATTCCGTACTACGACGCCCGCAACGGCCCTCCCAACTGCCTGTTTCACAACGATGGCGGGCACCGCTTCGTCGAAACTACAGAAGCTGCTGGCCTGAATGCCGACAATAACCGCTACAGCTTCGCCTGCGCATGGGGCAACGCCGGTTCATACGGCCTCCCCGATCTCTTCGTCGCCAACGATTTCGGCAGTTCGCAGCTGTATCGCAATAACGGAAATGGCACATTCGCCGTCGTTTCGCGAGAGGCCAATGTGGAGGGCGTGGGAGCCGGCATGAGCTGCTGCTGGTGCGACTACGACAACGACGGTCACCAGGATATTTATGTGCCCAGTATGTGGGAAGCCGCCGGACAGAGAGTCTCCGGACAGAAGCGCTTTCACCCGAATGCGCCCCCGTCGATTCGCGAGCTGTACCAGCGTCACGCGCGCGGCAATGCTCTCTACCGCAATCAGGGAACCGGCCGCTTCGAAAACGTCGGGCATGAGGCAGGCGTGGAGATGGGCCGCTGGTCCTGGGGCTCCGACTTCTGGGATTTCGATCACGATGGCTTCTCCGATCTCTACGTTGCGAATGGCTATGTCTCTGAGCCGGACCGGGACGACCTCGCCAGTTTCTTCTGGCGCCAGGTCGTGGGACATTCGCCTGAAGATGCCACTCCGTCGGTTCGTTATGAGCGTGGGTGGAACGCGATTAACGAACTCATTCGCTCCGACCACACCTGGCACGGATACGCGAGGAACGTTTTCTTTCTGAACCTGGGCAACGGCGCGTTCGCTGAGGCCTCCGGGCCGGCCGGGCTCGACTTTTCCGAGGACAGCCGTTCTTTTGCCCTGGCGGACATCGATCATGACGGACGGCTGGAAGTCATCCTGAAGAATCGCAACGCTCCGCAGCTCCGCGTGCTTCATAACCGGATGAAGAAGATCGGAAAGTCGGTCAGCTTCCGCCTGCGCGGCACCAGCAGCAATCGCGATGCGATCGGAGCGGCCATCACCGTCGAAGCAGCGGGGCGAAAGCAGACCAAATACCTTCAGGCAGGATCGGGATTCCTCTCTCAGCATTCGAAGGAAATTTTCTTCGGCATTGGCGACGCCGAGGCCGTCACGCGTGCCACGATCCACTGGCCAAGCGGGGTTCAGCAGGCTTTCGAACACCTCCCCGCCGGCCATCGCATCGCTATTGAAGAGGGCTCCGATTCGTCTCACGCCGTCCCTTTTCAGGCGCTTCCTGCAGAACCTCTCCCCGCGACGCTTCCCGTTCCGGGCGAATCCCTTCCCGAAAATGTGCAGACCTGGCTGATCGAGCCGCTCACGGCGCCCGCCTTCTCGCTTCCCGATCTGAACGGAAAGACGCAGGAACTCCGTTCGTATCGCGGACGCGTCGTGCTGTTGGTCTTCTGGTCCACTGCGGCGCCGCTCAGTCTCGACGTGCTGCGAGCGCTGGAAAAGGATTCCTCCCTCCGCTCCGGACGCGAGGTCACGTGCCTGGCGGTGAATGTAGACGACGCTGCAAAACTCGATTCGGCACGATCCATGGCCAGGCAGGAGCGCCTCACCTTTCCGGTGCTGTTTGCGACTGAAGAGATTGCCGGCGTCTACAATCTGATTTACCGCTACCTGTTCGATCGCCGCCGCGACCTCCCTGTCCCGGCGGCGCTGCTGCTGGACGGCCAGGGCATGATCGTCAAGGTGTATCAGGGCGCTCTGGGCCCGGCAGGCGTGCTCCGCGACTCGCGATCGATTCCAAAGACCGCAGCGGACCGCATGCGCCTGGCGCTGCCCTTCCCAGGCATACTGGCTCAGGACAAGCTGGCGCGTAACGACTTTACCTACGGGGTTGCGATGTTTCAGCATGGCTATCTCGATCAGGCTCAGGACTCGTTCCTTCAGGTACTCGCTACCCGGCCCGGGGATGCTGACGCGCTCTACAATCTCGGAACGCTGAGTCTCCGTCGTCGCGATTTTGCCCAGGCGCGGCAATACCTTGAGCAGACCGTGCAACTGCGCCCCAATTACCCGGAAGCGTGGAACAATCTGGGTATGATTGCTGCCGAAGCAGGTCATCCTGACGAGGCTATCCGGCACTTTCAGCAATCGCTGGCCTGGCGGCCGAACTATGCCATCGCTCTTCTGAATCTCGGAAATGTCTACCGGCGGCAGAAACTCTTCGACCAGGCGCATAACTGCCTGGCCCGCGCTCTGGAACTCCTGCCCGATGATGCCGAGATTAGTTACAGTCTTGGCATGTTGTACGCCGAACAGAATCAGCTGAAGTCCGCGGCGGATTATCTCCAGCGAGCTCTCACGCTGAAACCGGACTATCCTGAGGCTCTCAACAACCTCGGCATTATTTTCGTGCGTCTGGGAAACTACACGCAGGCTGAAGATAAGTTCAGGACCGGCATCCGACTCTCGCCGGCCTTTGACCAGTCCTATCTGAATCTGGCACGTCTTTACGCGCTCGAAAACGATCGGGAGCAAGCCCGCCAGGTCCTGAACCAGTTGCTTACCCTGCAGCCGGAGAATGCAAACGCGCGGAAGGTCCTGGAGCAGATGCAATGAGCTTGGCGACTCATTGCGATCTCCGGTGCGCCATACTTCGTCCGTGCAGAAATCCGGCACGGCGCCTCGCTGGATGGCTCACGGGCAAAGCCCCTTGTTCTCTTGTGTGCAGCCGTTCTCTTGCCGCTCCGCGCGCAGGTCTCAGCGGTCACAACCGCTCTGATGGCGTGGGCGATGTTGCTTGCGGGCGAACCCTGTGAATCGGCCTCTTCGCTTTGGCGCCATTGTGCTCGTTATTCTGGGCGGCGCCTGCATTCCATGGAGCGCAATCAGCGGCGCGCAGCAGGCCGCCAACTCCCGACCTGCCGTCGGCGTCCGATTTACCGATATACGCAAAACTGCGGGGATCACCTTCGTCCAGGACTCCACGGAATCTTCGCAAAAGTATTATCTGGAAACCATGGGCACGGGCGTGGGCTGGATCGACTACAACCAGGACGGTCTCATGGATTTGTATCTTGTGCAGTCCGGCCCCACTGATGCCTATAAGCCAACTCATCCGCTGCGTTCTGCGCTCTATCACAACAATGGCGACGGCACCTTTACCGACGTGACCGCAAAGGCGGGCGTGGGTGGCGAAGGCCATTACGGTCAGGGAGTCGCGGTCGGAGATTTCGACAATGATGGCTATCCTGACCTCTATGTCACCGGTTATGGCCGCGCCATCCTCTATCGCAACAATGGTAACGGCACGTTTACCGACATCACCGCGAAGGCGGGTGTTGCCGACGAAGGACAATGGTCCACCAGCGCAGCATGGGTCGACTTCGACAAAGACGGATGGCTCGATCTGGTGGTGCTCAACTATCTCAACTGGACCCCAAAGACAAATCTCTGGTGCGGAGAAAAGGCGCCCGGATACCGCTCCTACTGCAATCCCAATAACTATTCGGGGCAACACATCCGTCTCTACCACAATAACCATGACGGCACATTTATCGATGTTAGTGCAAAATCCGGCGTCGGCTTGCCGGAAGCAAAGGGCATGGGAGTCGTCACCGCGGATTTCTTCAATCGCGGCTGGCCAGACATCGCTGTCGCCAACGACACCTGGCCCAATTTCCTGTTCCAGAACAACGGCAACCGCACATTCACCGATGTTTCGCTGATCTCCGGCATTGCCGCCAGCGAAGATGGAAAATATGAAGCCGGCATGGGCATTGACGCTGCCGACGTGGACGGCGACGGCCTCCTGGACGTCTACATCACGCACCTGGACTTTGAGCTGGATCGCCTGTACCACAACAATGGCGACGGCACCTTCACCGATGCCACTTACTCCTCCGGTATCGGCAACAAGGCAATGCTGCTCAGTGGCGTGGCAGCCAAATTCCTCGATTATGACAATGACAGCTGGCCGGATATCCTGCAGGCCAACGGAGCGATGGTCGATAATGTCGGCCTGTATCACAGCGAGGTCACTTACAAAGAGCCGCTGCTGATGTGGCATAACCTGGGTCATGGCCACTTCGCGAGAGTCTTTGATGCTCTGGGGCCGGACTTCAATCGGTCCGTCGCCGGCCGCGGGCTGGCCACAGCCGATTTTTTCAATGATGGCAACGTCGGCTTCGCGGTCAACTGCCGTGGCGATTATCCCGAGCTGATACGCAACGATGGTGGAACCGGCAACCACTGGCTGGAAGTGCTGCTCATTGGAACCCGATCCAACCGCGATGGCATTGGTTCGGTTCTCAAGCTCACTGCAGGTGATCTTGTTCGCGTGGACCAGGCCAAAGGTGGCACCAGCTATATGTCCGCCAGCGATCCACGCATCCACTTCGGACTCGGGCAGCACACGAAGATCGATTCCCTGGTGATAAAGTGGCCCAGCGGTCAAACTGAGAAGCTGACGAATCTGCCTGTCGATACCATCATTGCCGTCAAGGAAGGGGCAGGCATCGTGCCGCATCCATTCCCGAAGGTGAGGATGAAATAGCCGCGCAGTGCACCGGTGGCTCGCTGGGCTCAACGCAAAAAGAAAGGAACAATTCTCCCCTCCGATGATCATTCCGCGGCGACGACTCCTGGGCTCCTCGATGCTGGTCCTGGGCAGTACTGTGCTTGATGCTCTGACTACGCCGCTGTGGCGCTGGGGCCAGTCGAGCGTGGTTCATGCGATGGTGTCCTCGCCTTCTCCTTCGCCGGTGCAGTTTATCGACGTCGGCCGTGAGGCGGGCCTCAACATCCCCAACGTCTGGGGCGGCGTAGATACCAAGCGCATCATCGTCGAGACCAAGGGCAGCGGCATTGCTTTTTTTGACTACGATCACGACGGCTGGCTCGATATCTATATGACCAATGGCAGCCGCCTGGACACGAAATGGCCGCCCGGCCAGACGCCGACCACCCATCTCTACAAAAATAATCGCGACGGCACATTTACCGATGTCACGGCTAAGTCCGGACTGGCTCGCAGCGGCTGGCAGACCGGTGTTTGTGTCGGCGATTACGATAACGACGGCTGGGACGACCTGTTCTGCACGTTCTGGGGACGGAACATCCTCTTCCATAACAACGGCGACGGCACGTTTACCGATGTGACAAAGAAGGCCGGCCTCTACCAGGAGAAGGGCCGATGGGGTACCGGTTGTACCTTTCTGGATTACGACCGCGACGGCCACCTCGATCTTTTCGTGTGTAACTTCGTGGCCCTCGATCCCGATCATCCCCCTGACCGCGACACAGCGTCCTTTTGTCAGTGGAAGGGCATGCCCACCATGTGCGGACCGCGCGGCCTGCCCGGCGACACCAACATTCTCTATCACAACAATGGCGACGGCACTTTTACCGACGTGTCGGAAAAGGCCGGCATTCTCAAGCCGGGACCGCGCTACTCCATCACCGCCGTCTCCTATGACTTCGATAACGACGGCTGGCCGGACATCTATGTGGCGGTTGATTCCGAGCCGGCCATCTTCTTCCAGAACAATCGCAATGGCACTTTCACCGATATGGCCGTGATGGATGGATGCGCCTACAACAACGATGGCCACGAGCAGGCTGGCATGGGGCTGGGCGTAGCCGACTACGACTGCGACGGCTGGCTCGATATCTTCAAGACTAACTTTGCCGACGATACCTCAGATCTCTATCACAACAACGGTGATGGCACCTTTACCGAAGTGTCTTTTAATGCCGGCATCGGCATTAATAACAAATATGTTGCCTGGGGCTGCGGCTTCATTGACTACGACAATGACGGATGGGCCGACATCGTGCAGGTCAACGGTCACGTATATCCTGAGGTCGACCGTTATAACTTTGGCGAGACATTCAAAAATCCCCGCCTGGTCTACAGGAACCTCGGCAACGGGACCTTCAAAGATGTTTCCGCCGAGATGGGCCCCGGCATCTCAGAGCGCTTCTCAAGCCGTGGCGCGGCATTCGGCGACTACGATAACGATGGCGGGATGGATGTTCTCATTCTCAATATGAACGACCTGCCTTCGCTGCTTCACAATGTGGGCGGCAACAAGCAGAACTGGATCAAGTTCAAACTGGTTGGCACTCATTGCAACCGCACCGCGATCGGAGCGCGCGCTCGCGTGATCACAGGCAAGCATGCCCAGATCGACGAGGTACACAGCGGCACCAGCGTCATGTCGCAGAACGACCTGCGTCTGCACTTCGGGCTGGGAACCGCCACGGTTGTGGATGCCATCGAAATCCGCTGGCCCACCACTCTGAAGATCGAGCGCTTCACCCATGTCGGCGCCAATCGTATTCTCACCATTCGTGAAGGCGCGGGCATTGTCGGGACCATGAAGCCGCGCGGCGGCTGAACCCATCACGGTTGCCCGGAGCTGGGGGGCTGCGCTGCATCGAGCACGCGAAACTGCTTGATGGTCCGGCGCTGCTGGTCAACTTCCTGCTTTTGCTCCTCATCGAGCTTCTGGTGCAGCGCTAACTCCGCCTTTGCCTGGTTCCGCTCGCCCACCCGGTCATAGGCCATCGCCAGCCGGTAGTGAGCCTCGCTCATGTCGGGATCGGCGGCAACCGCCCGCTGGAAGAAATCGACCGAACCGTTGTAATCGTTGCGCAGGAAGCGCAGCGCCCCGAGCTGCAGCCAGGCCACCGCGCACTTCGGATCGGTTGTAACCGCCCGACGCAGCAGCGCCTCGACGGGTGCGGCGTGCGTCGCATCCACTGGCTTGCCATCATGCTTCCACAACGCCATCGCATAGTAGTACGTGGCCAGCGAATTAGCCGGCTGCATCTCCGCAAACCGCTTCAGCCGGGGCGTCACGCACGGCAGCGGATCGGAGACCGCCGTCACGATCCGGCCCATAAACAGGTAGGGCTGAGCGTCCCGCTGATCCATGTCCGACGCCGCGCAAAGACGCAAAGCGGCCTGATCGTAGAGTGCGCCGGCGAACAACGCCGCACCCAGGGCGGTCATCATCCGCTCAGAATCCGGATGCGCCTTCAGGCCGGCAGTAAAGACCGCTTTCGCCTGCCATATGGCGCGATGCAGAAGAAGTTCCGATCCCCATTCGAAATAGTTCTGTTCGCTGGGGTCCTCCTGCACAGCCATCCTGAATTCGCGCACAGCTCCCAGCGGGTCGCCGAGTTTTTCGTCCAGCTCGCCCGCCAGCCGCTCCACGTCGCCGTTCTGGCCCCGAGCCAGCAGCTTACGAGCATGATCGCGGGCTTCGGCAAACTGGCCCGCACCCTGCAGAGCCCGCGCCAGGTCGAACTCGTTAGCAAAGTCCGTGGGACGGGTGCGATACGCCGCCAGCAGCGGAGGAACCGCCTCGCGATCCCTCTGAGCATCGAGATAGAAAATTCCCAGGTCGTGATTGGCTTTGAAATCGGTGGGATCCTTCGCCAGCGCACCGCGCAGTGCATATTCCTGCCGCTTCCACGCAGCCGTTACCGGTTTCGCGGTGTTCGCGATTTCTTCCGGTTCCAGATGGATCGCTTCTCGATTCAGAGCTTCGCTCGCTCGTAGCACCATATCGGACCCATGACCCCCGGCCGCAGTCCAGTCCGTTACCCCCGCAATCGTAAAGTTTGGATCATCCGCAAATTGCATCGCGGCCACCGCTCCGGCTGGGGCTGCCCTGGTCTCCGGCCGCATCGTCAGGTTGATCGACGCCCTCCCGGAGCCCTCCGCCGTTAGCGCACCGGTCGCAGTTCCCACCCCCTCCTTCTCCGCGGTCACGGTGTAAAGCCCCGGCGCGACCGCCGAAAAGAGAAACTTCCCATCGTTGAGGCTCCGCGTTTCCGCAACGGTCCCGGTCTTCAGCTTCAGACGCACAACCGCATCGCCCACAGGTGCCCCGGCGGCGTTCCGAACCGTCCCGAAAATGGTTCGTGACGGCGCCTTCTGCGCTCCGGCCCCGACGGCTGTCAAAGTCAAGGCCACAATCAGCAGCAGCCGGCCGCCCGTCCGAGCATAGCGACTCCCGATGATCTGTTGGCTCCGCGTTTGACCGGCGGCCATGTCCATCAACTTCCCGCCACGGCAACTCCGCAGCGCTGCCATTGTACGACCCACCTTCGAACTCCCTCCTCGCTCTTCGACCGCCCGAAACTACTCCCGCCTACCCGATTTCCGTCCATCGCATTGCTGCAGATTCGCGCCACGGCAAATTCTGGGAGTACAATTCCGACCGAGCCCTGTAAACGGTTTCAATTTTACGTCCCCGAGGCCCTAATGCCCTTGATCAGTCGCCGCGATTTGCTCTCTTCTTCGCTCGCACTCTCTGCCTCTTCTCTGGTCGGTCGCTCCTCCTGGGCGCGCGCCGCTACGCTTCTCGACGCCGCCGCGTCTGAGCCCTCCGCAGCTGCTCTGGCCGCCGTCTCGCCGCGCGATCAGCTCCTTTTCGATTTCGGCTGGAAGTTCACCTTTGGCAACCTCGACGATCCCTCCAAAGACCTTGACTTCGGCTTCGGCCAAAGCGACTTCAGCAAGACCGGCGATTTCAAATTCGCCAAGGCCGGCTTCGATGACTCCAGCTGGCAGTCGGTCAACCTGCCCCACGACTGGGCGGTCGAGCTCCCCTTCGTCCACGACGACTCCGGCGGCAGGGATAATGCGATGAAGTCGCACGGCTACAAGCCTCTCGGCCGCCGCTATCCGGAAACCACCGTTGGCTGGTATCGCCGCGAGTTCGAAATTCCGGCTGGCGACCTGGGCCGCCGCGTCTGGGTCGAGTTCGATGGCGCCGTGCGTGACGTTCTGGTCTTCGTCAACGGCTGCTTCATCGGCCGCAACGACAACAGCTACGCCCCCTTCCGTTTCGATCTCTCCGACTTCCTCAACTACGGTGCGAAGAATTTTATCGTCGTCCGCGCCGATGCCAGTTTTGGCGACGGCTGGTTCTATGAGGGAGCCGGCCTTTACCGCCACGTCTGGCTCACTAAGGCCGATGCCGTTCACCTCGGCCAGTGGGAAAGCGTTGTTCGCCCGACCTTCGCCAACGGTTCTGCCACGCTCGCCCTCTCCACCCTGGTGGAAAATCGGAGCAAGCAGTCCGCCAGTGCCAAAGTCAGCTGGAAGATTCTTGACGCGAAGGGAGCCACGGTCGCCACAGCCGACGCGCCCGAACAGTCCATCCCCGCCGATGGCTCCGCGCCCTTTACCGCGACCGCCACTCTCTCCAGCCCCGCGCTGTGGTCTGTCGACGAGCCGAATCTCTACTCTGCCATCGTCACCGTCGAGTCCGACGGCCAGGCCCGCGACGCCGAGCGCGTCAACTTCGGCGTCCGCACCGCCGTCTTCGATCCGGAAAAGGGATTCTTCCTCAACGGCAAGCCGCTCAAGATCCAGGGCACCTGTAACCATCAGGATCACGCCGGCGTTGGCGCCGCGCTCCCCGACCGCCTGCAGGCCTACCGCATCAGCGTGCTGCAGGCCATGGGCTGCAACGCGGTTCGCACCTCGCACAACATGCCCACCCCTGAGTGGGTCGACGCCTGCGACCGAATGGGCGTCATGATGATGTGCGAAACGCGCCTGATGAACTCCAGCGAGGAGGGCCTCGAGCAGCTCTCGAAGATGGTGAAGCGCTACCGCAATTCACCTTCGATCATCATCTGGTCCATTGGCAACGAAGAATTTCTCCTCCAGGGGCCCATGGCCGAGCAGGGCGCGAAAATCGCCGCCAGCATGGCCCGTCGCTGCCACGAGCTGGATCCCACCCGCGTCGTCTCCGCCGCCGTCAACGGCGACAACAAGCAGGGAGTCTCCGACGCCCTCGACATCATCGGCTTCAATTACAACCTCAAGCTGCCCGACGCGTTCCACGCCCAACACCACGACCGCGCCATCTTCGGATCGGAAACCTCCAGCGCCATCAGCACTCGCGGCGAATACGCCACCGATCCCCAGCGCAACACCGTCAACTCCTACGACGGCGTCGTGCCCTGGGGCGAAACTCCCGAAGAGTGGTGGACCTTCTACGGAACCCGCGAGTGGGAATGCGGCGGCTTCGCCTGGACCGGCTTCGACTACCGCGGCGAGCCCACGCCCTACGGATGGCCCTCCATTAACTCCCAGTTCGGCATCGTCGATATGTGCGGTTTTCCCAAGGATTATTTCTATTACTACAAAGCATGGTGGGGCAAAGAGCCGTCACTGCATGTCTTCCCCCACTGGAACTGGCACGGCCGCGAAGGCGATGAGATTCCCGTCTGGGTCTATACCAACGGTGAAGAGGCGGAGTTGCTGGTGAACGGCAAGAGTCTCGGCCGCCAGAAGGTTCCCCGTTTCGGCCACGTTCAGTGGAAAGCCAGATACGAGCCCGGCGCCATTGAAGCCCGCGCTTATCGCGGGGGCAAGGTTGTTCTGACGGAGAAGCGCGAGACTACCGGGGCCGCGGCCGTCATTCGCCTCACCGCAGATCGCACCGAGATCGACGCCGACGGCGAGGACATCGCCATCCTGAAAGTCGAAGGGCTCGACAGCCAGGGCCGCGTCGTTCCCCTCGCTGACAACATGCTCGCGTTTAACGTCTCCGGACCCGGCAAGCTCATCGGCGTCGGCAACGGCGACCCCAATTGCCTCGAAAGCGACAAGGAGCCCAAACGCTCCCTCTTTAATGGACTCGCCCAGGTCATCATCCAGAGCACCAAACACCCGGGTGCAATTCACGTTGAAGCAGCGAAAGACGGCTGGGGCGGCCCCGACCTGACCTCGGCGACGATCCTCATCACCGCCAAACCCGTTGAGCCTCGGCCCTCGGTGCCGGTGGTTCGCGAATCGTAATCCGGAGCATGCCGATGCATCGATCGAAGGTTCTCAGAAGCTCGGGAGCGTCCCCCCTGGGCATCGTGCTGGGCTGCTGCCTGGCGCTCTCCGGCGGGCCGCCAACCCTGCACGCCCAGGCGGCCCCGATCCGCTACGACGCGCAGGCGCGCGTCTTTCGCATGGACGGCGCCGGCATGTCCTACGTCTTCGGCGTGAACGAGAAGGGTGAGCTGCAGTCCATTTACTGGGGACAAAAGCTCCAGCCGCAGGACACGTTCCCCGCCCCGCATTCCCACCCCGAATGGGCCGCCTTCGATCCGCCGGTGAACACAACGCCCCAGGAGTTCGTCGGTTGGGGCGCCGGCCTCTACGCCGAGCCCGATCTCAAAATCACCTTTCCCGATGGCAACCGCGACCTCGTCCTGCACTACGTCTCTCACTCCATCGATGCCAACACTCTCACCCTGGTGCTGAAAGACATCTCGCGCGAGGTCTACGTCCGTCTCGCGTATCAGATGGACGACGCCACCGGAATCCTGCGCCGTTCCGCGACGATCGAAAACAAAACCCAGCAGCCCTTCACCATCGAACAGGCAGACTCAGGCACGTGGAATCTCCCCGCCGCCGATGACTATGAGCTGCGCTATCTCACCGGACGCTGGGCAGGTGAGTGGACGTTGCAAAAAGAAGCCATGCATCCCGGCAAGACGATCCTCGAGAGCCGTCGCGGATCGACCGGCCACCAGAACAATCCCTGGTTTGCCATCGAACGCGGCGATTCCGGCGATGAGGATCACGGCGACGTCTGGTTCGGAGCCCTGGGATGGAGCGGCTCCTGGCAGATCGCCATCGAGCAGATGCAGGCGAAGCAGGTGCGCGTCACAGGCGGCTTCAATCCTTTCGATTTCGGTTACATCCTGAAGCCCGGCCAATCCCTCGCCCTCCCCGATTTCTATGGCGGCTACTCGGATCACGGCATCGGGGGGGCCTCGCGCCTTCTGCATCGGTTTGA
>DASXFH010000153.1:0-3436 GCA_036489655.1 Acidobacteriaceae bacterium | reverse complement strand
CTCGGTGCGGATCGAGGGCGCGAAGTATTTCGATCACGACACGCTGGAGGAACACATCAGCGTGCGCACCGCGAACTTTGTGGAGCGCCACGGCACCTACAGCCAGGCGCTGGTGCAGAGCGACGTAAACAACCTGACCGCGTTGTACCAGGGGAACGGTTTCAGTCACGTGGTGGTGACCCCCGAGATCCGAGACAAAGATGCGGGACTCGCAGTGGGGACGCGCAAGCAAGGCAAGGCGGCGCATATCGATGTGATTTACAAGATCGCAGAGGGCGAGCAGCAGAAGATCGGCAGCTACACCATCAACGGGATGCACAAGATTTCCGTGGATGCGGTGCGCTCGTCGCTGAACACCGAAGTGGGGCAGCCCTATTCATCGCTGAACGTGACCGGCGATCGCGACCTGATCCAGAGCTACTACCTGAGCCATGGCTACCAGAATGCGCAGATCAATGTGGTGCAGCGGAACGATCCGAAGGATCCGCAACTGGTGGATGTGACGATGAATGTGGAGGAGGGCCAGCAGGTTTTCGTGAACAAAGTGCTGGTCTCGGGGCTGCACTACACGCGGCCCACGGTGGTGACGCCGCGGGTGACCATCCGTCCGGGGCAGCCGCTGGACCAGTCGGCGCTGCTGGATTCCCAGAGAAAGCTTTACAACCTGGCGCTGTTCAACGAGGTGGATACCGCGGTACAGAACGCGGCCGCCGACCAGCCGCACAAGAACGTGCTGCTGCTGACGACCGAGGCCAAGCGCTGGGATGTGACCTACGGCTTCGGCTTCCAGGCGCAGACCGGCACGCCGTACACGAACACGCCATCGGCGGCGTACCTGATCCAGCAGGGAATCAATCCCAGCACCTTCAGTGGCGGCGCAAACGGACACTTCGGAGTCAGCCCGGACCTGATCTTCGACATCTCGCGGATCAACCTGTTCGGCACCAACCAGTCGGTGTCGCTGCGCACCCAGTACGGCACGCTGGAGCAGGATGCGGTGCTGCTCTATCAATATCCCGAGCTGTTCAAGAACCCGAACTTTACCGCCTCGGTTTCCGGCGGCTACACCAGCAGCCAGAACGTGACGACCTTCTCCGCATCGTCGCTGTTCGCCACCACGCGGGTGTCCGAACGGGTGACCAAGCCGACGACGCTGATCTACTCGTGGTCGTACCGCGAGGTGAAGGTGAACCCGAACAGCATCCAGGTGAGCCTGGCGCTGATTCCGCTGCTGTCGCAGCCGGCGCGCGTGGGGGGCCCGGGGCTGAGCTGGATTCGCGATACGCGCGACGATCCGCTGGACGCGCATCATGGCACCTTCAATACGGCGCAGCTTTTCCTTTCGTACTCGAAGTTCGGGTCGCAGTCGAACTTCAGCCGCATCGACATCACGAACTCTTCGTATTACGACGTCGGCAAACGGCACTGGGTCCTGGCGCGGCAGACGCGTTACGGGCAGGAGCGGGCATTCGGGGATGGCACGCAACTGCTCATCCCGCTGCCGGAGCGGCTCTATGCCGGCGGCGCGACCTCGCTTCGCGGCTTCGCCATCAATGCCGCGGGACCGCGCGATCCGCAGACCGGCTACCCCATCGGCGGCGCTGCCGTGGCCGTGAACACGCTGGAGTTGCGGACACCGTATCCGAATCTGCCGCTGGTGGGTAACAACCTCGGTTTCGTTTTCTTTCACGACATGGGCAATGTCTTCAGCCGCTCGCGCGATGTGTGGCCCAGCTTCCACAACTTCAATCAGCCGCATCAGGACAGTTGCCGGACGGTGCCGACGGTGAACACGAATCCCGACGGCTCGCTCAACGTAAGCGAGGCCAACCCGCCCTGCAGCTTCAATTACTGGTCGCATGCGCTGGGCGTGGGTTTTCGCTACCGCACGCCGATCGGGCCGGTGCGCGTGGATACGAGCTACAATCTCGATCCGCCGTACTTCCCGGAGGTGTATGACTACCAGAGCACGACCTCGAATGTGCCGCAGCCGCAGGTCGGGCAGGCGGGGCATTTCAACTTCTTCTTCTCGATAGGGCAGACGTTCTGATGATGGCGCGGAGACAGACGGCGGGCGGGATGGCAGCGGCGTGGCTGGCGATGACGCTGACGGCGACCTGCGCCGCGCAGACGCCCACGACCGGCACCATACCGCAGGCTGGCGCGACGCAGAGCATTGGACCGCAGGGAACACTGCAGACACCTGTGGCGCCGGAGAAGAACAAGCTGGCGCCGGAGAACGGCGGCCTGACATTCCTGCCAGAGTTGAAGTCCACGGATGGCGTGGTGAACCTGGTGCCGGGGAAGAGCGGCGATGCGCAGATTGCCGGCGACGCCACCGCGATGCATGAGAAGCCAATGCTGCTGGATCGTGCGGTCGCGGTGATCAATGGCGACGTGATCCTGGCCAGCGATGTGCGCGAGCAGCAGCGCTTCGCCGTCTTCGAGCCTCTCACCGCGCCCGGCGGGGAGTTCACGCCGATGGAGGCCATGCAGCAGATCGTGAACCGGACTCTGCTGCTGGACCAGATGGAGGAGCAGCAACTGGCGCCGCCGCCGACCGATAGCGAGGTGGACGCGCAGATTGCATATCTGCGTAAACATATTCCGGCGTGCGCCGGGCAGAGCTGCGAGACGGAAGCGGGATGGCAACGCTTCCTGGCTGCGCGCGGCTTTACCGAAGCGTCGCTGCACGCGCGCTGGAAGCAGCAGATGCGGATCCTCGACTTCGTCGGTGTGCGTTTCCGCACCGGCATTCGCATCGCGAAGCCGGAGATCGAGAGTTATTACAAGGAGAAGCTGGTGCCGGAGTTCCAGGCGCGCAAACTGACGCCGCCGCCGCTGGCGCAGGTCTCCGATCGCATCGATGAGGTGCTGCTGCAGCAACACGTCAACGTGCTGCTGAATGACTATCTGCGAAGTCTGAAGGACGCGGGTAGCGTGCAAATCCTCGATCCGCAGTACAACAGTCTGGGGAGCGCGTCTTCTTCCGGCACGAGTGTACCTGGCGCCGACTTCGCGCCCCGGCCACACAACGGAGGCGAGCTGTGAGCAGCACTGCGCCGCCAGCGATGCCTTTGCCGCGCCGCGGATGGGGGCGCTTTGGGCGCATTGTGCTGTATGGCTTGCTCGGCGTGGCTGCGCTGCTGGCGATTGCGTTCTGGTATGTGAACACGGAATCGTTTGCGGATCACGTGCGGGCGAAGCTGATCGAGGTGCTGACGACAGCGACGGGCGGACGCGTGGAACTGGCGAAGTTCCGCTGGCATCCGCTGGAACTGGAGGCGGAGGTGGATGGCCTGACCATCCATGGCCTCGAAGCGCCGGGCGAGGTGCCGTACGCGCACGTGGACACGCTGCGCGTGCGGGCGAAGATCATCGACGCCTTCAAGGCGCAGGTGGGACTGCGTCTGCTGCAGGTAGAACATCCTGTCTT
>DASXFH010000097.1:0-22916 GCA_036489655.1 Acidobacteriaceae bacterium | reverse complement strand
GGCGGAGAGGGAGGGATTCGAACCCCCGATACCCTTACGAGTATGCCTGATTTCGAGTCAGGTGCATTCAACCGGGCTCTGCCACCTCTCCGTATCGGGGCGGATGCGCGCGCCTCCTGTTGAGAATATCGCATCGTTTTTGTCGCGTCGAGGACGGCCTCGGCACCGGGCGGAGAAGGCGATGTTCCTCCTCTGGATCCCTCTCTAATCACGGCCCCTTCCCTTCCCGAAGTGGCACGAGCGATTGGCTTTGACCGGATTCCTGTGCGCGGAGCGCGGGACATGGGAAGGCGTTACCAATGATTCCCATGGTGCACACCTTTCCGTGCAAATAGCACCATCGTAATCCTTGACGTGGTTACTTTCGCTGGTAAGATTTCGCTACATGTTTGGCATTTCTTACACCGAATGGTGATTGGCTCGATAGTAACGGCAGGGATTACAACCTCGTTAATCTGCACAAAACTTGAATATTTACAGGACGATGACCCAAGTAATCACCTGTAGAAAAAAGTGGTGACCTACGTGCCTTCAGGGATTTCAACATTCTTCGCTCAGTTCGCTGTCAGAACAGGCCACGGTCACCAAAGCAGTCGGTTGCACGCAAGTCCGGGACATTGGGTCGATCCCTGATCCCGGCAATGAACCGCGGTCTGGGGGCTTTTCACTGGGTGTTTCGTTGCTGCTCGTCCTTTGAACGCTTTTTGTACGAGGTGAGGTTGATGCACGCGGTTCGTTTGAATTCCCCCCTGGGCCCCGAGGTCCGTTGCTCTTCTTTTTCTCTTTTCTCCTCTTACAAGAGACGTTCTGAGCAGGCACAACGCTCACCGGTACTGCGATGGGGTGCGGCGCTGACGGCGATGGCGGGCGTCTGCCTGTCGATCGCGCTGTCGGGCTGCGGCTCGATCGTTACCACGCCGAATGTGGCGGCAGCCAGCACGGGCACGCTGGAGATCTCGACAACGTCGGTTGCCTTTGGCAATGTAACGGTGGGCAAGACGGGAACATCGTCGGTGACCCTGACCAACAGCGGAACGGCGTCTGTGGATGTTTCGGCCGTTACGGTCAGCGGGCAGCCATTCTCGATCACGGGGCTGGGGTCGCTGCCGATTACGGTGGCGCCAGGCAATGTGGTCAGCGTCAATCTGGCATTCGTTCCGGCGTCAGCCGGCGCGGTCACAGGGAGTCTGCAGTACACCAGCAATGCATCCACGGGCGGCAGCGGGACGATCACTCTAAGCGGCACAGGGGTCGCGGCAGGGTCTTCGACGCCGACAGCTGCTCCCGCCTCGATGGTCAGCCCGGCGCCGGGGAGCACGCTGGGTGGATCGTCCACAACATTTGTCTGGAATGCGGGCACCGGCGTCTCGGCCTATCAGTTATGGGTGGGGACGACGGGCGCGGGCTCGGCGGACCTGGGAAACTATTCGGCGGGCAGCGCGACGGCGAGCACGGTATCGATGCAGGTGACGGGGCTGCCGACGGACGGTTCGACCCTGTACGTGCGGCTGCTTTCGCAGATCGACGGCAGCTGGCAAAACGCGGACTACACGTACAAGGCAAAGGCTGCGGCACCGCCGGTGGGATCCACGACGCAGGCAGTACAGAGCCTGGCCTGCAATAACACAAGCCAGACCGGCGCGGGAACAGACATCTGCACGGTGACGCTGAGCGGCGCAGCGGCAAGCGGCGGCGAGGCGGTTACGCTGTCGAGCAGCAGCACTGCGGTGACGGTGCCGGCGACAGTTACGGTAGCGGCAAACGCGACGAGCGCGACCTTTCTTGCTACGGCCTCGGCAGTAAGCTCGGCCGAGACGGCGACGCTGACGGCCACCGCGGGCGGAGCTTCGGCGAATTTTGCTCTGCAACTGGCAGCGCCATCGGTGGCGGGATCGCCGGCCATCAGCCTGAGCGCGGCCCGGCTGTCGTTTGGAGACGTGACGATCAACAACAGCGCAGCGCCCCAGGCCGTGACGATCACCTCATCGGGCACCGCGGCGTTGACCATCAACACGGCGACCGTGACGGGCGCGGGCTTCACGATGACGGGCGGGGGCTTCCCGGCCACGCTGAATCCCGGGCAGTCCGCGACAGTAACCGTGCACTTTGCGCCGACGGCGACAGGCGCGGCGGCAGGCGCGCTGAGCATCGCGAGCAACGCGGGGAACGGTGCGACGCAGGTGGTATCGCTGAGCGGTACGGGGGCTGCGACCCCTGGAGTGCTGAGCGGACTGTCGTGCAGCACAACTTCGTACACGCAGGCAGGTACGGATGCCTGCACGGTGACGCTGAGCGCGGCCGCCGGAACTGGTGGGCAGACGGTGACCCTGTCGAGCAGCAGCAGCTCGGTGACGGTGCCGGCTTCGGTGACGGTGCCGGCCAATGCAACCAGCGCTGCCTTTGCTGCTACGGTCTCGGCCGTGAGCACGGCCACGACGGCAACGTTGAGCGGGACCGCGGCCGGCGTGACGAGGACCTTCGCCGTCCAGCTCACGGGTGGATCGCCGCAACTGACGCTGAGCACCAGCAGTCTCGCCTTTGGCTCCGTGACGGTGAACTCGTCGGCGACGCGGACGGTGACGCTGACCTCGTCGGGGACGGCGGCGCTGACGATTAACTCCGCCACGCTTGCGGGCACGGGCTTCACCATGACGGGCGGGGGCTTTCCGGCCACGCTGAATCCCGGGCAGTCCGCGACACTGACGGTGCACTTTGCGCCGACGGTGACGGGCGCGGTGACGGGCGCGGTGACGGTCGCGAGCAATGCGGGGAACGGTGCAACGCAGGCGGTATCGCTGAGCGGGACCGGGTCTGCAGCCCCCGGAGTGCTGAGCGCGCTGTCGTGCAGCACGAACTCCTACACCCAGGCGGGCACAGATACCTGCACGGTGACGCTGAGCGCCGCCGCCGGAACTGGCGGGCAGACGGTCACCCTGTCGAGCAGCAGCAGCTCGGTAACGGTGCCGGCTTCGGTGACAGTGGCTGCCAATGCGGCCAGCGCCGCCTTTACGGCGACGGTGGCTGCAGTGAGCACGACGACGACGGCAACCCTGAGCGCGACAGCAGGCGCGGTAACCAGGACGTTCGCTTTGCAGCTCACGGGCGGATCGCCGCAACTGTCGCTCAGCACGAGCAGCCTCGCCTTTGGCGACGTGACAGTAAACTCGTCGGTGACGCGGACGGTGACGCTGACCTCGTCGGGCACGGCGGCGCTGACCATCAATTCCGCCACGCTTGCGGGCTCCGGCTTCACGATGACGGGAGAGAGCTTCCCGGTCACGCTGAATCCCGGGCAGTCCACAACATTGACCGTGAAATTTGCTCCGACCACTGCGGCCGCAGCGAACGGATCGATCACGATCAGCAGCGATGCGGGCACGGGCGGGACCAGTGTGGTCACGCTGAGCGGGACCGGCGACGCGGCGGCCGGGGTGCTGAGCGCACTGTCGTGCAGCACGAACTCCTACACGCAGGCGGGTACGGATGCCTGCACGGTGACGCTGAGCGCCGCCGCCGGAACGAACGGCGAGGCGGTGGCCCTGTCGAGCAGCAGCGGCTCGGTGACGGTCCCGGCTTCGGTGACGGTCCCGGCCAATGCGACCAGCGCCGCCTTTACGGCGACGGTCGCTGCAGTGAGCACGACGACGACCGCGACCCTGAGCGCGACAGCGGGCACGGTAACCAAGACTTTTGCTCTGCAGCTCACGGGCGGATCGCCGCAACTGACGCTGAGCACGACCAGCCTGCCCTTCGGCGACGTGACGGTGAATACATCGACGTCGCAAACCGTGACGCTGACCTCGTCGGGCACGGCGGCCCTGTCGATCAACTCCGCCGCGCTTGCGGGCACCGGCTTCACCATGACGGGAGGAAGCTTCCCGACCACGCTGAATCCCGGGCAGACGGTGACGCTGACGGTTACGTTTGATCCGACCAGCGCGGCCGCCGCAAGCGGATCGATCACCATCAACAGCAATGCCGGCACGGGCGCGACCAGCGTGGTAACGCTGAGCGGAACGGGAACGGCGGCGCCGGGTGTGCTGAGCGCGGTTGCGTGCAGCAATGCGTCGCTGACCGGCGCGACCACCGACGCCTGCACGGTGACGCTGAACGCGGCGGCCGGTTCGGGCGGACTGGCGGTTTCCCTCTCCAGCAGCAACAGCGCGGTGACGGTGCCGGCTTCGGTGACGGTGGCGGCGAACGCAACCACTGCTTCCTTTACCGCGACGGCCACGACGGTGACCACGGCCACAACGGCCACCCTCACGGCGACAGCGGGCGGCGTGACGAAGACCTTCGCTCTGCAGCTGAACGTAGGCGGCCCGGCGCTGACCGTCGACTCAACCACGATCGCGTTCGGCAACGTGGATCTGGACACGCCGGCAACGCAGGCGGTAACGCTGACCTCGTCGGGAACCTCCGCGCTGACCCTCAGCGCAGGGACGCTGGCGGGGACCGGATTCACGATGTCCGGGGTGACCTTCCCGGCAACGCTGAATCCAGGGCAATCGGTGACGCTGAACCTGCAGTTCGATCCCGCAGCGGCGGGCGCCATCACGGGAACGGTGACGCTGACCAGCGATGCGACGGCAGGCAGCACAACGGTCATTCATCTGACCGGTACGGGCATCTCGAATGTGACGTACTCGGTGGACCTGACCTGGGCTGCGCCGGCGAGTTCCTCAGACGCGGTGGCGGGGTACAAGGTTTATCGGGCGACCGGGAGCGGAGCTTACATGCTGCTCACCTCCTCGGCGGTGACCGGAACGACCTACGCCGATGCGAATGTGACCAGCGGAACCACCTACAGCTACGAGGTGACCAGCGTGGATGCAGCGGGACTGGAGAGCACACCGTCGAACATCTGGACGGGGACGATTCCGTAGGAGCCTGCAGCGCGTGCAAACAGAAAAGGCCCGCCACGATGGCGGGCCTTCTGTTTGAGTGTAGATTCCGGGCTGATTGCTGAGCGCGAACTAGCAGCGGACAACGTTCGGTGCATCGATACCGCGGGTGGCGTTGCGGGTATCGACGACCAGCTTTGCCTGCTTCACGATGGCCGGGACGTCATACTGCGTATGGTCGGTGACGATGACCACGCAGTCGAACTCGGGAATCTTCTCGAGCGGCGTGCTGGTCATGTTGAGGTCGTACTTGCGGCCACGGCCAACGGTTGGGCAGAAGGGATCGTTGTACTCGACGTGGGCTCCGCGCTTCTGCAGCAGCTCGAGGATGGTGAGCGAAGGGGACTCGCGGAGATCGTCGATGTCGCGCTTGTAGGCCATGCCGAGGATGAGGATGCGAGAGCCTTTCAGAGCCTTGCCCTGCCGGCTCATGGCTTCGATGACGCTCTCTACGACGAAGTAGGGCATGCCGATGTTGATTTCGCCGGCGAGCTCGATGAACCTGGTGCGGAAATCGAACTCCTTCGCTTTCCAGGAGAGATAGAAGGGGTCGATGGGAATGCAGTGGCCGCCGAGGCCCGGGCCGGGATAGAAGGCCTGGAAGCCGAAGGGCTTGGTTTTGGCGGCGTCGATGACTTCGAAGATGTCGATGTCCATGCGCAGGCAGAGCTGCTTGAGCTCGTTGACCAGCGCGATGTTGACGCAACGATAAATGTTCTCGAGAAGCTTGGTCATCTCCGCCGCCGCCGGCGAGGAGACGGGCACGGTGCGGTTGAAGATGGAGCCATAGACCGCCGAAGCGAGCTCGCGGGCAACGGGGCCGCAGCCGCCAATCACCTTGGGAATATCGCGGCGGGCGACGGAGTCATTGCCGGGATCTTCGCGCTCAGGCGAGAAGGCGACGTAAAAGCCAGGAGCTCCGGCTTCGCGGGCGACATGCAGACCCGACGGATTGCCTTTTTCCAGCAGGGGGACGACAACTTCTTCAGTGGTCCCGGGGTAGGTGGTGCTTTCGAGGATGATGAGCTGGCCCTCGCGGACGTGCGGGGCGATGCTGTTGACGGTGCCGGTGACGTAGCTGAGATCCGGCTCGTGATATTCGTTCAGCGGCGTGGGCACGCAGATGATGATGACGTCCATCGCGCCGATCTGGGTGTAGTCGGCGGTAGCGGTAAAGCCCTTCTCGCGCGCCAGCTGAATCTCGGTTTCGGGGATGCGGACGATATAGGTGCCGCCCTCGTTCAGCGTCTTCACTTTGCGCGGATCGATATCGAATCCGGTAACGCGGAAGCGCTGCTCGCTGAAGAGCAGGGAGAGGGGGAGGCCGACGTAGCCCATCCCGACAATGCCGATGCGGGCCTGGCGCGACTGAATGCGCTGGAGGAGTTCGGTGGTCTGATCAACAGTGGTCATAGACATGAAATCACCTGCATTTACTGGTTACAGGAAGGGATGGGTGGAAGCATTCGTCGATAAACGAAGGGCCTTCTACGCCTTTGTACCACCCTGGAGAATCCTGCATCGCTGCTCGCATCGTAACGCGTGAGTGGCGGCGGTCGCATCCCCGGCGCACGCTTCGGGGATAGCACAAAAGGGGCAGAAGGCGGGAAGGAAAGCGGCCGGACCCGTGAGAGGGTCCGGCCATGTCGCGGTGGTGAGCAAGAATCACTGCAGGTCCAGGGTCACCGCCGAGGTGTGCTGAACGGAGCCACTGGTGGCGGTGACGGTGATGGTGTATTCGACTGCGCCGCCCAGGCCGCCGTGGGAGCCGCAGCCGGTGAGGGCTGTGGTGGCGCCGAGGCCGGCGAGGAGCAGGAACAGCAGGCAAGCCAGACGACCGAACCGGCGTCCTTCACGCCGCATTCTCTTCGTACCGGCGAGAGGTAGCAGGAGGAAGGCCATCGCGACCGGGATGAGCCCGCGTCCCGCGGTGGACGGACGGATGAGCGCTGCGCTTGCCGGAGTTGTGGAGACGGACATGTTGACCGTCTGGGCTCCGCCATTGGCCGGAATCGTAGAGGGCGAGAAGGTGGCCACGGCTCCGGTGGGAAGTCCGGTGGCCGTGAAGCTCACCGGGCCCGCATAGCTGCCGTAGAGAGGGCTGACGCTGAAGGAATACTGGAAGGAAGCGCCAGACTTGCCGGACAGCGAGGAAGGTGTCGGCGCGCCGAGGGTGAAGTCGAGCACGCCCACGGTGATGCCCGTGGAGGTGGTGGTGCTGCTGCTGTTGAAGTTGCTGTCGCCGCTGTAGACGGCGGTGATGGTATTCGAGGAGCCGGCTGCCAGACTGGTGGTGGAATAAGTCGCCACTCCGCCGCTCAGCGTCCCGGTGCCCAGCAGGGTGGTGCTGTTATAGAAGTTGACGGTGCCGGTGGGCGTGCCCGACGTTGCTGATGCCACCGTGGCCGTAAGCGTGACGCTGGCTCCCGGATTCACCGAGTTGCCGCTGGCGGAAAGGCCCGTGGTTGTGTTGGCTTTGGCGATGGTCAGGATGCCGTTGTCAATCACAACTGTGTAGTTGCCCAGGTTCGGGCCGCTGGCGCTGGGCACGATGGGATAAGTGCCCACAGCCGAGGCGGTCGTGGCCGAGGTGGTGAAGGATTCGGTAAAGGTGTCGCCACCCTGCGCGCCGGTGATAGTGCCGGTGAACGTCGGATTCGCGGCGCCGTAGACGCGACTGGCGTTCTTCGCGATGACAGTGAGGCCCGTGGAGCCAACGCTGATGGTGGTGGTCCCCGTGGAGGACTTGTAATCGATGCCGTCAGTCGGAGTAAAGGTGACCGAGAGGACCTGGTTGGCGCCGACCGGCAGGATGGTCCCGGCCGCCGGAGTATAGGCGAAGGAGCCAGCCACACTGGCGGTGGCATCCAGCTGGGTCGCGGACAGCGGGGTTCCATAAATGATGGCCGCCGGAGCTGCCCAGGTGACGGTCGTGGTGGCCTGTGTGATGGTGAGCGTGCCCGGCGTTACGGTCGGGTTGTAGTCCCCGGCCTTCGCACCGGCGATGGTCGCCGTGATGGGGTAAGTTCCGGCAGGCGAGCTAAGGGTAGCCGTGGTGGTGTAGCTGGGAGTCACCGTATCACCGTTGAGCAACCCGGTGATCGTGCCGGTGAAGGTTGGGTTGGCCGTGTCATAGACGCGGGTGGCGCTGTTGACCGCGATGGTCAGCGGAGTTTTGGTGATGGTGAGCGTGCCGGGAGTGACCGACGCCGTATAGTTTGCCGCTTTCGCGCCGGAGATGGTAGCTGTGATGGGCCATGGGCCCACGTCCGAGGTGAGGGTGGCCGTGGTGCTGTAGGTGGTGGTCACCGTGTCGCCGTTCTGCAAACCGACGACGGTTCCTGTAAAGGTCGGGTTGGGCGCACCGTAGGCGCGGCTCGTGCTGTTGACGGTGATGGTCAGCGTGGCGTTGGTCACGTTGATGGTGGTCGTCGCCGTGGCGGTCGTGTAATCGACGGTGTCGTTCGGGGTCAAGGTGACTGAAAGCGTCTGACCGGAGCCAGCGGAAAGGATGGTTCCGGCGGCCGGAGTATAGGCGTAGGTGCCGTCCACGGTCGAGCTGGCATTCAGCTGGGTAGCCGAAAGCGCCGTTCCATAAACGATGGAGGCCGGAGAATTCCAGGTGATGGTTGGGGTGGCCTTGTTCACGACCACATTCACGCTGCCCGTCGCCAGGTTGTAGTCCACCTGATCGGTCGGCGTGAAGGTCACGCTCTCAGAATCCGTACCAGCGGTGGGAACGGTCGTGGGCGAGTCATAGGTCCAGGTGCCGAGGACCGGGTTGGAGCCGCTGACGACGCTGCCGCCGCTCAGAGTGGAGGATGCCAGCGTCTGGCCGTAGGTGATCGCGCTCGCATTGGGCAGGACTGAGATTGTGGGAGTGGCCTTGTTCACCACCACATTGACGCTGCCCGTTACCGTGTCGTAGTCGGTCGTGTCGTCCGGCGTAAAGGTCACACCTTCGGAGTCGGTGCCAGCTGTGGGAGCCGTCGTCGGCGCCGTGAAGGCCCAGTGACCCGTGACGGGACTGGAGCCGCTGACCACGCTTCCCCCGGTCAGGTTGGAGGATGCCAGGGTCTGACCGTAGGTGATGGCGCTGGCACTCGGTAAGGCTGAGACCGTCGTTGTAGCCTTGCTCACAACAACGTTCACGCTGCCCGTCACCGTGTCGTAATCAGCCGTGTCATCGGGTGTGAAGGTCACGCTCTCAGAGTCTGTGCCGGCCGTGGGAGCCGTCGTCGGCGTCGTGAAAGCCCAGTGACCCGTAACTGAACTGGAGCCGCTGACTACGCTTCCGCCGGTCAGGTTTGAGGATGCCAAAGTCTGGCCGTAGGTAATCGCGCTGGCACTCGGTAAGGTTGAGACTGTCGTTGTGGCCTTCGTGACGGTCAGGTTCGCCGTGACGTGTGAGCTCGATGGCGGGTTGTAGTGCGTGGTGTCGGTCAGAGTGAAGGTGGCGGTGAGAGTGTACGGAGAGCCTGCGACACCCAGAATCGTGCCGGAACTCACGGCGCCGACGCCCGAGGCAGTATAGGAAAAGGTTCCGCAGCCGGTGCAGCTTGCGGTTGCCGGCAGCACGCCGGACAAGTCGGTTCCGTACGGGATGGTATTCGTGGAGGGCGTCCAGCTCAGAGTCACATCCGCTTTCACGCCCGTGCCGCTGAGGTTCACGATCTGGCTGGCCGAGGAGGTGTTATCGGCAAGATTCGCGGTGCCGCTGATCAGCGTTCCGAGAGACTGCGGCGTAAAGGTAATGCTGAGAGAGCAGCTGTTGCCGGTCGTAACGGGGGTGCCCGCGACGCAATCGCCCGCCGACGTGAGCGGAGCAAAGTCGCCAGGCGCAGCCGACACATTCGTGAAAGTCAGATTCGCGTTCCCGATATTCGAAACGGTCACGGATTGGGCGGCGCTGGCCGTCTTGTATGGAGTCGTATTGCCGAAGTTCAGCGATGCCGCATCGGCCAGATCAATTTCATAGATCGAGTTGTCGCTGGCATTGGTCGAGTAGTAGACGTTGCCGTTGTTGTCGAGGGCGACGCCGGCCGGTTCGTTCGCAGTGGTGGCGAGCGTGATGGGCGTGGCGTAGCTGCTGGCTTTGGTCAGCTCCGTGATGGCGCCGCCAGTCTTCTCGGCAACATAGATGTTGTCAGCCGCATCGACAGCGACGTCCACGGGCTGGCTGAAGCTGCCATACGTACCCACCAGGCCGCCACTGGAGTTCAGCTCCGTGACCGAGCCAGTCCCCTCATCGGCCACAAAGATGTTGCCGTGCCAGTCGACCGCAATGCCGAAGGGGTTGGTGAGCGAGGAACTGAGGGGATGGACCGTGGCGTAGCCACTGGCTGCGGTCGCTACTTCCACGAGAGCGCTGCCGCCGTTGGGAGATTCGGCGACGTACAGATTGCCGCTGGCATCAACGGCCAGACCCGCGGGCGAACCACCGAAGACAGGTGGCAGGACATTGACGGTGGTATACGCAGGCGCGAGGATTTCATCCACTGTGTTCCCGTTGGTATTGCCCACGAAGAGATTGCCCGCGCCATCGATGGCCATCCCGTAGGGCGTACCTGAAAATGCGGTGGCAATCTGGACGGGAGTTCCGCCCCCCGCAGGTATTTCCCAAAGCCTGCCCAGATTGGAGTCGGCGACGAATATATTGCCCTTCGCGTCCAGAGCCATTTTCTCCGGCACGCCGGGGCTGGCGAGGGTCGACAGCAGGCTGCTCCCCAGGTTCGGGTTGAACACAACCTCAGGACCCGTGGCGGTGCCGGAAAGGAATGCTTCAGCGACGTTCCCTGAGCCATCAACCAGGACTACGGCGCCGGCGCGGCTGCCGGGGGTTTTAGGCGCGAATTTCACATCGACGGAGCAGGTGGCATTGACGGCATAGGTGGTAGCCGCGCAATCTCCCGTGCCCGCATCGACAAAATCATGGCCGGCCTGCCCCTGTGTAACTACGCTGACCGATGCAATCGTGGTGCTGACTGGGAAGGCGAACGTGAAGCTTTGAGTGGCCGAAGAGGATCCGATCGCGGTCGAACTGAACGTGCGAGGCTGCTGGAAGTTGATCTGCTTGATCGAGCCATCGTTCAGATCGGAAACAATCATGGCGCCGTCGGCACTGGGCCAGACAGCGACGGGACCGTTCAGCCCGCTGCCCCATCTCGATAGCGTTGTGAAGGCGGGACCGCTGCTGTTCCAGCCGCTCATCTCGCTGGCGGAGTTGGTGGAATATTCAGAGACCCAGAGATTGCCGCTCGCGTCGAAAGCGAGATCGCCCGGCCCTTGAAAGCCAGGGCTCACGATGTTCACCGTGGTATACCCGGGCGCGACGAGCTCCATGACCTGGGAAGTGTTGCCGTCAACGACAAACAGATTTCCACTGGCATCGACCGCGATGCCGCGCGGAGCAGAAACGCCGCCGGTGTTCACAACCGTGGCGATACCGCCCGTGATCTCGGTGATCGTATTGGGAGTGTAGTCCGTGACGAAGACATTTCCCGACTTGTCCGCGGTGATCGCCCATGGGTCGACCCATCCAGTTCCTACCGCCGCTGGGGTGGCGGACGCGAAAGACCCGGCGCTCGGCGTGAGTTCGTAGACCTGCCCCGCCGATCCACCCGCAAAGTCGGCTACCCAGAGGTTGCCGTTGGAATCGACAGCGACGCCGCGCAGACACGGATCGCCCGAACATGGATACCCGCCGGCGGGAGTGTTCAGAGCGACCGGGGTGCCGCTGTAAGTTTGCGTGGTCGCGTTGTACGCGAATTCGTACACGGTCCAGGTCGTGCCGTTGGTAGCGGCGATAAACAGGTTGCCGCTGGCATCGGTGGCCATGCCCTCGACCTCTGTGAAGTACCCGGTACTGATCGGACTTCCCATGACGCCGGCATAGTACGCAGTCTGCGCGCGGAGGAAGGGGCTCATACCATACAGGAGAACCAGCAGCGCCAGAACAGGAACCAGGTAGCGGTTGGCCCGGTGACGGGAACAGGCAATGCGGGGCGCCGAAGACGGATCGTTCTGGCAGGCAAGAATGGCAGTCATTGGAAACTTCTCCTGTGGGTGGAGGCAGTCATTGCAACCGGGCAGGGCGACCATGAGACGAGGCTAGCGGACGGCCCCCATCGAGGGTCAGAGTGGCAAAATACCAAGGTTACTTGCCTGGTTTGGACGAATTCTACCGGTCCCTATCGTGAATGCAATACCCAACTTAGTGCGATTACCGACAAACTATCGAATCACCTGGGTGGTGCCTCTGGGCACCTGATCTCCTCGCAGGGTTCGGGTACCCAGGAGAATCCCCCTGCATGGTTGCGAGTTGGCTGGGTGGCTGGAAACGTGGAGGCGCGCCTTCGGAGGCGGCATTCGGTGCAGCAGAGAAACCACTTAGCAGCAGGCAGGACCTGGCGGCCCGCCCAAATATCTTTCTGACAGAGCAGAATTCAAAGAAGCAGGCAATCCTACGCTGGTTCCACTTCTTGCCCCTCGCGGGTAATCATCATTGAGTTACTGCTGAAATGCTGACGGAGCGTAAGATCCCCGAGGTTCTCCACAGATGTTGCGGGACAGGGCAGGTCTTTTCCACAACGTGGGGATCGCCTGCCGCATCTTTGAGGTATGTGGTTGTCGGGGATCACAGGTAGGCGTAGATCCGGTCGCCCAGCCACGAGGTCATCGTCAGCGGCAGGTGAATCCAGATCTTGCCGACCAGGGCGGCCGCGGAGAGTCCCGTCTCGTCGGAGACATGGTCGCCGTCCGGGAAATCCGGAGAGTAATAGCGATAGAGGCGGACCGGTTCAGCACCCCACTTACTCTTGAAGCGCGCCAGGTTCTCATCGCCTTCCGGCACTTCGCCCAAGTCCACGAACCGGAATCCCTCTTCGCTGGCGTCGTTGATGGCCCGGCCCATGATGATGTCGTTGGGCCGCAGGGCGAAGTCGGCGGTGCGAGAGGCGCCGAAGGCATAAGTCACGGTATTCCCGAAAATCAGAAACAAATGACCGCCGATCATGCGCGTGCCCGATGTGTCCTGGTGTTCGGCGATCAGCAGCCGCATCATACCGTTCTCGCGCATCAGGTCCCACAATGCGAGGAAGAACCGATAGGGCCGGGCGGGCACGAAGTTGCGGCGCATGGTCTCCAGATACATTCGGTACCAGGTGCGCAGCTCGTCTTCGGTCTCCGCCGGGCGAACGCGTACGCCGCCGGCAATAGCTTTATTGATTGCCCGTTTGATGCTGGATCGGTTCTGGCTGCCCGGAATGTGATAAGGCTGGCCGGGCTGGCCGGCAAGGGGCACGATATAGCTCAGGCGCCAGTCCTTGCGGACAATTCCGTCGACGCCTGCCGCAAAGCCTTCCGCCTGAGTCTTGATCTGCAGGCGAACCGAACGCGAAGCGGAGGCGCGACGCACGGCTTCGCATAAGAGCGCTTCCCGTGCCGGCGGATCCGTGGCGAGAGGTCCGGCCAGCGGGGTGCGCGGCAGCGAGCAGAGACGCCGACCCGTAAGAGGGCCCCCACTGAGGGGAATGCCGCGCGTGTACAAGAGCGGGAAGATGCCCTGCAGCGCTCCATCTCCGTCCTCACAGGCGAGGAAGAGACCGGTCTGCTGGTATTCGCGCCGGAGAGCCGCCAGCCACGCCGGATGGTGGTAGACGGTCGCCTCCGGATGGCGAAGGACATAGGCCGCCCAGCGCGGATCCTTCCAGGGATCGATCTCCGTGACTCTAAGTTCCGGGGAAAATATCGCCTGGGAAGAACTCATACGTACAGAAGGATCGTGCGCCATAATCACTGGATAACCTGAGGACAGCCGGAAAAGAGGGCCTTCAGCGTTCGACCACCGGAGTAAGACCTTGCTTGAGATCAAGGTTGCCGAACTGCTGTGTGGACAGACCGTCGATCAGGTCGAAATACTCCTGCTTGTTGTGATTCCAGCCGTTGGTCTCCACATATTCCAGACCGCGGCGGATCATGGATTCTCGTAGCTCCGTGTTTGTGGCAACCTCATACATCGCATCCGCCATGGCAGTGCTGTCACCGGAGGGAAAGAACCGGACCGTCTCCTCGTCGAAATAGTAGCTGTCGACTTTGGTGCGCGAGACCACCACCGGAATGCTCTGGGACATGAACTCCATAATCTTGGTACTGTAAGCCTCATTGCCGAAGGAGTCGGCGCGCTTGGGCACGATCCCGAGATCCGCATTGGCAATGACGTCTGCGATGGATTCCAGCGACGCGATGCCGCAGAACTTCACCGAATCCTGCTGCCCGACCTCGCGCGCAATGTCTTTCAGCCAGTCAGTGAGCTTCTCGTCCGAAGCGCCGTAAAGATGGAACTCGGCGCCAGGCATCCGCTTTTTGAATTCGGCGAAGGCGCGGATGCCGATATCGAGGCCCTGATGCCACTGGAAGGTTCCGGGAAAGATTACGATATAGCGGTCGTCCTGCCGGGTGCGCGGGCGCCGCGCGAAGACCTCGGGATCGGGAAGATTCACGACCACCGAGCAGTGACTGGCTCGGACGGAGCGGGCCACGAGCTTCTCGACCCAAAGGTGATTGGAAACGATCACATGATCGACAAAATGCGCGGACAGTTTTTCGACAAAAGTCAGGCCGGTGACATAGACGTATTTCAGCGCGGACTTGAACTTATTGGCGAACAACTCGGGAACGATGTCGTGAATGTCCAGAATAAGCCTGGCGCCGGTTAATTTCGGGTACCACGCGGCAAAGACCAGGAAGTCCGGCATGTTGTGGATGTGCACCACGTCATACCGGTTGCGCTTGTGAAGCCTGGTAAGAACCGCGGACGATCGGGAGAGGAAACGCAGCAGCCGCGAGGCATAACTCCAGTGACCGGTTTCATTATGATCGCGCCGCTGGGCGTGGTAGATAGTTACGCCGTTCAGCGTGCTGGTTTTACTGTCGCCCCTGAGCGGCTGGAGGGCGATGACGTCCACCATATCTCCGCGCCTGGCCAGGGTTTCGGCATAACGGCGGATGCGGCCGTCGGTTTCATATCCCGAGTAGGCCAGCATGCATATGCGCCGGCGGGTGTTGCGGCTGGCAACAGGCACCTTCGCGCAGTAGTAGCGGGAGACCTCGCGCGGCAGACCGTGCCAGCATTGATCGCCATAGTTATCGCGGACGTAGGCCAGGAATTCCTCATATCGGGCGACGGGATACTCATCGCGATGCGCCGCACCATCCATGCACATGTAATCGGGGTGGGTATTCATCAGCGCCATCCCGCCCTGCTGCACGATCCAGTCGAGTTTCTTCTTCCAGATATCGATCGTCTGCTCGCCGAGCACCTTAAAGAGGTTGAAGTCCTGCACCAGCGTATAGGGCAGCTCCACGAAGCCTTTGCTGCCCGGAGACTGCACCCAGAAGGGAAAGATGGTGTGCATGCCATCCGGCTGCGGTTCAAAGGGATCGACATCGAACGTCGAGCAGTCATACTCGCAGCCCAGCTCGTGCATCCAGCCCAGGCGGTGCTGCATCAGCGGCGAACGGAAGCCGACGGCGCCCCACTTGTGCATGACGTCGCGAATTTGAGCGGCCCTGGCGGCGAACTTCTTCGGCGAGCTGTAGAGCTTGCCGTCGTGCGTCAGGCCGTGGACACCTGCCTCACAGCCCGCCCGTTCCAGCATCTCCAGCATTCCCGGGGTGACCCGGTATTCGCCCATGGGCACGAAATTGAAGGCAGAGCGGAACCCGTACTTCTGCTCCAGTTCGATAAGACGCGGAACGCGCTGATAGCCTTTTTTCCCTTCCACGTCGTGAGTAAGAACCAGGGCAAACCGCTTGCCGTCAGGCCAGCCCGGCCAGTTCGGCGGAGCCGCCGCCGATCGCGCATCGATGGGCCACTCCTCGGCAAATTCCCGGCGACGGCGCTCGGCACGCCGCTGGCGCAGCGCCACACGCAGGCGCCAGGGCAGAATCGGTTTTGCGAGATAGTAAGCTTCAGTGAGCATAGGGGCCGCCTTTACCAGGCAAGAACAGGAGCAGTTTCAATGGAAGGCTGTTCGTCACAACATACCAGTTTCAGCCCACGTGACGGTAAAGAATATTCCCTGCAAGTTGCAGGAGCCGATCCGGACTGGCTGCGATCACCCGATCTCTCCAGGCCTTCTGCCATGAGGGTTGCGGGCGCGATTCGTTGGCGGGGTATCTCCAGTAGGTCAGCGGGGTCGGAACGCTGCCCCAGTGTTCCTTAAAGACGCTCAGACCTGGATCGTCGAGGTCAGAGCGCCCCATATCGAGTTCGTTCTGCCCGTTCGCCTTGGCTTCCTGAATCGTTTGCCAGAACAGCATCGGCGTGCCGCCATACTTATTTGCCGACGCGTCGCTGCAGCCGTATTTATAGACCATTGTCCGGCGATGAGAGAGGGTCACGATGCTGGCCACCGCCGCGCCGTCTTTGCGGGCGATCCGAATCTTCATGCCAGAGCCGAAGGCGGAGATCAGCGCGCGGAACCAACGCAGGGGTTGGGGGGGCAGACCATGACGGCGGCGGGTCATCGTCATCAGGCGATAGAAATCGCTGAGCTGCCCGTCCGAGTTCCCTTCCTCGTAAACGAGGTTCTCGCGCTCGGCGCGGCGAATCTTTCGCTGGATACAGTCCTTGTGAAAACTGCGAAAGAGCTGATCGGCAGGAGCGCTAAGGTCCAGACGGTGAAGGACGGCGCCGCCTTTCGGCTGGTAGCTTCGCACCTGCTCGCCCCTGGCCGAGTGGGGGCGGATCTCGAACCGCTTGTAGCGGCCCTGCTCCACAGCGTCCCGCGCATGCAGCAACAGCGTTTCCAGCGCCGCCGGATCGCTGAGTAGCGGTTCGCAGTGGTCGGAAAACGGCAGAGACACCAGGCGCCGCCCCGTCACCCAGGAATCCACTTCACAAAACGCGACAGCATCCGTCAGGGGCACGCCGGGAGGGCTGGTGGTGAGCACCAGCGGCCGGTACCCATAGCTGGTCTGCAGCGCGGTGAGCCAGGCCCGGGTATGAAAAACCGAGGCGAGCGGATGGGTGGCCACCAGAGCAGGCCACCGCGGATCAGAAAGAGGATCCAGTTCATACACCTCTTTTGCCGTTCGCGCGGTTGCTTCGTCACTGCGCTCCATGGCTTCTCGGTCCTGGTCTACGATGGTCTCCTCCCAGCGAGCCGCGGAAGACGAAGCTATCGCCATATCGTTTCGCCTCCCAACAGTCGGCCGACCTGCTGCCGTCTCAGATATTGGATCGTTGCCCGGTCATCCACCTGGGGAATCCCTTTCAGATAGCCTGAAATAAACCCGCAGAACAAGGCCGTCGACTGGATCACATAGGGCTTCTCTCTGAGTCGCTTGGCGCATTTCAACAACATGAACAGCGGGTGATAGCCGCAGATATAGTTGGCTCTTCCGTTTTTGAACCCCGCACCCCAGGTTCCATCGTTCTTGCCCGTCGGCCGGTGATGAAGAACCTGCAGGTCCGCCAAGGTCAGGGTAGACCAGCCCAGCATTTGCGCCTTGACCTCATCCATCGTATCCCAGCCCGGCGCCGGCCAGAAACCGCCAATGGCGTCCCAGCATTCGCGGCGATAGATCTTCGTCGCGCCTCGAACATGAAACACCGGACCAGCTTCCAAAATCGCCTGGCCATTGATCACGTTGTAAATTGTGCCACCAGCGATTCCGAGCTTTGGATCTTCCTCGAATGCACGAAAACAGGATTCGAAGTACTCGGGGTCAAAAGAGAGATCGCCATCGAGCTTGACGACGTAATTCCAGTCGCTCGTCTGTAACATACGATAGCCGTCGTTGAAAGCATCGACGACGCCCCCACCCGCTTTGCGAAAGCCGCGATTTTGCCGATGGCACACTTTGATCCAGTCATGCTTCTGGGCGTAACTCTCGGCAATCTCAGCGGTCCTGTCGCCTGATCCGTCATTGACGATCACCCACTCCGAGGGCCGCACAGACTGGCTGGCCACGGCCTCGATCGTCCGCGCCAGGTTAGCTTCCTCATCGCGGACCGGTGAGATAATCACGTATTTTGTGGGGTTGGAGGACATAGATCCGAATGCACCAGAGGGTGTGGAGTTGATCCCGAAGCTGTCGAGGGTCAGACGCGCACGGGTTCAGGGGCGACACCTGCATTGCTGGACAGGAAGGCACGATGCCACAGCTCGAGGGTCAGCAGCGAGAGAACTTCCTTCGAGTAGGCGCCTGATTCCGCATTCGCGCGAAGCATCCCTTCAACCCACGCGGTGTTGAAATAGCCGCGCTCGCGGGTGGTGCGATCGAGCAGCACATCATGGACAAAGTCTTTCAGATCCGTTCGCATCCAGGTACCAAACGGGACCGGAAAACCCGCTTTCCGGCGCCTGAGGATGGGTTCAGGAATACGGCTGGCGAGGGCTCGCTTGGCCACATATTTCGTGGTGAGGCCCCGAACTTTCAGATTCTCCGGCAATGAAGCTGCAAATTCCAGCAGCTTGTGATCGAGGAACGGAACGCGCAGCTCGATGGAATTCGCCATCGTCATCTTGTCGGCCTTCAGGAGAAGATCGTCGGGCAGCGAAGATTTCGTATCCACATACAACATGCGGTTCACGAGGCCGAAGCCGCGGGAGTTCGCCATGATCCGCTGCATAGGCCGAGTTGCGAAGTCTTTGTCGCTCATGCGAGCGAAATCGCTCGCATAGAGCGCATTGAGGTTCTTATTGAAGTAAGAATCCGCACTCGAATTGCGGCTGTAGTAGTAGTTTTCGAATGGCTGCGCGAATACCGGGACGTACTTGGCCATCCGCGCACTATGCACCATCCGATTGGCAGCGCCGGCGGCGGAAGCAAGCGGGCCCCGGAGCGGGCCCAGGGCTCTCTTGAGTCGCTCTACCCACAAAACACCACGGTAAGTCTGATAGCCCGCAAAGGCCTCGTCGCCCCCTTCCCCGGAGATCAGCACGGTCACATGTTTTCTCGCCAGTTTAGTGACGTAATACAGTGCGATCGCCGGCGCCTCGCACACCGGCTCTTCCATGTACCAGGCGTATTGGGGCAGGAATTCCCTGAAATCGGCTGCCGAGATTGTCATCTCGTGGTGGTTGGTTCGATAGCGCTCGGCCGCCATCCGGGCGTAAGGACGTTCATCGGGAACTTCCGTCCCGCCGAATCCCAGCGTGAAACTGCCCAGGGTGTGATCGCTCCTGCCGCTGGCAAAGCTGACCATTGCGCTGGAATCCACGCCGCCGCTCAGCAGGATGCCAACCGGGACATCGCTGATCATATGCAGCCGAACGCACTCGTCCAGGAGTTCGATGAGCTGGTTCTCAGCATCTGCTATGGATATCGGAGCTGGACGGAAATTCAGATCCCAGTATTGATGTACTTCCACCTGACCCTTCCGCACCGTCAGATACGATCCGGGTCTCAGTTTGAAGATATCTTTGAAGAGGGTGTCTTCGCCGGGGACGTAGTAGAAGGTAAGGAACCGGTCGACAATTTCCGGACGCACCTCGGCACTGATCTCCGGATCGGCCAGGATGGCCTTGATTTCGGATCCAAAGACAATAGAGGCCTTACCCAGCGCGTAATACACAGGCTTAATGCCGACTCGATCCCGGGCCAGCATCAGCGTCTGCTGGCGCTCGTCCCAGATGGCAAATCCAAACATGCCCCGCAGCCGTTCCACACAGGCTGGGCCAAACTCCTCGTACAGGTGGACGATCACTTCCGTATCCGTACGAGTACGGAATACATGGCCACGGGCCAGGAGGTCGGCTCGCAGTTCCTCGAAGTTATAGATCTCTCCGTTGAAGACGATCCAGACCGTGCCGTCCTCGTTCGAAAGCGGCTGATGCCCCGTGGCCAGATCGATGATGGAGAGGCGGCGAAATCCCAGGCCCACGGGACCCGAGAGATAGTAGCCTTCATCGTCAGGCCCACGATGCACAATCGTGTCGGCCATGCGCTTCAGCAGGCCGCTGGAAACCGGCCTTTCCCGATCGAAATTCAGTTTGCCGCAAATTCCGCACATAAAGTTGTTTTCAGTATCGATTCCGTCGCCGCCAGGCCACGCTGCAGGTTAGAGCCCCGGTGCTCCTTCGGCCGCGACGCTCTTGACCGGCTGCTTTGATTCCAGCCGAGTAAACATTGTCCCCAGAATCAGCCACCATTTCAATAGCGCATTCCGGGCATATTCTCTGCGCGAGCCTCGGCTCACGGCCACGACCGCCAGCAACAGAGTTGTCCGAGCCAGAGCGCTCGACGCCATCGCCGCCCGAAACGCCAGCTGATAGCCAGTACCCCGATGTTTGGCGAGATAGAGCAGAATGGATCTCCAGGTCATGACGACAGCCCGTCGCCGAACGCTGCTTTTGCCGGCAAGGTGGATGATGCGTCCCTGGGGAATGTAATAGTTGACGAAGCCGGCGTCGGCTGCCTTGCGGCACAGATCCAGGTCCTCAGAGTACATGAAGTACTCTTCGCTCCACTGACCGATCTGCGCGAAGACATCGCGTCTGAACATGACGCAGGCGCCGGTGATCGCTTCGACGCGACTCGGTTCCGCGCCGCCCGCGAACAGAGGCGCGATATTCCATAAGGGGCAGGCGGGAAACCGGTTGCGAATAACATCGATATCCAGAAGCTGGTTGAGGATGGTCGGGAACGTCTGGATGCACGACGTCTGAAGGGACTGATCTTCATTCAGCAGCGTACAACCCACCGCTCCCATCGACGGCAATGAGCGCACCTGCCGGAGCATCAGGTCAAACGCGGGATTTGTCAGCAGGGTGTCCGGGTTGAGAAAGACCAGATACTCGCCCTTCGAGGAGCGGTAGCCCAGGTTGTTCGCGCCGGCAAATCCCAGGTTCACCGTGCTTTCAATCAGGATGACCTCCGGATAGCGCTCCTTCACGATCCCGACATCGCCGTGGGGCGAAGCATTATCGACGACAACCACCTCAAACGTCGTCTGCTGCATGTGCGCATAGACGCTCTCCAGGCATTTCAGGAGATAGGCGGTGGAGTTCCAGTTGACGATAATGATCGACAGATCGGTCACAGTTCCGGACCACCCCAGGGGCGAAGTCTCTTTCCCGCGTGTGTGAAGACTTCCTCCGAGGAAGCTACGGGCGCGGCTTTTTCCGGTTCGGGCAGCCTCGCCCGAGCCCGAGCCGGGGCGACAGCTTTGGTCAGCGCAGGGGCGGTAATGGGAGCGGTGACGGCGCAGATCATGGCCAGGAAGGAGAACCACCAGATCTGCGTCTGATCCCAGTAAGCCACGCCAAAGTAAGCGAAGATGTTGGCGAGCATGACGGAGCCCAGGCACCAGAACAGCCACTGCTGTTTCGGTCTGACCCGCCGTCTCATCGTGCCCAGCCGGCTGTAGGACTTGACGATGATGGTGATGAAGCAGACCACCGTGACAAGGCCGCCCATCTCCGCTTCGGCGACGAACTGGTCCGACAGGTCCCACATGTCATAACCCCAGTTACCGTTCTGATTCGTGCCAAAGAGCCACCAATCCTTAAAATGCCGCATGCAGGTATCGATCAGGACGGCGCGGTCATAGCCTCCGGAGCCGCCAACCACATTGATGTGAGCAATCACGAACCACACCGGCGCATTCATGAAAACTGCCAGAACCGCCAGAGTCGCGACGATGGCCCAGCGCAGGACCTTCATCTTCTTACGCACCGGCCACAGGCAAAGCCCGAGAATCCCCGCCACATAAGCCAGCAGCGGTGTGCTGGATTTGGCCATCAGTACCATCAGGGTCGAGCCTATGAGTCCGGCAACGGCGGGAACCTTCTCCTTCCTCTTCCACAGCCAGACAAAGAGAGGGACCAGTGTGCCGCCGAAACACCCTGCAAGAATCGAATGGCCAAAGGTGGCCTGGGCGCGGGCCACTCCGTCTCGGATTTCCGGAACCGATACCTGGCCACCCAGATACATGCCAAAAGGATTGATCAGGGTCTGGCGCTCATACACCATGCATAAGCCCAGGATGAAAGCACAGGTCGCCAGCGCCTTCGCCGCCCTGGCCATGTCTTCTTCATCCTGGATCAGATAACGAAGCAGGAAGTAACCGCACAGGGCCTGCAGCAGAAAGGCTAACTGCTCTCCGATGCCGCTGGGGAAGTTCGTGATGGTGATGGCGAGGACGCGATAGCATGCCCAAACAATAAATACCTTGTCAAGGGAGTTCAGGCCCCCGGCGAATCGGAACTTACCCCTGATAACGAGAATGAATCCAACCAGGACGAGAATGAGGCGGACGTATAAGTGCGCGCCGCCCAGCATGATTTCCTGACCGCGAGGGACCAGGAACGTGCAAATCAGCAGCGGAGCAACCGCGTATTGCCGCGGGCGCTTCAGCATCAGCACGATCGTGATCAGCATCCCCACAGCTACCAGGGGATGCAGAACGGTGCCCTCCGAGCCGTGACCCAGGTCGCGCTGGTTGAAATCCAGAGTTGCCAGCAGCATTGTTCCGTGAAAACCGATCAACGTTAACACCTTCGCCGACGCCCGACTCGCTACGAACCGGCGACGGCTGTCACTGCCTTATTTGGTAACACTTCGGCGGGCCGTCGGTAGGCGGCAATGGTTTCCTGATAGGCAGCCAAAAGCCTGCGCCCCGCCGCTTTCCAGGTAATCTCATCCACGCTGCGAAGAGAGCTCTCGCGCAGCTTCGCCAGCAGGTCCCGATTCATTTCCAGCTGGGTGAGGTGTTCGGTGAGCTGATCCACATCGCCGGCCTTGTGCACCAGCGCGTTCTCTCCGTGTCGGCAGATGGCTCCTGCCGCGTCGGACACAACCAGCACACAGCCGCTGGCTCGCGCCTCGGACGTAACCAGCGCGCTGCCCTCTTCAATGCTGGGCAGAATCAGCAGATCAGCTTTGCGCATCAGTTCCGGCACATCGGATCTGTGACCAAGCACTTCGACGCTGGGGTGCCCCAGCATGGCAGACAGCTTATCCGCATATCCAGGAACAAAAGCCCCCACGATCATGAACCTG
>DASXFH010000083.1:0-5062 GCA_036489655.1 Acidobacteriaceae bacterium | reverse complement strand
CACCAGGCACCCGGCACCGACCAGCGCCTGCAGCCATCGCTGCACGAGCCGTCGATAGATCGGGCGGAATTCGCAACCCTGCATTACTTCATCGAGCGTCGCCGCGTTTCCCTGCGCGAACGCCGGCCAGGCGGCGAGGGTCGACGCAGCATGCGCCACAGTGAGCCGTTCCAGCACCGCCCACCGTTCCGGATAGCTTTCCGGATTCCAGCCCAAAGGTCCCAGATGACTGTGCGTGGTGGCGGCCGCCAGCGCCGCCTTCCATCCGCGATCGAGCCCCTGCTGCCACTCCGTCAGTGGCGACTCGCCAAACCAGAATCGCCTGCGCTGAAACGTAGTGAGCGGCATTTCATCGCGAACTGCTGCGCCCTCATCGACCGCAGCAGGCGATTCCAGAATCAAGTGCGCATTGGTGCCGCTGAATCCGAAGGAACTCACAGCAATCCGCCGGGCGCCCGTATCACCAGGCCAGGCCGTCAGACCCACCGGCACCCTCATCGGCCAGCGATCCCAGTCGATCTTCGGGGTCGGATCTTGAAAGTGAAGATGCGGCGGGATACTCCGTTCCGGCTCCATCATCAGAACCGCTTTCATCAAACCCACCAGCCCGGCCACGGCCTCCGTATGTCCGAAGTTGGTCTTAGCCGAGCCGACATACAAAGGTTTGCCGGCACCGCGACTCTCTCCATACACCGCTCCGAGCGCGCCCCACTCCATCGGATCGCCCAACGGTGTCCCCGTACCGTGCGCTTCGACATAATCGATCTCGCCGGCGCTCAAATCCCCATCGCGCAGCGCAGCGCGCATCACCGCTTCCTGCGCCGGACCATTCGGCGCTGTGATGCCCGCGCTGCGGCCATCCTGGTTGACCGCGGAGCCGCGAATCACCCCCAGCACCCGATCGCCCAGACGCCGTGCATCTGCCAGCCTCCGCAACACCACCACGCCGCAACCCTCCGACCGCACGTACCCATCGGCATTCGCATCGAAGGTGCGACACCGCCCGCTGCGCGACAGCATCCCCGTCCGCGAAAAGCTCACGTGGATCTCCGGAGAGAGCATCAGATTGGCGCCTCCAACCATGGCCAGATCCGTCTCCCCGCGTCGCAGGCTCTGTACCGCCCGGTGTACCGCCACCAGCGATGAGGAGCACGCGGTATCGATCACCTCCGCCGGCCCATGCAGTCCAAGACAGTACGCGATATGACCCGCCGCCATACTCGCCGCAGCGCCAATGCCGGTGTATCCATCGATGCGCAGCACGTCGTTGGTCAGCCTGCGCCCGTAATCGCTGTTGCTCAGCCCCAGCCAGACACCGGTGGACGAATCGGCGAGGCTCCGCGGATCGATGGCGGCTCGTTCCAGAGCCTCCCAGCTGAGCTCCAGCAGAATCCGATGCTGCGGATCCATGCTCGCGGCTTCCCGCGGCCGGATGCCGAAGAACTCCGCATCGAAGCTTTCGATGTCCTCCAGAAACCCGCCGTGAATGTCGTACATCGTTCCCGGCTCGTCGGGCCCGGCGCCCCGCCACGCCTCCGCATGCCAGCGCTCCTCGGGAATCGTGCCGATCAGGTCCTCGCCGCTCGCCAGCGCCTCCCACAAGCGCTCCGGCGAACGAACGCCTCCCGGCAGCCGCAGGGCCATGCCGATCACCGCAATTGGCTCCCGCTGCCCGCGCCGAACCTGGTCCAGCTCCGCCCGCAAACGACGGATCTCCACCAGCGCCTGCTTTACCGGAGAGAGGCCGCCCACGGAAGCAGCCGGCGCGGATTTATCGCCGCCCATCATGCGTTCCCCTCCCCAGTTCCTGCAGAAGCAGATCCTCGGCCTCTGCTTCACTCATATCTTCGGGCCGCTGCAACTGCGCGCCGTTGTGCTCTGATACGGACATCTCCGCCAGCAGGTGCTCTGTCAGGCTCCGCAACGTCGGATAATCAAGCGTCAGTGTCGGCGACCAGCGATGCTCCAGTGAAGTCACGAGAGCATTGCGCAACTCCACCGCCATCAGCGAGTCCAGCCCCAGATCGTGCAGCGCCTCATCCTTATCGATCCGCGTGCTCTCCGGCAGCGAGAGGATATGGATCACCTGTTGCCGCAGGTGTTCCTGCAAAAGCGCTGACCGCTCGCCCGGCGCGCTCACTCTCAACGAATCGGCAAATCCACGCGCCCGTTTTTCCGTGGGTGCCTCGGAGGCCGCCGGCGAACGATCTCCTTTCGCCTGCCACCGCTGCAGGCGATGCCAGGACGTGACCGGCAGCACCGCAGCCACTGCCTCTCCGCTCCCCAGCAGCCGTTCCAGCGCCCCAATCCCTTCGTCCGGCGTCAAACGCCCCAGCCCGCAACTTTCCAGATCCGTCTTCAGATCCTCTGCCATTCCGGCAGCACCCCACGGACCCCACTGCACGCTCAGGCCACGCAGCCCGCGGCTCTTCCGCCACCTCGCCAGCGCGTCGAGAGCTGCATTCGCAGCCGCATAGTTTGCCTGCCCCGGAGAACCCAGCGACACCACTCCCGAAGAAAAGAGAACGAAGAAGTCGAGCGGCAGGTGTTCCGTCGCGGCGTGCAGGTTCCACGCGCCCCCCCACTTGGGCCGCATCACTCTGAGCAGCGACTCCCGATCCTGCTGCAGCAGGCTCCCATCGTCCAGCACGCCCGCCAGGTGCAGGATGCCTCGGAGCGGCCGCTCCTTCGGAATCGAGGCAAAAGCGGCATCCATCGCGCTGCGATTCGCCACATCTCCCCGAAGACACTTAACCTCTGCTCCCTGGGAACGCATCTCTTCGATCCGCACGTCCGCTGCAGCGGACGGCGCGCTGCGGCCCATCAGCACCAGACAGCGAGCCCCGCGCGCGACCAGCCACTCCGCAACGATCAGCCCCAGCCCGCCGCACCCACCCGTGACCAGGTACGTCGCCTCGGCGGAGATCGAAACCGTCGTGTCTCCATCCCATGACCGGCGGACGACGACTTTTCCGATGTGCCGAGCCTGCGCCATATAGCGGAACGCCTCCCGCACATCCGGGAACTCCGTCACAGGCAGAGGAGCGACCGATCCCTCCCCCAGCAGGCGAAGCAACTCTTTCAGCAGCGCAGGCACCAGCGCAGCGTCGCGCACCGCTTCCTCGCCGAGGTCGTAAATCCAGTACCGCACGTCCGGGCGCCGCTCGTGCACCGCGCCGGCGCTCAGCGTGTCGCGCTTGCCCACCTCCAGCAGCCGTCCCCCGGACGCCAGAACCGCCAGGTTCTTCTCCGCCAGATCGCCGGTCAGCGAGTTCAGGATCACATCCACGCCCCGCCCTCCGGTCGCTTGCAGAACCCCCTCCGCAAATTCGCCCGTCCTCGACGAGAAAACAGCGCGCACGCCGAGTCCCCGCAGATACGCGCGCTTCTCGTCACTGCCTGCCGTCGCGTAGACCTCGGCTCCCCGCGCTTTGGCCAGATGCACCGCCGCCATGCCCAGTCCACCTGCACCCGCATGGATGAGAATTGTCTCGCCACGGCGCAGCGACGCCAGTCGATCCAGACCATAGAGCGCCGTCAGATAAACGACCGGCAGCGCCGCCGCCTGTTCCATGGTCAGCCCGTTGGGGACGCGCGCCACATGGGTCGCGGCGACGGTCACGAATGCCTGCAGGCTGCCGGGCGCAAACGCAAACACCCGCTCCCCGACGCGATATCCGCTCTCCGCACCCGCCCGCACCACCGTCCCCGCACATTCCCCGCCCAAAACGGGAGCCGCCCCAGGCAGCATCGCCAGCGCCGTCAGCACATCCCGGAAGTTGATTCCGTGCGCCTCCACGCGAATTTCAATCTCGCCCGCTCGCGGTTCCCGTCTGCCTGCCGGACGCTCCTGCAGCAAATCGATCAGCCCTGTCGGCGACGCCTGGGTTGCGGAGTTCCCTGTCTCCCCGATGCTTTCTTTCTGCCGAACCAGTTCCGGCTGAAAGAACCGTCCCCTGCGCATCAAGACCGCTCGCGCGCTGCTCTCAGCAAGAGCGCTGATCAGATCCCCTGTCAGTTCGCCATCGCCGATCTCCACACAGCGAACCGCAAGCTCCGGAAATTCCACCTGCGCTGTCCGAGCCAGAGCCCAAACGGCGGCGCCGCCCGGCGACACAGCTTCGGCGCCCGCAGCCCCCGATGTCACCAGCCACACCCCGGTTTCCTGTCGAACGTTTTCCCGCAGGACGGTCTGCAGCATTTGCAGCGCCCGCGCACTCGCTCGAACCGCATCTTCCAGGTCTGTTGCACCGTCCAGGCTGCCCGCATTCTCCACGGCCCTAAGATCCACCACTCCCTGGAGGCGGTCGTGGCCGCGCAACATCTCCTGCAGCTTCCTTCCGAATGCCAATTCCACTTCAGCGGATCCGATGTTTGTGCGCTTCAGAGAAGCTTCCGCCAGAACCGAACACGATCCGCCGGCGGCGCGTATCGCTCTGTCCAGCCCGGAAGCAGCTTCCTCCCCCTCGCAAAGCACCAGCCAGTGCCCATCCAGCCGAACCGTTCCCTGCGCTTCGAACTCTTTCCACTCGACCCGGCAGATCTCCGTCCGAGCACTCGCCGCCTCGATCTTGCGGAAGCGCAGCCCCGTGACTCGTACCAGAGGCGCACCGTCGGGGTGGAAGACAGCCACATCGGCAACCAGCGTCCGCGCATCCAGCCACCGCGCGCGCACATGGCTCCAGCTGCGCTCTCCCGGTCGCCTCAGCACCTCCAACCGCTCCGCGCTCACCGGCAGATACAGCCCCTCGCCTCCGGCCGCTGCTCCCACCACCTGCAGACAAGCGTCCAGCCACCACGGCGCCATCTGCCATCCGGCTCCGTCCCGAGCTCTCAGCGCGACCTCTCCCAGCGCCTCTGCCTCGCCCACCCACAACCGCTCCACGCCGCGGAACCGCTCTCCAAACACCATCCCCCGCTCCGCCATCTCTGCATAAAACTCAGCACCCGCCGCGCTCTCCCGCAGGCGCGCTTGCAACGCTTGCAGGTCCTCGCGCTTTGCTTCTGTCCGCTCCGCCCGCCGCAGCCATCCCTCCGATACCCGCTCCCACTCACCATCCCG
>DASXFH010000068.1:0-2621 GCA_036489655.1 Acidobacteriaceae bacterium | reverse complement strand
TCGCTCGCGGAGCGTGAGCGTCTCTTCTGCTACACCATCGCGCACCTTTGGGAGACCACGCTGCCTTACGGTCTGGGCCAGTTGCGACTGGGACGCGTGCGCATCTGCTCCACCCTCACGGAGGAGTGCGAGGAAGCTGCGTATGGCCTGCTCCACTTCGGCGATCAGAACGTCTCCGCGGCGGTCCGGCGCGTCGACGCAGACGAGCAAGAGGCCTTGTCCGCGCTGGCAAAGGAGATTGAAGACGCCGTAGATGCGAGCAATCTCACCGAGGTCGTCCGCCTGATGGATGACTACTTCGGCGAGAGCCGCTTCTCCCTCACCTCGCTCTTTGCCGACGAGCAGCGGCGCATCGTGAAGAGCATCCTCGATCCGGCGATGCAATCGCTGGAGACCGCTCTTACCGATCTGTACTCCAGCCACGCATCGCTGCTGCACTTTCTCGGCCGCAGTGGTCTGCCGCGTCCCGCTGCATTGCGCGTGGCGGCTCAGTTCGCCATCCACGCGCAACTGCGCCGCGCGCTGGAGGCCGACCCCATCGACGTAGCCGGCGTGGAAAGACTGCTTGCGCAGGCACGGGAGGATGCGGTGGTGGTGGATCACCCGACCCTGGGATATCTGGCCGACGAGCGCATGCATGCAGCCATGGAATGGCTGCAACGGACCCCGGCCGATCCTGAGGCGGTGCGGCATGCCCTCAGCCTGGCGACCGCCCTGCGCGCGCTGCCGTTTTCGCTCGACCTGTGGCAGGCGCAGAATATCTGGTATGAGCTGTCTCCGCACGTTGTGGGGAAGGAAAAGGCGCTCCGCGACGACTTCCTCGCTCTCGGGTCAGCACTGAATATTCGGGTAGACCGGTATGCCAAACCCCAACCCTGAGTTCGTGTCGCCCGCGTGCGAACCGGGCCTAACAATCTCTTGCCAGGGAAAGCCACGCGAACAGTTACCGGAGACCCATCTGGTTTCAGCAGGACTGGTCTCTCAAGCCGAATCGGGAATCCGGAGGTGTACCCGGAAGCCCTTCGTAGTCATAGCTTTCTTATTACCGTCGTCGCGAAATTTCTGCATGCTTCCCTCGCTTGAATCGGTGAGCGGTGCGATGATTTTGCCTATGACGCTCCTTCGGATCCTCGTTCCCGCTGCTCTGCTGACGCTGATGGCAGCGTTGCCTGTGACCGCGGGCGGCCAGAGCTACCAGCAAAACAATCCGCTTGCCGAGAGTGCGCCGTCTCCCAACAGTATCCCTTCGAGCGAACTGCGCAGTATGAGCGCGGCGGAGTTCCAGCGCCACATCGACCGGGAAGGCGCCCGGCAGTTTGTGCAGCGCCTCAGCAAGGACGTGGATCCGCACAGCCCCGAAGAACCGAACTACGACATCGTGCTGGAACGTGTAGCCGAAGGGAGCAATGGCTGGCTTCACGCAGCCGCGCAGATTGCTCCGTATACCGACGCGAACTTCGGCCAGGGTATCCGGGTCGCCATCGCCGATGCTCTGGTTGCTAATCCAAGCGGCGTGTTGAAGATGATCGGCACGGAAGAGCACTTCGACGAAGCGTGCGGCTACCCGTTTGTTCGCCAGACCGCGACCTATATGCAGCGGCACAAGCGTGAAGCGCTGGCCGCTTTGAACCACGTGCACCAGCCTGCGCTCGCGGCCAGGAAGGAAAGCTGCCGGCAGAGTCTGATGGATGTGCCCACCACAACGGCGAGCCATGTGAGTGAGCCCTCTACCGAGGCGAGCAACTAGAAACCTCGTAAACCCTCGTGTCGTTGTTTCCCGCTTCGCCCGTGTGTTTCTAGCTTCGCCAGTGCAGCGTGACCGGACCGTCCATGGGATGGGTCTGCTCTCCGTTGAGCCGTGCCTGCTTCAGCGCGAAGTACCACTTCGCCGGCCGGTCCGCATCGTCAATCAGCATGAGCGTCGGGTTGTGGCGCAGGCCCTGCGCCTGTTCGATCATGGTCTGCTGATCCTGACGCACAAAGCGTGCGCCGAAGAAGCGCGCAATCGCGGTGACAAACGGTACATGATAGAAGACATTCCATGCCGCCATCACATCAATGCGGCAGGTGGACGGCGTGACCGGCGTGACCGTGGTCAGGCTGGAGAACCACTTCTCCCCGCAGCGAATGGTCTCCCAGCGCCGGTTGGGCAGCACAAAGTCGATGGTCGTCGTGATCGGCTGGCCATACACGCCGAGTAATTTGTAAGGCGCACTGTTGCCTGAGGGCGCGTGGGCGGACATGCGAAACCCCTGCGGGATAGGCTCGAAGTGCTTCTGCTTCTCATGGATGCTGGCCCGAGAGCGCCACCACCATGCCTGGTGGACGAACGGCCCGTGCGCCGGGTCCATCAGGCCAATGATGCCGTGGTCCACATTGCAGGGCAGGTCGGCCGAGAGATGCGCCGAGCGGCAGCGCTCACTGAAGCGTGGCAACAACGGCGGTTCCGGCAGGTCTTCTGTGCGCAGGCGCCCGCGGCCCGCATCGGGTATGTACACCCAGGCGTAGCCGTCGCGCTCCACACAGGGATAGGTCGTCGCGTAGATGCGCGCCGGGTCGAGCGTGTCTTCGCTGGTGAGCGAGGGAATCTCGCGGCACTGACCGGAGCCGGGCTCGAATGC
>DASXFH010000036.1:0-4938 GCA_036489655.1 Acidobacteriaceae bacterium | reverse complement strand
CCGGAAGCATGTTGATCCGCAGCTCCATTCATCTGCTCAATAGCGACCCCGGATACGAAACCAAGCACGCCGTCGATCTCGAGCTTCAGTTCCCTGAAGGTCCGAAGTACAACACTCACCGTCGGCTTGCACTTGTCCGTGAGCTTCGGAATCGGCTTGCCGGCGTGCCCGGTGTCGCTGCAATCAGCAGCGGTTGTTCCCCCGACGGCGGCTGTGTGCGAACTGCCGCGGTCTCGATCAACGGGGAAAAGCCATCCGCTCACAACACGCGGGCCGTGCTCTACTACACCTTCGTCGAGCCCAACTACTTTCAAACCCTGAGCATCCCTTTACTCTCCGGTCGCGGGTTTGTGTCGCAAGCCGGCCAGCCTGAGCCTTCTGTCATCCTTAGCCAGTCTGCTGCGAATCAGCTGTGGCCGAACCTGAACCCAATCGGACGCAGTCTCCGCTTAGGTACAGACGGGCAGTTCCACTTCAAGAACCAGGCAGGTCCTGATGGTCCGGCTTACCAGGTCATAGGGGTCGCCCGCGACACGTTCGGCATACAACTGGACGGCAGCGATTCTCAGCTGATCTATCTGCCGCTACCTGAAGAGCACTCGCAGGACTTTCCCATTCTCATCCGAACGAAGTCCGATCCAACGCAGTTCATCGATGCGATCGGTCCCGTCCTCTTATCACTCGATTCCAACATGTTGGCCACGTCGATCACACTGGAACAGATGTTTCATACGACCGAGCGCTTCTTCATCTCCGGCATTGCCGCTGCTATCGCCTCCACGGTCGGCATGCTCGGCCTCCTGCTCGCATCCATGGGCATCTTCGGCACCGTCAGCTACATCGTCGTCCTGCGCACGCGCGAGGTCGGCATTCGCATGGCCGTCGGCGCGCAAAAACGCCACATCCTCGCACTCATGCTGCGCGAAAGCGCCCGGCCTGTATTCGCAGGATTGCTCGTCGGAATGTGTCTCGCGACGGGAGCGTCGTACCTGCTGCGCGGCATTCTCTACGGAGTCAACCTCGTCGACGGCATCTCGTTCGTCGGCGTCTCGCTTCTGTTTCTCGCGATCGCGCTGCTCGCTGCCTACCTGCCGTCCCGGCGCGCCATGCGCGTCGATCCCGTGGTGGCGCTCCGCTACGAATAATCGGAACCCTCTGTTCGAATACTCATGATCCGCATGTCACTTCTCAACTTGAATTGAAGAGCTGCACGTCTCCTTGGCCACCAGACGCCTCTAAAACTGCATCACGACCAATAGGGGGTGCGAGCACCTCCGCTCTCCGCCTCCCAAACGGCGGAGCAGTGATGTTTCGCAGTCGAGGAAAAGGGCAGTTATGCAGAGGTTGCAGCGGGAGGGCGAGCCACGGCTTCTGCTCGAATCAGCCCTTCTTGGCGTTGCCGGCGCTTTGAGCGCGCGGTTGTTCATGTGGATGCTGCGCCTGTGCGATCGGCTCTTTCTGCAGCGGCTCGCCGGATACCAGGCGCCGGGACTGGAGACCGCGGGCTCGCTTGTGCAACATATCGGGCCTCACGGATTGTGGCTCATTCCCGTTGCCACCACGTTGGGCGGCCTCGTATCGGGATTTCTCGTCTACCGCTTCGCACCGGAGGCGGAGGGCCACGGCACAGACGCCGCCGTCAACGCCTTCCATCGGCAGGAAGGCATCATCCGTCCCCGCGTCGCGCCCATCAAAATGGTGGCCTCTGCCATCACCATCGGTTCCGGCGGCGCAGCCGGACGCGAAGGACCGATCGCGCTGATCACCGCGACACTCGGTTCGTACTATGCCCGCCTCACCCACCATACCGAGGAGCAGCGCCGCCTCCTGCTGTTGGCGGGCATGGCGGCCGGCTTGTCCGCCATCTTTCGCTCCCCCATGGGCACTGCGGTCTTCGCCATCGAGGTCCTCTACGGAAACATGGAGTTTGAAGTCGGCGCGCTGCTCTACACCATGTGCTCCTCGGCGGTCGCCTACGCGGTCAATGGGCTCTTCGTGGGCTTCCGGCCGCTCTTTCAGATTCCGCCCGTGGCCACGCCGGCATTCACTGCATATGCCTTGTACGCGGCCCTGGGACTGGCTGCCGGAATTATCGGCACCGCGCTACCCGTGGTCTTCTACGGCGTCCGCGATCTCTTCCGCAAACTGCCGATTCCTCTTTGGACCAAGCCCGCGGTCGGCGGCCTGGGCGTCGGCCTCCTCGCCCTCTGGCTGCCGCAAGTCCTGCAGGGCGGCTATGGCTGGATTCAGTTGGCCATCAATGGCCGGATCGTGCTGCACGTCCTGTTGCTTCTCGTATTCGCAAAGATTGCGGCCTTCGCCCTGACCGTCTCTTCCGGCGGCTCCGGCGGCGTCTTCGCACCGTCGCTCTTCATCGGCGCCATGCTGGGAGGCAGTTTCGCCATTCTTCTGCATCAGCCTCCCGCTGTCTTCGTCGTCGTAGGGATGGCAGCGGTCTTCGGGGCGGCTGCCCGGGTCCCGATCGCCACCATGCTGATGGTCACCGAGATGGCCGGCGGCTTCCACCTGCTGGTGCCCGCCGGCATGGCCGTCATGATCAGCTACCTGCTCCAGGGAAGGCTCTCGTCCCGGTTGACCTATCGCAGCCTGTACGAAGGCCAGGTTCCGACCCGCCGCGACTCGGCCGCGCATTATCTGGAGCACATCCGCATCGCCCTCGGTCTCCTGGGCAAGCGAAATCTGCACTTCACCGACGAATTAGGCCATATCGATCTACTGCGCCTGCTGCAATCGCACATCCGGTTCGATCTGCCGGGCAATCGGGAACTCACCATGGCCCAGGTGAAGAAAGACAGCGCCATCGTTGGCAAGAGCATTGCGGCGCTCTACGAAACGCTGAGTTCCTGCCAGTTCGAAATCATCGCCGTCATGCGCCGGGAGCATGTGTTGCTGCCGCACACCGAAACCCTGTTGCAGGCCAACGACCGCCTGGTCATGATCGCGTCCCCGGAAGCCCGCGAGGCGATGGCGCCGTTCGTTGTGTCACAGCCGGTGGCGAGTCAGACTGGAGTACAGACTGACCCCGCCGAAACGCCATCCTAACTAAAGGGGATCTCTCCTATGCCGCAGGCATCCGCGTCTACTGGCGACACTCCGATTCGGCTGGAGCGAATTCTCTTCGCTACCGACTTCTCTCCCACCTCTGCCATGGCCCTCCCCTACGCTGCCGCTATCGCGCGGCGCTTCGGTGCTTCGATCTATGTCGTCCACGTGATTCCAGCAGAGGAGTACGCGCACATGGCGCCGGAGCAACTCAATCGAACCCTGCAGGAGAAGAAGCAGGCAGCCGAGAACCGCATCGCAGCCTGGCTGGCGAGCTCTCATTTCAAAAACATTCCCTTTCAGGTCATCCTTGCTCACGGCGATCCCATGGCAGTGACCTCCGCGCTGGTGGACGAGCACAGCATCGACCTGATTGTCGCGGGAAGCCACGGCCGGCACGGCCTGCACAAGCTACTGGCACCCTCAATGGATGAGGCCATCGCCAGGGCGGCGGCCTGTCCGGCGCTGCTGATCGGCCCGCAGGCGGCCATCGAGCCCGAGGCCGAGGTGCATCTGCAACGCATCCTTTTTGCTACCGATTTCTCGCCCCATTCCAGGCGCGCGATGGAGTACGCCTACGCCCTGGCAAAGGCGCATCAGGCTCAGCTATATGTTTTTCACGTTGCGGAAGACGTCTGGAAAGAACCTCTCTCGACCAGAATGTCTGCGGACGCCTTCTGTCGCATGCGTCTCCTCGAAAATGACTTGCCGCAAAGCCAGAGAGGCATCGAAGCGGAGTTCCTGGTCGAGTTCGGACCGCCCGAGGCGCTCATCCTGGAAGCTGCCGAACGGCGCGGCATCCAGTTGCTCGTCCTCGCGGTGCCGGGAACCACGCATCCGCATCTTGCCTCGCACCTGCCCGGCCCGCTGGCCTACAACCTGGCGTCGCACGCTCTCTGTCCCGTTCTTGCCGTCAGGAGCACCGCCTGAGAACAAGCCTTGGGAAACAAGGCCCTGCGCCTTCGCTACTTCAGGCCATACACATCAATCTCCCCGCGCGGATTTGTAACTGTCGTCAGATCCTTCCCGGTCGAGATATACACCTTTCCATTCGCCACGATCGGGGAGCTGAACTTGATTCCGTATCCCGGCACATCTGCGGAGTTCTCGCTGCTGTTGTAAATCTCCGTGCCCAGGTCGTTGGCGTCGTAGGCGCGGAGGGTGGACTTGGTTGAGGTGCCCTGCTGCAGCGGCGTCCCCGTGTCGATCATCCAGAGAATCCCATCCGCATTCCCGTCAGAAGAGATGAAGGGCGTCGTTCCACGGGTGTTCTCCAGGATGCTCGGCTTCGTCTCGGCTCCGTAGCTCAATTTTCCGGAGTAGACGAACTCTCGTATCCCGGCCGGCGCCGTCGTGGTCGTCGGCGAAACACCCAGATAGATCGAGCCGTTCCAGTACGCCGACGTTCCGAAGATCTCATACGAATTCGACTGCGACGTATGCGTCCCCGATGCGTCGGTGCAGCTCGCGGAATAAGGCGCGCTCAGGTCGGACTCGAAAAAGATTGTCTGCACTGCGCCGGCGTCGTTGGCCTGCTCCTTCCCCATGTTGGCCGTGTTCACCAGATACAGCCTGCCGCCCTTTCCGCCGCCCACGATGTCCGAGCTTCCCGGAATCATCAGTATTCCGCCTGCCGCCAGATCGCCGTCATGGCAGTTCAGATACGCGTAGTCGAAGGGCGTGAAGTAGTCTTCCAGCTTCAGCGTCGGACTGAATTTCAGAATCGAGTCCGCGTAGGCCGTCTTCCCATCCCACGGCCCATTTCCGGTCGACACGTAGACATTTCCAGCGCTATCCGCAATCGGCCCGCCGCTGCCCATCCACACGCCGCCCGCGCCGCCGTAGGTGCCCTCGCCATCTATGTTGGGACTGGAA
>DASXFH010000014.1:0-1506 GCA_036489655.1 Acidobacteriaceae bacterium | reverse complement strand
TGAGCTGATTGACGGTGCGGGTCTGCGGGACGGCGACTTCAACGCCGGACTGCAGAACAGGCGCGGTGACCATGAAGATGAGCAGGAGGACGAGGACGACGTCGACCAGCGGCGTGATGTTGATGTCAGAGAGCGCGGACTGGGTGCGGCCGTTTGCGGAGAAGGCCATGGCTCAGGATCTCCTGCGAGGCTCGTCGTACGAGGGCGGCGGTTGTTGCGGGGGAGGAATGTGCGCGGCGTTTTCGATGGCGTTGAGCAGCTCGCGGCCAAAGTCGTCCATGCGGGCGGCGAACTCACGTAAGCGTTGGGTGAGCTGGTTGTAGCCGATGACCGCGGGGATGGCGACGACCAGGCCAGCGGCGGTGGTGATGAGAGCTTCTGAGATTCCCGGCGCGACGGCGCGCAGGGTGGCGGAGCCGGCGGTGCCGAGGCCGTGGAAGGCATCAATGATGCCCATGACGGTGCCGAAGAGGCCGACGAAGGGAGCGCACTGGGCGGTGGTGGCGAGCCAGGTCATGCGGCGTTCCATGATGGTGAGGGATTCGCTGGCGGCGGTTTGCGCGGCGCGCTCTAACGCTTGCGGGTTGGGCGGCGTGCCACGGCCGCCGGCCTGGCGCTGGTACTCGTCGTGGATCTCGTGGAAGACGGCGACCAGCGGGCTGGGCTTGAACTGATCGGCGATAGAGGCGATCTCGGAGAGGCGGCCGGATTTGCGGAAGGCGCGGATGAAGCGGCGGCCCTGCACGTCGGCGTCATTGAAGGTGCGCCACTTGGCGATGATGATGGCCCAGGAGACGACGCTGGCCATGAGCAGGATGCCGAGCACGGTGAGCGCGGTGGGTCCGCTGTTGTGGAGCATGTCGACGATGGCGCTGGAGTGGGCGCCGGGGAGTGGACCGGAGGCGGGCGCGGCGTCTTGCAGGAGAAAGAGAGCGAGGGGGAGGACGGTCATACGCTCTGTTCAGTGTAATCGCGAGAAGGCGGCCGGCAGCATTACCAAGGAATGGACGTTGATTCTTCGGATTCTGCCGGGCGGCGGCAGGCCCACATCGTAAAGGCGAGGTGTAGGGCACCCGAGGTGCGTTTTTGGGGCGACTCAGTTTTTTGGTTGTTCCTGGACGGCGGAGGCAGTCCGGGTGAAGCAGGTCCTTCCCCTTCGTTGCACTCAGGGTCAGGATGACAACTAAAAAACAGGAGGGCGGCGGTTTATGGAGCGGGCGGTGCGGCTGCTATGCTCTCGGTGACGAGACGCCTTATGCTGCTGGAACTGCGCGCGGAAAACTATGCGGTGATCGACCACGCGGTGGCGGAGTTTGGCGCGGGGCTGAACCTGCTGACCGGAGAGACGGGGGCGGGGAAGTCGATCCTGATCGATGCGCTGGTGCTGCTGCTGGGCGGCAAGGCGTCGAGCGAGCTGGTGCGCTTCGGTGCGGAGAAGGCGGTGGTGAGCTGCGTCTTCGAGGCGACGCCGGGCGCGGAGCAGATCCTGGAGGCGAACGGGATCGA
>DASXFH010000010.1:0-1579 GCA_036489655.1 Acidobacteriaceae bacterium | reverse complement strand
TGGTGGCGATACCGATTCCGATGGAAAGTACCACCGCCAGCACAAACCCAGGCGTCCTGGAGAGCCGCCGAAGAGTATAGATGAAGTCCTGCCGCAGAGCTGCCATGCTGTCACCCGCCGCTGTCTGTCATTTACGGCTGGGCTGCGAAACAGTTCCCTGAATTCGCGGAAAAAGGATGTTGGCGTCTACTGCGCCTCGTCGGCGGATGGCCCATACAGGGCCGGTACCGCGGCTTCATTCAGCCGCAGGTACACGGTCAACTGTCCGCGGTGGTGGGCCAAATGGCTGAAGACGGCATCGGAGATCATGACGTAACGAGCGCCCTCGGCCAGCACGCGATTGCCGGAGACCAGGCGCCAGCGATCGTGCAGGTGCCGTTCGTCAGTGCCTTCCAGAGCTCGCTTGGCCTTGGCAGCGCCGTCGGCCAGGGACTGTAGAAGCTCTGCGCGTGTCTCGGCGGGGCGTGCACGGAACTTCTCGCTGGCCGGATCCTCAAAGTTCAGCTCGTCGCCTTCAATCATGAAGGCCACCCATCCGGGCATGGAGGCCACCAGGGCCGCCAGATAGCCCAGCGCCATCGACTTGGGGTGCGGTTTCCAATCGTTATGCCCCTCGGGCACGCGCTCGATGACCTTGCGGGTGAGCGTGGTTTCCTGCTCCAACTGCATCAGGAAAAATTCCTTGAGCTCCATAGTCTTCCTCCGAAGCGATTCTGCTTACAGAACAAGAGTAAGAATCTATTTATGACAGAGAGTGTCATAATTGAAAAAAGAAAAAATGTAAGGAGCGAGGTAACACACTGAAATCGGACCGGCTCCTCTCCGCGCTTCTGCTATTGCAGGCCCATGGCCGCATGACCGGGCGTGCGCTTGCCGAGCGCCTTGAGGTGTCGCAGAGAACGATGCATCGTGACATGGAGGCGCTCAGCGCCGCAGGTGTGCCGGTTACGGCGCTGCGTGGTGCCCAGGGCGGCTGGCAACTGGAAAAAGGCTGGCGGACGCAGGTGCCTGGACTCGACGCCGCCGAACTGCGTGCACTGCTGATGGCGCAGCCCCGCGCATTGAAAGAGCCACGCCTGGCAGCGGCAGCGGAGCGCGCCATGGGCAAGCTGATGGCGTCCCTGCCCGGCAACATGCGCGAGCAGGCCGTGGCCATGCGGGAACGGCTGCACGTGGACGCCAACGATTGGAGGCCGGTGAGCGAAGACCTCTCCATGCTGCCGGCGGTGCAGGATGCCGTGGCGCGCGATTGCCGGCTCAGCTTTGACTACACGCGCGCCGATGGCGAGCGCGGCCCGCGCGTGGTCGACCCGCTGGGTTTGGTGGTGAAGGGAATGAGCTGGTACCTGGTGGCGCGGACGCCGCGCGGCATGCGCACCTATCGCGTCTCGCGTATGCGCGCCGTTACACCGCTCGCGATTGCGTTTCAACGGCCGGTGAAGTTCGATCTGGCAAAGCACTGGCAGAGGTCCGTCAGCGAATTGGAGGCGCTGCGGCGGCGCTACGACGCCATCCTGCTGCTATCTCCCCAGGCCGCAGAGTCCTTGATTCGCTGGTGTATCGCGAGACCGGCGAATGT
>DASXFH010000007.1:0-9863 GCA_036489655.1 Acidobacteriaceae bacterium | reverse complement strand
GACACGGCGACAACCCCATCGCCGCACACACCGTCGCCAGCACGTTTTCGTTATGATACGTCACCGTCGACTGATAGCCCGCCCTCACATGCGGACCGATCACCAGCGTCGCCGTGTGCCCGCCGCAGCCCTGGCTCACCGTCGCCGAGCACCGGTTATCGTCGCTCAGATCGGCCTCATCCCACACGATAAACAGAAGTCCATCGCCTCCTGGCCCAAACTCCGGCCGCGCCAGAATCGCCGGCAGATGCGCCTCGAGCCACTGGTCCGCCTGCTGCAGCGTGCCGTCGTGCGCATCGTCCTGCAGATCCGGCGTGATGTACGCATAGTTCACCGTCTTCCCATTGGACCAATCCGTCGCCATCTGCGTATACGGCACGCTGTTCGTGTCCTGTCCCGTCCCCGGACACACGTCCGTAAAGTCCGCCAGCGGATTGTGCCGCCGCGCATATACGTTGTTCGGCCCCCCATACAGCCCCTGGTACCCCGCCGAAGGCATCGCCTCCTGATACGACCGCCAGCTGTATCCGCGCTTCAGCAGCTCGCGCACCAGGTTATCTTCGCTGTGCTGGCACGACACCGTGTTGTTATCCGTCTCCACCGGCGCGCCGGCCACAAACCACATCAGCGCCGGCAACGAACTATGTTCATCGGAATAAAACTGCGTAGCTAACCCGGCTTGCTTCAGGAGCGAGTTGTAATAAGGCATCTGCGGATTGCCGATGACTTCCTCGAAGCTGTGATTCTCTTCCGTCACGATCCACACATGCGAGGAGCGAGGTATATCCTGGGCCGCGCCGATCCCGGTGATCGACAAAAGAACAAACAGACGCACGAAGGTCCTGAGTGGCATGGAGGGGCCATCCGCTGGGAAATTATCCTGTTGTCAGGAGAGTTACTGGCCGTAGATATACAGCCGCATGCCTCGATCCAGGATGAACTGCTGGTGAATTACATTCCCATGAGTGCCGCGTGAATACCCTCCCGCCTCCTGCCTCCCTCCTCCCAGCTCCTCCCCCCTGGCTCCCAGCTCCTCCCTCCTCCCCGATACCTATTCCCAAAATAGCTATACAGGTGCTAGACTCATCCTCCATGGACCGCCAAGCCATCTCGCGCGACCTCTTTCCCGGCGCCCTGGAGATGATGATCCTCCAGTCGCTCCGCCTCAAGCCCATGCACGGCTATGCCCTGGTGAAGCATATCCAGCAGGCTTCCGACGATCTGCTCCGCATCGAAGAGGGCTCGCTCTATCCCGCCCTGCAGCGCATGCTCCGTGAAGGCTGGCTCTCGTCCGAAGAAGGCGTCTCCGCCAAAGGCCGCCCCACCCGCATCTACCGCCTCACCAAAGCCGGCCGCGGCCGCCTCGAGCAGGAGCGCTCCAGCTTCGAACAAATGACCGCTGGCATCGCCCGCGTGCTTGCCGCGGCCCGCACCTAAGGAGGGAAGCCCATGCCCCAGTTCTCCGGTTTCCGTTCTCTCTTCTCCCGCCGCCGCCGTTACGACGACCTCGCCGTCTCCATCGAGGAGCACATCGCCGAAAAAGTGGAAGAGCTGATGGAAGACGGCATGCCTCGCGCCCAGGCGGAACAGGCCGCCCGCCGCGCCTTCGGCAACGTCACCCTTCTGCAGGAGCGCAGCCGCGAAGCCTGGCAGTGGCCCCGCATCGAATCCCTCCTCGCCGATCTGAAGCTCGTCTTCCGTCGCCTCGGCAAAGCTCCCGGCTTCGCCGCCACCATTCTGCTCACCCTCGCCATCGGCATCGGCGCCAACACCGTCGTCTTCTCGGTCGTCAATCGCGTGCTGCTGCGCCCGCTCCCGTATCCCGACTCCAGCCACCTCGTGGCTCTCTGGCTCGATGCTCCGGGCGCCGGCGGCCTCGCCAACTTCTCCAGCGGCCTTCAGCTCTCCGCATCGATGTACCTCACCTTCCTGCGCCACAACCAGACCTTCGATTCTCTCGGCATCTGGAGCCCCGGCACCTCCAGCATCACCGGCGTCGCCCAGCCCGAGCAGGTCCATACCATCGCCGTCAGCGACGGCCTGCTCCAGTCCCTCGCCGTTCCTCCGGCCGCCGGCCGCTGGTTCTCCCCGGCCGATCAGGATCCCCGTGGCGCAAAAACCGTCATGCTCAGCTACGGCTACTGGCAGCGTCGCTTCGGCGGCGATCCTGCCGTCATCGGCCGCGTTCTCCAGGTCGATGCCCAGCCCCGCACCATCGTCGGCGTCATGCCTCGCAACTTCCGCGTTGCCGACCGGCCCTTTGAAATCCTCGTCCCCCTCGCCCTCGATCCCGTCCACGAAATCCTCGCCGGCTTCGGCTACTACGGCATCGGCCACCTCAAGCCCGGCGTCTCCATTGCCCAGGCTGATGCCGACGTCGCTCGCCTCATCCCTGTCTGGATGGACTCCTGGTCCAACGGTCCCGGCAGCGACCCGCACTACTACAGACTCTGGCGCATCGCCCCCCATTTCCGTTCGCTCAAGCAGCAGGTCATCGGCAACGTCAGCAACGTTCTCTGGATCGTCATGGCGACGGTCGGCCTCGTGATGCTCATCGCCTGCGCCAACATCGCCAACCTCCTCCTCGTTCGCGCGGACTCGCGCCAGCAGGAGCTCTCCATCCGCGCCGCCCTCGGCGCCGGACGCGCCCGCATTGCCCGCGAGCTGCTCCTCGAGAGCGTTACCCTCGGCCTCCTCGGCGGCCTGCTCTCCCTGGCCGTTGCCTGGGGCGGCCTCCGCCTCCTTGTTGCCCTCGGCCCCACCAACCTCCCGCGCCTTTCTGAAATCGCAATCGACGCCCGCTCCCTCGCCTTCACCTTCCTGCTCGCCGCCGTCTCCGGCCTCCTCTTTGGAGCCATCCCCGCCTGGCGCTACGCCCGCGCCCGCCTCTCTCTCACCATGGGTTCGTCCACCCGTACGGCCAGCGGCAGCCGCGCCTCGCACCGCTCCCGCAACCTCCTCGTCATCGCGCAGACCGCCATGGCCCTCGTCCTGCTCATCAGCGCGATTCTCATGATCCGCAGCTTTGCCGCGCTCCGCAACGTCGATCCCGGCTTCTCCAATCCCACGCACATCCAGACCCTCGACATCTGGATTCCCGATCAGCTCATCCCCTCGCCCGTCTCCGTCACCCGCACCCAGAACGACATTGTCGACCGCATCGCCGCCATCCCCGGCGTCTCCGGCGTCGGATTCGCCCAGGCCGTCCCCATGGACAATAACGATCCCAACTGGGATGAGATCGCCGTCGAGGGCAAGGTCTATCCCAACGGCGAGCCGCCTCTCCGCTTCTTCAATTACGTCTCTCCGGGATTCTTCCGCGCCATGGGCATTCCCCTCGTCGCCGGCCGCCCCTTCACCTGGGACGACCTCTACGGTCTCCACAACTACCTCATCGTCTCGGCAGGCTTCGCCCGCGAAAACTGGGGCACCCCGCAGGCCGCCATCGGCAAGCGTGTCCGACAGTTCTCTTCCATGCCATGGCAGGAAGTCATTGGCGTTGTCCAGGATGTCCGCCAGCACGGCGTCGACGAAGTTGCCCCGCCCACCGTCTACTGGGCAGCCCAGATCAATGACCCGTATTCGCACACGCCTGCCATCCGTGTCTCGCGCTCGGCCACCTTCGTTGTCCGCAGCTCCCAGGCGGGCACCTCCGGCTTTATCGCCCAGTTGCAGCAGGCCGTCTGGTCCGTGAACAGCAATCTGCCCCTGGCCAACGTACGCACCATGCAGGACCTCTACAGCCAGTCCATGGCTCGCACCTCCTTCACTCTCACCATGCTGGCCATTGCCGGATCCATGGCTCTGGCCCTCAGCATCATCGGCATCTACGGCGTCATGGCCTACGCAGTCTCCCAGCGCACCCGCGAAATCGGCATCCGTCTCGCCCTCGGCGCGCCCCGTCGCACCCTGCGCTGGTTCTTTGTCCGCTCCGCCCTCGTCCTCACCGGCGTCGGCGGCCTCATCGGACTCGCCGCCGCCGCCCTCCTGACGGAGTCGATGCGCTCGCTGCTCTTCGGCATCACCCCGCTCGATCCCCTCACATGGATAACGGTTCCGGTCATCCTCACGGCCGCCGCCCTGCTCGCCAGCTACATCCCCGCCCGCCGCGCCGCCGCCGTCGACCCAGCAGAGGTCCTGCGCGCCGAGTGAGGGCAGCAGCGATCAGGCGTGTTTGATCTCTACCGTAATGACGTGAAGGTCGGACGCGCCGATGTTTTCCAGGGTGTGCGGCGCCAGGGGCGGTCCCCAGAAGGCATTTCCAGTGGCAGGTTTCGGCGAGCGACTGCGGCTGTCCAGGAGCACCGCGCCGTCAGCATCGCGGCGGATGAAGTCGCTCCAACTGAGCAGGTAATTTGTGCTCGGCCATTGGTGTGTGTGCAGCGGGACGATCTCTCCGGGGCGGACGAGCGTGTCGAGCACCCGAACGGTCTCATTTTCGAAGAGCAGCGTGTGATTCCGGGGTGCGGCCGTCAGGGCGTCCAGGTGCTCGGCATGTTGCCGCAGATCGAGCATTGCGCATTATAGCCGCAACCCGGAACGCTGTTGATATCTCGACTTCTCGCCAATACGCCGCTTCGGTTCTTCGCACCATCCCACCACCAGCAAACCCGGTCGGCGGAGTCAATTCTGAGAAGAGGCCAGGCCACTCGTTCAACAAGGTACCCGGCGTACGGTCAGCACCCGCGGCTTTGTCTCCGCAGTCGGCTGCGGCGAAGGTGATACGACCCGCCCCCAGCCTCGTCTCAGATACGCACAACCTCGCCCCTCGCCGCAAGCGGCAACCGCCGCGTACCGGCGAGCCCGGACAAGCTCAAAGATCGCGTTCGCCCCGCGCCGCGCTCAGGCGGCGTGCGCACCCTTCTTTTCTGAGGATTGCGCGGCGCGACGCAGCCAGGCTTCAAAGTGGGTCTCACCCAGCCGTGCGCCTTTCTCCGGAACCAGCGTCCTCTCGCTCACCGCAATGCCGTAGTAGTGGGCGTTCGGGTCCGAGATCACCTTCCGTGGGTCCTTGAGCGCGGCCAGCTCCCGCCGCGCCAGTTCGTCCAGACGAAACATTTCGGGCCCTCCGATTTCAACCATGCCGTTCGCCGGCGGGCTCATTGCGATTTCGGCCAGGGCGGCCGCAACATCATCGGCGGCCATCGGCTGGAAGAGTGCCGGGGGCAGCCGAACTTCGTTCTCTTTCGTTGAATAGTCGGCGATGGTCTTCACAAATTCAAAAAACTGTGTCGCGCGGACGATGGTATAGGGGACCGAGCCTTCCTGGATCAGCTTCTCCTGCGCCATTTTCGCCCGGAAGAAGCCGCTGGCCAGAAGACGCTCCGTTCCCACCACGGACAGGGCCACGTGATGTCCCACGCCCGCGCGCCCCTCCTCCTCCAGGAGGTTGCGAGTCGATGTCTCGAAGAACTGCAACACCGCCGCATCGTCCCATGAAGGCGAGTTAGTTACATCGACAACAGCGGAAGCGCCCCTGAGCGCATCCGCCAGTCCCTGGCCCGTGATGGAGTTGACGCCGGATTTAGGCGATGCCGCGACAACCTCCTGCCCCTGCTCGCGAAGCCGTTGAACAAGCCTCGATCCAATGAGCCCGGTACCGCCAGCGACTACGATTTTCATGGATGTTCCTCCTTCTCGGATCGCCATCGCGAAATTGCGGCTGCTTTGCCATAACCGAACCGTTACCCGAACCACGACCCGAACCAGCGCTCATCTCATGACACGATCCTTCGCCCATTGTGGTCCCCCTCGTCTGTGCATATCCCCAATTCGACCCGCCGTACGAATTTTTGTTGGACCGCGCTCCAGGACGATCCGTCGAAGGCCTCCGATAAGCTCCTGGATTCCAGAGGTTTGCTGAATGCCTTAACGGTATCCGCGGAACCCTCATGGATTCATCAGCTTGCCGCATGTCCCCTACCCCGGGGGAGCCATGTATTTCGGCGGCCCATTCACGCCCGAAGTTGACCTGGCTGGGGAGCACGCGCAGATTCCTCGCACCTTTTCGCCAACGCCCGAAGTCTATAATCAGAGAGTTATGCCGAAGTATTCCATCGTCGTCCCTTTCCACAATGAAGAAGAGAACGTCACCACCCTTTATGACCGTCTGAAGGAGGTCATGGAGCATGTGGGTGAGTCCTTCGAGCTGGTCTTTGTGGACGACGGCTCCAACGACCGAACCTGCCGCCTGCTGGAAGAGATTGCCGCGGTCGACAGCCGGGTTCTGGTCGTCAAGCTGCGGCGCAACTTCGGACAAACCTCGGCTCTGGCTGCCGGTTTCGATCACGCCGAAGGCGATTTCATCCTCGCCATGGACGGCGATCTTCAGCACGATCCCAACGAGATTCCAGGCTTCCTGGAGAAGCTCGAAGAAGGCTATGACGTGGTCAGCGGCTGGCGCAAAGAGCGCATCGACAACTTCGTCATGCGCCGCATTCCCTCGCGCTGCGCCAACTGGCTCATGGCAAAGCTCTCCGGCGTGGATATTCACGACTTCGGCACCACCTTCAAGGCCTATCGTCGCGAGGTCATCCACAACATCCCGCTCTACGGCGAGATGCACCGCTTCATCCCGGCCCTGGCTTCGTGGTATGGCGCCAGCATCTGCGAGATTCCCATCACCAATGTGAATCGCGAGCGCGGCCAGTCCCACTACGGTATCGGACGGACCTTCAGGGTCTTCTTCGACCTGATGACCATCCGCTTCCTGCTGAAATACATGACGCGGCCGCTGCACTTCTTCGGTCTCTTCGGCGCGCTGGGCATTTTTGGCGGCGGCGCAATTTCGGCATTCCTGCTGGCTCTCAAGATCTTCACGCACCAGCACGTAATGGATCAGCATGGGCCGCTCTTCGTGGTTGCCGCGGTCATGATTCTGGCCGGAACGCAGTTTCTGGCTCTGGGGCTGCTCGGCGAACTGCAGGTCCGCCATTATCACGCAGCCACGCAGCGCGCGCCTTACACCGTCGATCGGCTGGTGCGATTGCGGGCTTCGGAAGAATCCATTTTGCCGGACAACTAAGATCGCGTTCGCGCCTGTCGGCAACCAAATCTTTCCGCTTTTCATTCACATAAGCGGCAATTCCATTTTGCACTTCGTATAATCCGAGAGAACCAGCAGGGCGAACACGCTCGAAGCGCTGGCTGCAGCGGACTCATGCACAAACCCGCGGATGGACGGAAACGCGTTGTGGTCGAGAGCGTCGAGCCCGAGATCGACGCGGGCCGCTTTGCCATCAAGCGCATTGTCAACGACCCTGTTCGCGTGGAAGCCGACGTCTTTGCCGACGGTCACGATCACGTTGCTGCGCGCCTCCTCTTCCGCTACCACGAGCTGTCTGAGTGGTCTGTGGTTCCTATGCAGCCACTCGGCAACGATCGCTGGCGCGGCGAGTTTCCCGTCAGCCGCATCGGCGAATATCTCTATACCGTCGCTGGCTGGATCGACCACTTCGATACCTGGCGCAGCGATCTGGAGAAGAAGGCGGCCGCCGGTCAGGACGTTCGCGTCGATCTGCTGAACGGAGGGCAGCTGGTGGAACAAGCCGCGGTGCGCGCCGGACGCGATGATGCCGACGCGCTGCGCCGCTGGGCCACGGACCTGCGCGGCACAAAGGACCTGGAAGCGGCGCAGAAGACGGCCCTCGACCCTGCGCTGGCCGCGATGATGGCCGTGTATCCGGATCCGGCTCTGGAAACCCGCTACGAGCGCGAGTTGCGCGTCACCGTCGATCGCGAGCGGGCTCGCTACTCGGCCTGGTATGAGCTGTTCCCGCGCTCGACCTCCTCTGAGCCGGGCAAACACGGCACATTCCAGGACGTGGAGAAGCGCCTGGATTACGTTGCCGGTCTCGGTTTCGACGTGCTCTACCTGCCGCCGATTCATCCCATCGGCCACGCCTTCCGCAAGGGAAAGAACAACTCGGTGAAGGCGGAAGACGGCGATGCCGGCAGCCCGTGGGCGATTGGATCGAAAGAGGGCGGACATACAGCGATCCATCCGCAGCTGGGCACGCTGGAGGACTTCCACCATCTGCTCGGCGCGGTCGCCGACAAGGGGATGGAACTGGCGATGGATATCGCCTTCCAGTGCTCGCCGGATCATCCCTGGGTGAAGGAACACCCGGAGTGGTTTAAGAAGCGTGCGGACGGAACCATTCAGTACGCCGAGAATCCGCCGAAGAAGTACCAGGACATTTATCCGCTGGATTTTGAGAGCAGCGACTGGCAGGGCTTGTGGAACGGTTTGCGCGACGTCTTCGTCTATTGGCTGGAGCAGGGCGTGCGCATCTTCCGCGTCGACAATCCTCACACCAAGGCCTTTCCCTTCTGGGAGTGGGTGATTGGCGAGCTGAAGAGCCATTATCCTGACGCGCTCTTCCTGGCAGAGGCGTTCACGCGGCCGCGCGTGATGCAGCGGCTGGCCAAGGTGGGCTTCTCGCAGTCGTACACGTATTTCTCGTGGCGGAACACGAAGCAGGAGATCACGGAATACCTGACCGAACTGACGAAGGAGCGGGTGAGCGAGTTTATGCGGCCGAATCTTTGGCCAAACACGCCGGATATTTTGCCGGAGGCGCTGCAGGTGGGCGGCCGGCCGGCGTTTATAACCCGATTCGTGCTGGCGGCGACGCTGGGGCCGAACTATGGCATCTATGGACCGGCGTTTGAGCTGGGTGAGAACCAGCCGATTCGGCCGGGCAGCGAAGAGTATCTGAACTCCGAAAAATATGAGATTCGCGACTGGAATCTGGAGGCGCCGCACAGCATCGCGAGCGTGATGGCAACAGTGAACCGCGCGCGCCGGGAGAATCCGGCGCTGCATGCGAACCACGATTTGTTCTTTCACCCCACCGACAATCCGTACCTGATCGCCTACAGCAAGACCAGCCGGGAAGGGAACAACGCCATCCTGACGGTGGTGAATCTCGATTCCTTTCACCAGCAGTCGGGATGGGTGACGCTCGATCTGGAGCGGCTGCATCTCCGTCCCGACGAAAGCTTCCAGGTGCTGGATGCCCTGACCGGGGTTCGCTACCTGTGGCAGGGTGCGCGCAATTTTGTGGAACTGGCTCCGGACCGGATGCCGGCGCACATCTTCCGTGTGCTCCGGAAAGTGCGCTCCGAAAAAGATTTTGACTACTACCAGTGAGGCTCCTCTGACCCTGATGCCGGACTCCCAGATCATTGTGCGCAAGCCGGGCAGCGCGGCCGACCCGCTGTGGTACAAGGACGCGATCATCTACGAGATCCACGTCAAAGCCTTCTTTGACAGCAATAACGATGGCCTCGGCGACTTCCAGGGGCTGATGGAGAAGCTCGACTACCTGCAGGACCTGGGCGTGACCTGCCTTTGGCTGCTGCCCTTTTTTCCCTCGCCGCTGCGCGATGACGGCTACGACATTTCGGATTACATGAGCGTCAATCCCAGCTATGGAACGCTGGAAGACTTCCGGCGCTTCCTGGATGCGGCGCACGATCGCGGGCTGCAGGTGATGATCGAGCTGGTCATCAACCACACATCGGACCAGCATCCCTGGTTCCAGCGCGCTCGCCACGCGCCGCCGGGCTCGGACGAAAGGAATTTTTATGTCTGGAGCGACACGGACCAGAAATACAAGGATGCCAGGATCATCTTCACCGATACGGAGAAGTCGAACTGGACCTGGGATCCTGTGGCCCAGGCGTACTACTGGCACCGCTTCTTCTCGCACCAGCCCGATCTGAATTACGACCATCCCGCGGTTCTGGAAGAAGTGCTGAAGGTGATGCGCTACTGGCTGGATATGGGCGCGGACGGGCTGCGCATCGACGCCATTCCCTATCTGGTGGAGCGCGACGGCACCAACTGTGAAAACCTG
>DASXFH010000358.1:0-19339 GCA_036489655.1 Acidobacteriaceae bacterium | reverse complement strand
CGCACCGGCCGATCCGCCTCCGGTGAGTACACATCCAGAATCCCGCCACGCCGCGTGAACTGCCCCGGCATCTCCACAATGTCGTTGCGCGTGTAGCCAATGCTGGTCAGGTGCGCCAGCAGCGTCTCCACGTCCACTTCCTCGCCGCGCCGCAGCACCTGCGCCAGCCCCGCATAGAACGGCGCCGGAAACAGCTTCATCGCCGCCGCTTCCACCGGCGCAATCACAATCGACGCCTCTCCGGTAGCAATCTTCCACAGCGTCTTCGCCCGCTGCTCCTGAATATCGGGGTGCGGCGACAGATTCTCAAACGGCAGCACGTCGTGCGCCGGCAGCAGCAGCACCCGCTCCGGCGCGATCGCTCCCGTCAGCTCGCACCCGGTCCGCACCGCCAGCAGCGCCGCCTCGGCAGCCTTATTGTCAGCAACAATCAGCGCCACCGGCACACCGGCGGCCCGCGCAAAGAGAGGAATGTAGAGCGCCCGCGCCGTCGACGTCAGTCCGGACACACGACGACGCCCGCGGGCAAGGGCCAGGTGCCTTCTTGCCTGTTCGAAGGAAGGGGTATGCTCCAGGTCCGCCAGCAGCTCGCGGACAAAGGGGAGGATCATCCTGTTCCCAGTTTACCCCGCGTCCATCTCATCTCAGGCAAAGCCGCCCGCGCGCTGCGGTCGAAGACAACTCCGGGTTCGTTCTCCCCGCTTCCCGCTAGTTGGTCCGCAGCGCCACCATCGGATCGATCCGCGATGCCCGCCGCGCCGGCAGATATCCCGCCACCGCTGCTACCCCCAGCAGCAGAACGATCATCCCGCCATACGTGAGCGGATCCGTCGGCTCGGTCCCGTACAACAGCGACGCAATCGCCCGTGCTGCCAGAAATGCCACCACGCTGCCCGCGCCCATTCCCAGCAAAGCCATTCGCAGGGTCCTCCACAGCACCCCGGCCTGCACCCGTCCCCGGCTCGCCCCCAGCGCCATGCGAATCCCGATCTCCTGCGTCTGCCGCGTCACCGAATACGCAATCACCCCGTAGATCCCCAGCGAAGCCAGCAGCAGCCCCAGCCCCGCAAAAATCCCCACCAGCAGCACAAAGAATCGCCGCGGCGAAACCGAATGGTCCACAAACGAGCGCAGCGGCCGAAACTCCGTTGCCGGCTGTCCCGGATTCATCCCCCGCAGTACGTGCATCACACTCGCCGCCAGCGCCGCCGGTGGCAGCTGCGTCCGCACCACCAGCTCCGCGCCCACCGGCTTCGCCTGCCCCATCGGCAAATATGCCTCCGGACCATCCGAGCCGCCTTCCACACTCGTGTCCCGCACATCGTCCACCACGCCAATCACCCGCGGCGGCTTGTTGCACTGACCGATATCGGCAATGCGGCCCATGGGATCCTCCCCCGGCCACAGCCGCTTTCCCGCCGCCTCGTTCAGAATCACCACGCACCCATCCTTCGGCCCGTCCGACCACGCGAAGTCCCGCCCCTCGCGCAGCTTCATCCCCATTGCTTCCAGATATCCCGGCGTCACGATCTGCACCAGAGCGTCCGGACACTTGCGCTTGCTGCAGTCCATCCCTGGCGCCGACAACCCCCAGCTCCGGTTCTGATCCAGCGGCAGCATGTCCGTGATCCCCGCCCCTTCAATTCCAGGAATGCTCTTCACGCCCCGCAGAATGTTCTGCATCGCCGCCACCAGCAGCGCGGCATTCGGATTCCCGTCCGCACCGATGACGTTGGGATCCACCTCCACACGGATCGCCGCGGCCCGATCCGGCTGGAATCCAAGGTTGATCTCCATCACCTTTAGAAAGCTCCGCAACAGCAGCCCCGCGCCCACCAGCAGCACGCAGGCCAGCGCCACCTCGCTGATCACCAGAGCCGAGCGCAACGCTTCATGCCGGCGCCCGGCGCTCGTTCCATGCCCGCTGTCCTTTAGCGCTTCCTGCAGATGCTTCCCCGCCATGCGCAGCGCGGGAGCTGTCCCGAACAGCACCGCTGCCGCTGTCGCGATCAGCACCGTCCATGCCACCGCCGCGCCATCCACCCGCACATCCGAGAGCAGCGGCAGCGCGATCGAACTCGCCCGCGCCAGCCAGGCAGTGATCCCCACCGCTATGCCCAGTCCCAGCACCGCGCCCGCCGCCGAAAGCAGCAGGCTCTCCGTCAGCATCTGCCGCACAATCCGCAGCCGCCCTGCGCCCAGCGCGCTGCGCATCGCGAACTCCTTGCTCCGCGCCGCCGATCGCGCCAGCAGCAGATTCGACAGGTTCACGCACACAATCAGCTGGATCAGCCCCACCGCGCACCAAAGCAGTTCCAGCGACCGGCGCAGGTTTCCGCTCACATGCTCCTGGAGCGGCTCCAGCCACGCCTTATAGCCCTTGCCGTATTCCGGATGACTGTTGTTGAAATAGAAATCCGGAAACAGCCGCTCCGCCTCCTCACTCACCTGGGCAAAGCTCGCCCCCGGCTTCATCCGGCCCACAATCAGGAACACGTTGCCCCAGCTCCGCATCTGGTCGTTGATCGCAGGCACAAAAATCTCCTGGTTGGTGCCCGGCGCAAACACGCTGCCGAAATCGAAGCTCCGCGGCAGCACTCCCGCCACCGTGGTAGGAGTGTTGTTCAGCTCGATCGCCTGTCCCACAATGCCGCGATCCCCATGAAACTGCCGCTGCCAGAAGGCGTAGCTCAGCAGCACCGCGGGCCGCCCGTGCAGCCGCGTCTCCTCCGCGGTGAAGCCCCGCCCCAGAAACGGCTGCACCCCCAGCACCTGAAAGAAATTCCCCTCGACGGAGACGCCCGATACCGGAACCGGTTCTCCGTGTCCTGTGAGCTTGTAGCCGAGCGCCCCCAGGAAAGGAAAGTACGCCGTTACCCCCGACAGCGTCCGGTTCCGCTGCTGATAATCCTCGAACGCGTCCACCGAGTAGGTCACGCACGACATGCCGCATCCCTGAGGCGGCCCCTGCACCCACACCAGCCTCTGCGCCTCAGGAAACGGCAGCGGCCGCAGCAGCAGCGTGTTCACCACGCTGAACACCGCCACGTTCACCCCGATCCCCAGCGCAAGAATCAGCACCGCCACCACCGTGAATCCCGTATCCCGCCGCAGCGTTCGCATCGTGTAGCGCAGATCCTGTCCCAGCACGTCCAGAAACGGCAACCCCCGCGCCGCCCTCTGCTCCTCGCGTGCCCGCTGCATGCCTCCAAATCGCACCAGTGCCCGCCGCCGCGCCTCTTCGGGCGTCATCCCGCTGCGCACGTTCTCCTCAATAGCCATCTCCAGGTGCGTCGCCATCTCGGCATCCAGTTCACGATCCAGCGCAGCCTTTCCAAAGAACGCCCGCACCCGCTGCCCCATCCGCCGCCCCCACCCATCCGCCATCGCATCGTCCTCCGCCTGCAAGGGCTCCCGACTCCGAGCCCCCGGCTCCCAGCTATTGCCTGTTGCCTGTTGCCTGCCCCAACACTCGCCCCATCACCGCCGCCAGCCTCTGCCAGTACGCCGCGTCTTCGGCGAGTTGTTTCCGCCCCCGCGCCGTGATCCGGTAGAACTTCGCCTTGCGGTTGTTGTCGGACACACCCCACTCCGCCTCGATCCATCCGCGCTGCTGCAGCCGCACCAGCGACGCGTAAATCGTCCCCTGATTCAGCAGCACCTCATCGCCGCTCACCTGCTCGATGCGCCGCGCAATCCCGTACCCGTGCTGCTCCCCCATCGCGGCCAGCGTCTGCAGCACCATCAGGTCCAGCGTTCCCTGCAGTAAATCCAGTTTTGAATCCGCCACCTGTTTCTCCTGTGTTACGACCACAGAAGTATCCCACAAAACCTGTGCCATTGCCACAGGAGCGCGAGGTCCCGATGCGTCCGGTCGGCACCCGGCTTCGCTCGACGCAGGGTGTCCGGGGCCGCGGCAATCGCGGATTCGCCCCTGGGGGGATCGTCTTCTGGAAACGTCGGCCGCCCCCCCGCAGTACCTCCGTACTCTTGTGCCAGCCTCACGTTTCCCCTACGCTGAAACAGGAAAGTTCTGTCCAGCGCTCCGCGCGAACAGAGCCTTTTCCATCCAGGCCCAGGCCTCCTCGCTGGTGCGAGTGTTCGCTCTTTGAAAATCGCCGCCGTCGCCAACCGCTCCCGATCTTTCTCCCATCGCGAATCTCCGCCCCCCGCAAGTAAAATCAGCAGGAGCCCCCTCGAAGTAGTCTCTAATTGAGCAGATGGACCGATGAGGCTCATGGCCAGTCGAGCAGGTTGCTGAATCCAGGCCACATAACCTATGCATCCAAACCAGCTTTTTTCGCCCGCACCCGCATCCTGGAACTGAAGCATGTCCTACGCCGCCGCCCTCGACCACCTGCAAGCCCGAGTCGCCGAGCTCCACGTCGCGCCCGGCCAGCCCCACCGCAAGTTCCGCCTCGAGGAGATGCAAACCCTCGTCGCCGCCCTCGGCCACCCCGAGCAGCGCTTCCGCTCCGTCCTCATCGCCGGCACCAACGGCAAAGGCTCCGCCTCGGCCACGCTCTCCGCTATCCTCCTTGCCGCGGGCTATCGCTCCGGCCTCTACACCTCTCCTCACCTCGACCGCGTCAACGAGCGCGTCCGCGTGGCCGGCACTCCGATCTCCGACGCCGACTTCGCCCGCCACTACTTCCGCGTCGACGACTGCGCCGGTCAGCTGGTCCGCGAAGGCCGTCTGCCCGGCTACCCCAGCTTCTTCGAAACCCTGACCGCGCTCGCCTTCTCCGCCTTCGCCGAAGCCCGGATCGATCTCGCCGTCCTCGAAGTCGGCATGGGCGGCCGCCTCGACGCCACCAACGTCGTCGATCCGCTCCTCTCCGTGATCACCGACATCTCCCTCGATCACATCGAGTGGCTCGGCCATACCATTCCCGAGATCGCCCGCGAGAAGGCCGGCATCCTCCGCCCCAATGGCGTTCTCGTCACGCTGCCGCAGCACCCCGAGGCCAACCAGACCATCGGCGAAGTCGCCGTCGCTCTGAATGTTCGCGGCGTGAATGCCGCCGAGTACGTCCCGGCCTTCACCGAAGCCGTTGAAAGCTCAAACCTGCGCAACCGGTACCCGCTGACGGTTCTGGGCGAAGCGATCGAGGTGGACTCGCCGCTGGCCGGAGCCCACCAGCGCCGCAACATCGCCCTCGCGATTGCCGCTGCCGTCGAACTGACTCAGCATCATGGCTTCCGGATTACCCCGGCGCAGATCGAATCCGGAATCCGCCAGACCCGCTGGCCGGGTCGTCTGGAGCGCATCGCCATTCCGGGCAAAGCCGACCTCCTGCTCGACGTCGCCCATAATCCCGCCGGCGCCTGGGCGCTGCGCGCGGCTCTGTCCTCCCTCGACGACGAGCCGCCGCGCAGCAAAGTCCTGGTCTTCGGCTGCATGCAGGACAAGGCTTACGAGGAAATGGCCCAGATCCTCTTCCCCCTCTTCGACCTCATCGTGGCCACATCGGTGCCCTCGCCGCGCTCCGCCGGTGTTGAAGAGCTCCTCGCGGCTGCTGCCAAAACCGGTACTCGCGCCCTGGCCGCACGCGACGGTCGCGACGCCCTCAAAATAGCCTGGGCGGAAACCTCCGCGAATGACCGGATCGTCGTCGCCGGCTCCGTTTACCTGGTCGGCGAAGTGCGGCCCCTGCTCGTGCCGCTGGAGACCGCTCCATGAAGCCTCTGGCCCCGCGGCCCGATACGCTGCCCCTCGGAGAGCGGCTGATGAGCTACGCCGTGCGGGCGCCGCTGGTCTTTCTGGCAACCGGTTTCTATGGCAGCCTGGCGCTGCTGGCCTCTTTGTTCGAAAAGGACGGCCGCCGCCAGCACCGCATTGCCCAATCCTGGGCGCAGGCGTGCGTGACCGCCAGCGGAACGAGGGTGTCGGTGCTGCATCCGGAGCGCCTGAAAGCGCAGCCGGCGGTTTACGTCTGCAATCACCTCTCGTATATGGATACGCCGGTGATCTTCAGCTCGCTGCCCTTTCAGTTTCGGATCGTGGCGCGGCACGATCTGTGGAGCCTGCCGTTCATCGGCTGGTGGCTGCGGCGCTCGGGCCAGGTCCCGGTCGACGTCGCCAATCCGCGGGCCTCGATCGCGAGCCTGGTGAGCGCGGTGAGAACGCTGAAGAGCGGCATGCCGTTGTTCATCTTTCCCGAGGGCGGACGAACGGAGACCGGCCATCTTGAGAAATTCCTCAACGGGCCCGCTTTCATGGCCATTCGGGCGCAACTGCCGCTGATCCCGATGGCGCTGATCGGGACGCACGAGCTGCTGCCGATCCACTCCAGCGAGTTTCATCCCGTTCCTGTCACGCTGGTCGTCGGCGAGCCGATGGAAACCAAGGGCCTGACCATGAAGCAGGTCGATGCGGTGACGGCGGAACTGGAGGAACGGATCGCCGCGCTGTATTATGAGCACTCTTGGCGAAAACGGCCCGAGATTGCGGGCACGCCGGAGCGAAACGCGAATGACGGCGGCGAGTGGGCGGGGTTGACGGTTTCGCGGGACCTTGCGAATGATCGTAGTGAGAGGGTGCAGAAACCATGAAAGCACCACGCATCGCGATTCCGGAACCGAACCTCGACGATCGGGAGTACAGCGAACGAGCCTGGCCGCAATATGCCCGCGCCGTCGAGTTTGCGGGAGGCGTTCCGGTGAAGGTGCCTCTGACGGATTCGCCGGCAAAGGTGGCGCAGCTGGTCGCCTCGTGCGAAGGCGTGCTGCTTCCGGGGAGCCCGGCGGATGTGAATCCGCAAAAGTACGGCGAAGACGCGGATGCGGACTGCAAAGCGTGCGATCCCGCGCGGGAAGCGGTGGATGAGCTGCTGTTGCAGGACGCGTCGAATCTGGGCAAGCCGCTGCTGGGCATTTGTTATGGGTTCCAGGCGCTGAATGTGTGGCGCGGCGGAACCCTGGTGCAGCATCTGAAGACCCCGGTGAACCATGCAGCGGGGCGCGAGGTGCTGGAAGCGCATGCGATCGAGATCGATCCGCGGTCGCGTCTGCGGCGCATGCTCGGGATCGGATCGAAGATGAGCTTCCCGGTGAACAGTAGTCATCACCAGGCTGTCGGCGTTCTCGGGGACGGGCTGATTCGCGCGGCGTGGTCGCCGGAAGACGAGGTGATCGAGGCAGCGGAAGGGCACAGCGGTTCCTTTCTGGTCGGCGTGCAGTGGCATCCGGAGCGCGCGCTGACCGAAAGCCGGGCGGCGCAGTGTCTGTTCCAGTCCTTCGTGGATGCGGCGGCGGAGTGGGAGCCGCGGATGATTCGCGAGTCGGTCGCGGACTGACGGCGATTGTCAGAGAGCTGACTGTGAAGCTGGATCTCGAACCCGGAACGGTCGAGCGATTCGAGCTGTACCTTGCTCTCCTTCTCAAGTGGAATGCGCGAACGAATCTGACCTCGGTTCGGAAACCGGAGGAGATCGTGGAGCGGCACTTTGCCGAGTCGATTTTTGCGGCGCGGCGGGTTCCAGCCGAGGTGAAGACCTTGCTGGACTTCGGCTCCGGTGCCGGGCTGCCGGGGATTCCCATTGCCATTTGCCGGCCGGAGATGACGGTGACTCTGGCCGAGTCGCAGGGGAAGAAGGCGGCGTTTCTTCGGGAGGCGGTGCGGACGCTCGGGGTGAAGGCCGAAGTGTGGGCCGGACGCGTGGAGGCGATGCCGGAGGAGAGGGTCTTCGACGCGGTCACATTGCGGGCCGTGGACAAGATGCCGGCGGCGTGCCGGACCGCTGTGGGGCGGCTGGCCGAGGGAGGCTGGATCGGGATCTTTGCCACGCGGGCGACCGAGGAAGGGCTTCGAGCCATTTCCGGGATCCAGTGGGGCGAGGCCGCGGCGATTCCCGGGGCGGAGCAGGCGGTTCTGCTCGAGGGGTGGCGAGAAGCGCGATAGACGTTTTGTTCTTCGCCCGACCAAAAAATTCCGCACGAGTGTGTATGTGTTTCAAAACAAAACACTTCACTCTCTTACATGCGGATGTGTAACAAAACACAGGCGTTGCTGAGAACCCTTCGAGCGGTGGAGGGGCTGGCAGCGGGGGGACTCGAATCATTTCTACGTGGGTTCCTGGAGCGATGTTGATGATTCTGCAGGGCCACTTTGGTAACGTCAATCGACTGATCGCAGAGCCGATGGGGTTGCCGCGCGGCGAATCGGCATTGGGAAAGTAGGCCGGATATGGGGCCTGCACCAGGCATCTGCGACTCCTTATTGGAAACAGAAAAGGCTGCCGGATGGGCAGCCTGGGGAGGGGAAAATTTGTTTTACCCCTCTATTATCAGAATACCAAGTCCGGACGGATTTCCTGCCAAATTTGGGCGGGTATTTTGGCGTGGAAGTGCTTTTGTATCAGGCGTTATTACTTTCGTCAAGGGCTGAGGGGGGTTGACAGAATTTCCACAAAGAGGCCTGGATATAGCGAATAGCGGGGCACAGGGCACAGGGCACAGGGTGCAGGGTGCAGGGTCCAGGGCTCAGAGCGCAGGGTCCAGGGCACAGGGCGCAGGGCGGCGACAGGGCGCGGGGGGCTGGGGCAGAGTGACTACAGTCACCGCAAGTCTTTGATTTTTATGATTTTATTTCTATTCTCCGGGCAACGAATTTGCAGAGTCTTCATCTCATGGCCCAGTAATCCACAGACACAGGTGTTGGATGGGGCCAGGAGTCATCTTTCCGAGGTTCGGGATGGAGATGGGGACTATGGGATCTGAGCCGCTGATTCAAAAACTCTTCGCACTGGAACGGGCGGTCGGCAAGGTCGACAACAACCGGCTGCGGGCGATGATCGTTGACGCGGAGGAAGCGGCTCTGGCAATGGATCGGGAGATTCTGGCCGGGCTGCATGCGAGGGAGGCAGGCTTGCCGGCGATGACGAATGCGAGCCTGGCGCGGGATCTGGCGACACGGGGTGGCTCGGCGGCAGCGCCCGGAGCGGGACCTGCCTTGTCGATTCGCGACGCCCGGACGCACCGGAGGACGGCGTAACGGAGCCGGGAGCCTGTAGCCGGTAGCCTGTAGCCGGTAGCCAGGAGCCAGGAGCTGGGAGCTGGGAGCTGGGGGGCGGGAGCTGTTGAAGGCCGAGGCTTTTCGGGGTGCGTGAGCGAGTAGCGTGCGGAAAAAGTCGCGCAACCGAAAGAACGAATCTCCGGGGCTGAAAGCCCCTTTTCTATTTGGCCGCTTTATTCCCCGGGCTGAAGCCCGGGGCTTTCTCCGTCATCCCGCTGGCGCGGGATCGCTGCGCGCATGGGGCAGGAGCGGGTTCGAACCGCTGGCGCGGGATCGCTGCGCGCGTGGACAGGAGTGGGTTCGAAGAGGAGGGGGCCTCACGTTTACCGACGGCACAGGGGCCGCTTGCCAGAGGCAGCCTGAAGTCCAGCCTGGGAAAATACAGAAAGCCATCAGTTCGGCAGAGGGCCGAGGCTGCATCGGCATAGAGGGCCGGCTGGCGTTTGGAGGGAAGGAACGGCTGAGGGAATCGCCAACCCCCTGGGCGGTTCTTCGCTCCGCAACCCGGCGGGACGGGGGCCTTTTCGCCCATTTCTTTGTCGCTCGTCGCTAAGATATGCCCGATCTATGCCTCTCCTCGCTCCGTGAACTGAGCAAAAAAGTCCGCCGCTCTCTGTGTCGATACAGCCTGGCGGAGCGCTTCGTGAATTCAGAAGTACTGGAGGAGGGCGGCGAAGGACGGGAGTTCGAGGAAGTGCCGGCCTGCGGGGGCTTCGTCGATCGTGTCGTGTTCGAGGATCCAGGTGCTGGGGTGATGGATGTAGACGGCATGGAGGCCGGAGGCGAGGGCGGGGTTGATGTCGGAGCGGGGGCTGTTACCGATCATCCAGGTGGAGTGGGGGGCGAGCTCGTATTTTTCGCAGACGCGGCGGTAGGCGGCAGGGTCTTTTTCGGAGGGAATTTCAACGGCGGTGAAGTGCGGGGCCAGTCCTGAGCGGGCGAGCTTGCCGGCCTGTTCTGCCTGGTTGCCCTTGGTCATGAGAATGAGGCGGTGGCGGGCGGCGAGGGCGGGGAGGGTTTCAGAGACGCCAGCGAGCAGTTCGATCTCCTGGTCGGCGATGGATTGGGCAAAGCTGAGGATGCGCTCGTGTTTTTCAGGCGAGACCGGATCGGGGCTGAGGCGCTCAAAGCAGGTAACGAGGGCGCGGCGGAAGCTGACCAGCCCATAGCCGTGGAGGCGGACATTTTCGCGTTCGACTTCGTTGAGTTTCTCGCGGACCTGGTCGCGGGAGTACTCCTTGTGATCGATGAAGGAGATAAAAGCAGCAATGGCGCGCTCGAAGTAGATGTTGTTTTCCCAGAGGGTGTCGTCGGCGTCGATGAGGAGGGTCTGGCCGGGGGGAAAAGCAATCTGGGCGGGCATAGGTATCTGCAAGGCTACCAGCATCTAAAGGCAGGGCGGCCTGGGCCCGCGATTTTGGGTGCAGGAGTGCGCAACACTGTGCAGTATCACGGGTTATGATCAGGTAAACAACACCGGGGTCCAGGCACTGACCTGGACGCATATTGAATGATGAGACCGCACAAATCGCTGCGATCCCTTTTGCCGATCCTGCTGGTCGGGCTGGGGGCGATCTTCGCCTGTTGTTCGTCCTGGGCTGAGGCGTCTCTGCTGCTGGAAGAGCCGTTCGGCCGGTTCGGAGCGATGAATCCGACGGGGCACGCGGCGATCTGGCTGAACCATGTATGTGCGGAGAGCCCGACCCGTCTGCGGCCGTGCCGTGAGGGCGAACAGGGGGTGGTGCTGAGCCGGTACCACCGGGTCGATGGGTATGACTGGCTGGCGATTCCGCTGATTCCCTATTTGTATGCAGTGGAGGACGCGTCGGAGATTCCGGAGACGGCGACGCCGAGGCTGGAGCTGAAGCTGCGGGATGGGTACCGGCGGGAGCATCTGGAGGCGGTGGCGCCGGACAGCCGGAAGCATGAGATTCCCGGGGGCGACTGGATCCAGCTGGTGGGGGCTTCGTACGACCGGAAGATCTGGGGGTTTGAAGTGGCGACGACGCCGGAGCAGGATGCGGCGCTGATTCGGCGGTTCAACCACCGGAAGAACGTGTCGCACTTCAATTTGTTCTTTCACAACTGCGCGGATTTTTCCGGGATGGTGCTGAACTTCTACTATCCGCACGCGGTGCATCGGAACTTTATCGCGGATCTGGGGATGATGACGCCCAAGCAGGCGGCCAAGTCTCTGGTGAAGTACAGCCGGCGGCACGATGAGATGGATCTGGGGACGTTTGTGATTCCGCAGGTGCCGGGAACGATTCCGCGGAGCACGCCGGTGGATGGGGTGATCGAGTCGCTGGTGAAATCGAAGAAGTATGTGGTGCCGCTGGCGTGGCTGAATCCTTATGTGGCGGGGACGCTGATTGCGGCGTATATCACCGATGGGCGGTTCCATCCGGACCAGCATGCGGCGGTGTTCAATCCCACGCAGGAGTTCGAGCCGGGGGTGGAGCCGCGGGCGCCGGCAGCGAGCGCGGAGCTGAGGGAGCAGGCGGCGGCGCCGCGGGAGATGTCCGTGAGCGCCCATCAGAAGCGCTGAGCCCTGGGGGCCCGGGGAGTGGGCGAATTTCGTTTTTAACAAGCGGAGAGGGACGGCTGGAGAGGCGTTTGCGCCTCACGTATGATCTTTTGTGCGATCAGGAGGATTCATGCGGATTCGTGTGCTGGTGATGGCCGTCTGTCTTGGGCCGATGGTGGGTCTTGCGTCGTTGGCGCAGACAGCTGCCGCTCCCAAGGAGGGGGCGGCGATGGAGAAGTTCGAACCGGTTGCGGGGTTCGACCCGACGGCGATGGACACGAAGGCGGACCCCTGCGTGGATTTCTATCAATACGCGTGCGGGAACTTTGCGAAGCTGCACCCGATTCCGGCGGACGCGCCGATGTTCGACGAGTTTTACAACCTGTACGAGTTCAACACAAAGGCGCTGCAGCAGATCCTGGAGAAAGCAGCGGCCGCCCATGCGTCGCCGGGCAGCAACGAACAGAAGATCGGGGACTATTACCAGAGCTGCATGGACACGGAGGGAATCGACAAGGCAGGGCTGACACCGATTGAGCCGGAGCTGCAGCGGATTGCGGCGCTGAGCGCGAAGGATGGTTTGCCGGCGCTGATTGCGCACCTGAACCGGATGGGGGTGGGGGTCTTTTTCGATTACGGGTCGATGCAGGACTTTAAGGACGCGACGCGGGAGATCGCGTACGTGGATCAGAGCGGGCTGGGGCTGCCGGAGAAGGATTATTACTTCCGCAGCGATGCGAAGAGCGAGCAGCAGCGCAGGGAATATGTGGCGCACATGGCGAAGATGCTGGAGCTGCTGGGGGATTCCGCGGAAACGGCGGGAGCGGAAGCGCAGAAGGTGATGGTGCTGGAGACGGCTCTGGCGAAGGCGTCGCAGGGAGTGGTGGAGCGGCGGGATCCGGCGAAGATTTATCACATGATGTCGCTGACGGGCTTTTCGTCGACGGCGCCGGCGATTGACGCGCCGAAGTATGTGGAGATGATGGGATCGCCGGCGGTCGGGGAGCTGAATGTGATGGCTCCGGAGTTTTTCAAAGCATACGGGCAGACGATTGGGGAGACGGATCTGGCGACGCTGCGGGCGTATCTGCGGGTGCATCTGGCGGACTCGTTTGCGATGCGGCTGCCGCAGGCATTCGATGACGAGCACTTTGACTTCTACGGCCGCAAGCTGGAAGGGACGCCGGAGGAGGAGGCGCGGTGGAAGCGGTGCGTGCAGGCGACGGACTCGGCGATGGGAGAGGCTCTGGGCAAGTTTTATGTGGCGCAGTACTTCACGCCGGATATGAAGGCCGAGACGGTGCAGATGGTGCACGACATTGAGACAGCGATGGGAAAGGATATCGACCAGATCAGCTGGATGAGCCCGGAGACGAAGGTGAAGGCAAAGGAGAAGCTGGCGGCGGTGGCGGACAAGATCGGGTATCCAAACAAGTGGCGGGACTACTCGAAGCTGGAGGTTCGGCCGGGGGATGCGCTGGGGAATACGGAGCGGGCGCGGAAGTTTGAGACGGCGTATGAGCTGAACAAGATCGGCAAGCCGGTGAACCGGGAGGAGTGGGGGATGTCGCCGCCGACGGTGAATGCGTATTACGACCCGAGCATGAACGACATTAATTTTCCGGCGGGGATACTGCAGCCGGCGTTCTACGACAAGAACGCCACGCATGCGACGAACTACGGGCACATTGGCGCGGTGGTGGGACACGAGCTGACGCATGGGTTCGACGACGAGGGGGCGAAGTTCGACGGGAATGGCAATCTGCATAACTGGTGGACGCCGGAAGACAGGAAGAACTTCGAGGAGCGGACGGGATGTGTTGCCAGTGAATACAGCCAGTTCACGGCGGTTGGGGATGTGAAGGTGAACGGCAGGCTGACGCTGGGGGAAAACACCGCCGATAACGGGGGATTGAGGCTGGCGCTGACGGCCCTGATGGCGCGCGAGTCGATGGGGGGCGCGACCAGTGAGACAGCCGAGGCGAAGAGCGAGGCTAAGTTCACGCCGGAGCAGCAGCTTTTTCTGGGATATGCGCAGAACTGGTGTTCGACGGAGCGGCCGGAATTTGTGAGGATGCTGGCGCAGACCGATCCGCACTCGCCGGATTCGATTCGTGTGAAGGGGGTGCTGGTGAACATGCCGGAATTCGCACAGGCGTTTGGATGTAAGGCGGGGCAGCCGATGGCGCCGGCGCAGCGATGCCGGGTGTGGTAGGGAGGTTCGGCGGGGCTAAGTGGAGGGCCGGGGGCAAGTTAGCGTGAGAAGAAACGGTCAATGAGGGGAAAGGTGCCTCGAAGATAGGGGAGATAGGTTCCGTTTCGGAATCCGGGCGGGAAAGAGGTTACCAAAGCGTCAGTTCGGGGGGCAACCTTATGACGTTTGGGGGTACTCTTAGTAGGCGCGCTACGCGCACAAAGGAAACTCTCCCATGAAGAAGGCGACACGGTATTTGGTGCTTTGCGGAGCATTAGCCTTATCGGCAGCGCCGGTTTTTGCCGTCGGACCGGGCGGAGGCGATCCGCCACCGCCGCCAACGCAGAAGGCCGGAACCCTTGGAACGAGCGGCACAACCGGAACGAGCAGCACAACGACCACTGATATCGTGGGCGCCTTGCTGACGTATCTGGGACTCTAAGCGCGGCATCGCCCGAAGAAGGAACGGCAGGCCCCCGCAACCCGAAGACGGTTGCGGGGGCGATGTCGTATGGTAAGGAACGGGCGAATGCATGCATCTGTCAGCGCTGGACAAATTCTGGTGGGCGGCATGCTTTGTGTCGACTCTGGCCTCACTGGTGGCGCTGGTGGGGCGGGGCCGGTGGCGGCATTTCCCTGTGTTGACGGTCTGGCTGGCATTTTTGGCGACCCGCACGGCGATCCTGTTTGTTTTCTGGGATGGGCAGTGGTTTCATGCGTACCGGGTGGCGTGGTATGCGGGGCTGTGGGCTGATTTCGCGCTGCAGCTGGGCGTGGCGGTGGAGATTGCGCGGATCGTTCTGCGGCCGACAGGGACGTGGGTGCAGGATGCGCGGGCGCGTTTCGCGGTCGCGGGGCTGGCCGGGGCGGTGGTGGCCGGGCTGCTGGCGTGGTGGGTATCGCCACCGGGCTCAACGGCTTCTATGTTGTGGAGGATACGGGGGGACCTGTTCACGAGTCTGGTGATTTGCGGGTTATTCGTGGTGATGAGTCTGACCGCTAATCGGCTGGGGCTGGGGTGGAGGAACCATGTTATGGCAGTGGGGCAGGGACTAACTGCCTGGACGGGAGTGATGGTGGTTACCACAGCGTTACAAAGTTTTCTTGGTGGCCAGCATTTTTATGCCGATCTGGACTATGTACGAGATTTGGCCTACTTTGGCGCGACGATCTGGATAGCCATTCAGTTATGGATACCGGAGCCGGAGAGGCAGCCGATCTCGGGGGAATTGCAGGAATATATTCTTGCGCTTCACAGGCGAGTCGAGTACGATCTTCGGAGACTTGACACGCCACGATAATGGAGTGATCGCCTGAGGCTGGCGGGGTTGCAGTCTCGAAGAGAAAGGGTTTAGCGGTGGTAGTCTACCTCCTCCTGGGTGCGGTAGTGGGCGGCCTTCTGGTGGCCGCGATCCGGAGCCAAATGTCCGCCGTGAAGGTGGACCGGCGCAGCTGGACGGACCTGGTTGCGGCCATCCAGCGTATTGAATTCGAGCGCATCAAGTCAGTGGCTCGCGATTATCTGGATCCGCAGGAGGGACAGATTGCGCTGGAGCCGACCGATATGTGGCTGATGCTGGGAGGCCGGGACGGTCTGCGGCGGATGAAGCAAAATGCGAGGCTGATGCTGCTGCTGGCCGCGCATGCGCAGCAATGGAATTTCGACGAAGGGGTGATCGTGACGGAGCGGATTCGGCGCGACGCGCTGCGGCTGCAGACCTCGATACGCCAGGTCGAAATGGCCCTGATGATGCACCGGTTGATGCGCCGCTCGGCGACTCTGATTCCCTTCCATCTGCATGAGGCAGCGTCGTCGTATTATTTGATGCGGCAGCGACTGCTGGCCCTTTATCAGACAAGCCACGCGGGGCTGTATCCGCGGCTGGCAGAAGTTCTCTAAGCCGTTTTGCGGCGTGCGGGCCGTTTCCGGTCCGCTTCTCCACCGACATTCTGCAATTTGGATTGCGCCGGATGGGTGCCTGTGCGGGAGGGCGGCTGCGCCTGGCGGGTGTCGACGGGCGCATCGCCGAAATCCTGTGCGCCGTATTCATAGTCGGTGCCCCCCAGGTGTTGCCGGGCGGGCGGGATGTGGCGGCGCTCGTCCTCATTGAGGCCCCAGCCCTGCTCATGGGCATTCTCGCTGGAGGTCCGACGGGTATGTTCGCTGAATCCACGCGGTTCGGGCGCAGAGGACTGCGGGTCTTCGTGATCCTGAGCCATGGGGCACCTCTTCTTTTCTGGATGCGGATGAGAGGCGGGGCGATGGCCCCGGAGACCCGTTGGAAGCGCCGGGCCAGACAACTTGTGAGGAGGGAATGGCGCTCCGAAGAGAGAGAGCTTCGATGCAGAGGAGAGAACATGGCGAATCGCGAAGAGAATCGCAATGAGCAGCGGAAGGAACCGGAGAAGAGCCGAACGATGGATGCGGTGCGGCATGTGGGATTGACACTGGAGTCGGAGGGATTGTTCATTCCCACAGGAGAACTACCGGAGAATCGGATCGAGAACGAAGGGTTGACGGATACCGTAAACGTGCGTGCAGCGACAGAAGATGCTTACGATCGGGAAGCCGACGCCATGGGCGCCGAACGGCTGAAGACGCGACTGCCGGGAGATCGAAGCTCGGATCCGCATACGGATGTGGATTCAGCGAATGAGGCGATGCCGGACGACGACCTTCGGCGGGACGCGAAGGTAAAGGGCGGGCGCGCGGCGTAGCCGGGGCCAGAGGCGGATCGGATTGCGCAGGGGTCAGGTCAGCTGCGCAGTTGGCCTCCGAGAGTTTCCAGGACAGCAACGACTTGTTGCGACCAGGCCTGCACTTCCTCTTCGCGCAGGGTGCGCTGGTGGGACTGGAAGACCACGCCAAGCAAAAGCGAATAGCGGCCGGGCGCGACGAGCTTTCCTTTCGAGTCGCGGAGGATTTCTTTGGGGGCGAGGCTTTGCAGCTCCGGGATGGGGAGCGACTCGAGCGATGAGCGGAGGTGCGCCCAGGTGACGGAATCCGGAAGAAGGACGGAGAAGTCGCGGCGGACGGGCTGGTAGCGGGAGAGCTCGCGAATGGTCGGCTGGCGAAGGTCCTGGCGATAAAGACGGTCGAGCCAGAACTCACCGAGGAAGACGGGCTGCTTCAATTTGCGGCGATCGGCTTCGGTGGGATGGAGCTGGCCGAACCATCCGATGGTTGCACCGTCGAGAACGGCGCGCGCGCCGCGGCCGGGATGCAGCCAGGCGGGCATGAGGCCGGAGGCCGCGGGGAAGCGGTCGAAATCGACGGAGCGGGCGGAGAATTTTGCGAGGAGCTGCTCGGCTGTGCCTTTGAGGTTGGAGAACTCGACGGGAGGCGCGCTGAAGGCTGAGCCGGTGGCTCCGATGGAGAGTGAGGGGCGTTCTTCGACGCGGGCGTAGGCGCTCTCCGGGCTGCCGGAGAAGACGGTGCCCATCTCGAAGAGGGCTGCGCCTTCGACGTCGCGGCTGATGTTGAGAGCGAGCATGTCGAGCATGCCGGGGAGGAGCGAGGGGCGGAGCACGCCGGCCTCCGCGCTGAGTGGATTGCCGAGGGCGACGGAAGAATCCGGCTCGCGCGAGAAGCGGGCAGCATCGTCGGCGGAGCAGAAGGTGGAGGCGACGGCCTCGTTCCAGCCGAGGGCGAGGAGGGTGCGGCGGACGGCGGCTTCTTTCTCGGCCCAGGGGAGTTCGACGACGGTGCCGGCGAAGGCGGGCAGCGTATTGCGGAAGCGGTTGTAGCCGTAGACGCGGGCGACTTCTTCGATGAGGTCGATTTCGCGTTCGAGGTCGAGACGCCAGCTGGGGAGCGCCGCCATGCTGGCGGGAGCAGACGCCGCCTTGCCGGCGGGGGCGGACGCCTCGGTTGAGGGTTGAGGCACGGAAGTGATCTCGCAACCGAGGCCGGTGAGGATCGCGTGCGCGGTGGCCGGGGTGATGCCTGCGGAGTCTTCAGTGGGGCCGAGGATGCGCTGGATCTCCGAGTGGCGGAAGCGGATCGGGGGACGACCGGCGGTGCGCGCCTGGGCTTCGGGGATTATGACGTCGACGAGGTCGCCTTCTATGTGGCCGCCTGCTTCCAGAATGAGTTTGCTGACGAGGGCGGAGGCGATGGGGAGCGCGTTGAAGTCGGCGCCGCGCTCGAAGCGGTGGGAGGCGTCGGTGTGGATGAGGTGGCGCTTCGAGGAGCGGCGGACGGTGGCGGGGTCGAACCAGGCGGCTTCGACGAGGATGTTTTTGGTGGTGGCGGAGATGGCGGTTTCGAGTCCGCCCATGACGCCGGCGAGGCCGACGGCTTTCTTTTCGTCGGCGATGACGAGGTCGTCGGGATCGAGGGTGCGTTCTACTCCGTCGAGGGTGACGAGCTTTTCGCCTTTGCGGGCGCGGCGAACGATGATGCCGCCCTCCAGCTTGTCGAGGTCGAAGGCATGGGTGGGGTGGCCCATGGCGAGGACGATGTAGTTGGTGGCGTCGACGGCGTTGAAGATGGGTTTCTGGTCGAGGAGGCGGAAGCGCTCGGCGACGATGCCGGTGGAGGGCGCGATCTTCACGCCGCGGAGGACGCGGGCGGTGAAGCGGCCGCAGAGTTTGGGTTCCTCGATGGAGACGGGCACCGGCCGTGCGGCGGGCTTTGGCTTAGGAAGCGACGTATCGAGGGGAAGAAGGCTTCGCTCGAAGAGTTCTCCGGTAATCTCCCGGTGAATGCTGTTGTAAATCGTGGCCAATTCGCGGGCGATGCCGTAGTGGTTCATCGCGTCCACACGGTTGGTGGTGATATCCATTTCGAAGAGGGAGCCGTGCGAGCCGAGATCGAAGACGCCTTCGACAGCGATGCCTCGGAGGGTCAGATTTTCAGCCATCTGACGGTCGGTAAAGGCGCGATCGTGCAGCCCCAGGAAGGTATCCAGTTCTGCGACATATTCACGAAGCCACGAGCTTAGAATTTTCATCGAGGAGGCCAGGTGCTGCAGGGGCTAAAGCCCGCCCCATATTTTATGGGCATTGCGGCACGACTGAAGTCATGCCCTGACACAAAGCATCGAAGCCGTTCGACGGCTGGAGCATGCTTCATGCGAATTGCTCCAGGAAGCGGAGGTCGCCGGAGTAGAGGAGGCCGATGTCGCCAATGCCGTACTTCATCATGGCGATGCGGTCGATGCCCATGCCGAAGGCGAAGCCGCTGATCTTCTCCGGGTCGTAGGCGGGTTGGTTGAGGCGCGCGAACTCGAAGACGGCGGGGTCGACCATGCCGCAGCCGAGGAGTTCGATCCAGCCGGAGTATTTGCACTTGCGGCAGCCGGCTTGGCCACAGAAGGGGCAGCTGATCTGCACATCGGCGCTCGGTTCGGTGAAGGGGAAGAAGGACGGGAAGAAGCGCGTCTTCACGCTGGAGCCGAAGAAGGCTTTCATGGCGTGGTCGAGCGTGCCCTTGAGGTCGGCGAAGGTGATGTTGGTATCGACGCAGAGGCCTTCGACCTGGTGGAAGATGGGCGAGTGGGTGGCGTCGGCGGCGTCGTTGCGGTGGACCTTGCCGGGGATGACGATGCGGATGGGGGGCGGCTGCTGCTCCATGGTGCGGATTTGCACGGGCGAGGTG
>DASXFH010000100.1:0-9269 GCA_036489655.1 Acidobacteriaceae bacterium | reverse complement strand
GCAGCAGCGCGGGGCAGGATTTCGGAGCTGATGAGCACGAGTGCAATCTCCTGCAATCGAGGAATCCTGACACGATGCTCTGCGACAGAAGAACCAGAGATACGCGCTTCGCAGTAATTTCGTCAATTCAGTGCGATGAGTCGGCCGCAATGGCGGACGGGTCGTGAATTTTCTGATGAGAACGACGGATTTCGTCCGGGCAAATCGAACCGAACGGATGGAGGCGGACCGCTGCGTCAGATGGCTTCCTGACGGATGCGGGCGCCGGACCGCACTGCATCCTCGTCGAGCGCGGCCATAGCGTCGAAGAGGTGCATCTGGAAGGAGCCCGGGCCCTGGCAGCGCTCCGCGGCTTTTTCGCCCGCCAGTCCGTAACAAGCCAGCGCAGCCGCAGCGGCCAGTGCTGAGTCTTTTTCGACGGCAGAAAACGCAGCGATCACTGAGGTGGCCATGCAGCCGGTTCCGGTGACCTTCGCCATCAGGGGATGACCGTTCGAGACCCGAAACAGCCGAAGGCCGTCGGTGATGACGTCGACAGGGCCGGTGACGGCGGCGACGCATTGATGGCGGCGGGCAAAAGTGGCGGCAATGGCAGTGATGTCGGTGGTGCTGCCGACGGATTCCACGCCGCGAATTCCTGCCTGGATGCCGGTGAGCGCCGCCATCTCCGCTGCATTGCCGCGGACGATCGAGATGGAGAGCTCGCGCAGAAGGCGGTGAGCGGATTCGGTCCGATATCTGGTTGCGCCGGCGCCGACAGGATCGAGGACGACGGGGATGCCTTTGGCATTGGCGCGGCCACCGGCGAGGAGCATCGCCTCAACCTGCTCGGGCCAGAGTGTGCCGAGGTTCAGCACGAGGGCATCGGCGGAGGAGGCCATATCCTCGACCTCCTGTCGGGCATGGGCCATGACCGGCAGGGCGCCGGCGCAGAGGGTGATATTCGCAGTGAGATTCATGACAACAAAGTTCGTGATGTGGTGAATCAACGGACGACGGCTTCTAAGCCGAGTGAGCTGTTCGGCCGCGGAGGCGAGAGGGTTGTTGTCGTTCACTTCGGAGTCTCCTCTCCGGACAGGATCGCAGATGGGGGTGTCGGGGCGGCAGCGGCGTTCAGGCGGAGACGGAGGCGTTCTCGAAGGCCTGTAACGACTGGTGCAGGCTGTCAAAGAGCATTGACGGGGGAACGACATCGCCGAGGTGATGTCGTTGGAAGTCGGCTGAGGCGCTCGCCGGCATGCGGGCAAAGCCAAGGGCGATCCCGGCTGCGTCCAGCTGATTGTTGAGCCTGACGATAACGCGCGAGGCCGAATAGTCGATGTTGGTGATGGCCTCAGCGTCGACGATCAGCCAGCGAATGGGAGTGGGCGAGGGGCCGACGAGGGTGAGAATCTCCTCGGCGAATCGAGGGGCGTTGGCGTAGAAGAGCGCGGCTCCGAAGCGGTAAAGAACCAGGCCCGGCCTGGTGACCACGCCAGGGGCGGTCGGGACAATATGCCAGGTGGGGCTATGGTTGGCCGCCTCCGGAATAACAACGCCGGTGTGGGGGCGATAGCTGTGCCGGACGATCCGGAACAGCGACAGGATCATGGCCAGCAGGATGCCGGGTTCCACGCCTGCGAGGATGACGACGAGAGCGGTGGTGAGGGCAACCGCAAATTCTCCGGGGCTTTCCTGGCGCAGAGCCAGCAAGCCACGAACGTCAACCAGGTGGATGGCGACCAGAAGAACGAGGGAGCCAAGCACGCATTGAGGAAGATATTGGAGAGGCCGGGTCAGGAGCAGGAGGACGCAGGCGACCACGCAGGCGGTGGCAATCTGCGCGATCTGACTCTGCGCTCCGGCTCGCTCGACCACGGCGGTCTGGGTGGGGCTGCCGTTCACGACGAAGGTACCGGTGAAGGCGGCGGCACAGTTGGCGGCGCAGAGTCCGAGCAGGTCCTGGTTCTCGCTCAGCGTTTGCTGATGACGCAGAGCATAAGCGCGGGCGGTGGCTGCGCTTTGCGTGATGATGAGGATCAGGCATGATCCGGCAATGGGAATGAGGGGTGGGATTTCATGCCAGGCAGGCAAAGGCACACGAAAATGGGGCAGACCACCGGCGACTGAGCCAATGGTGGAGATACCGTGAGCGGGGAAGTTCCACCACGCGCTGGCTGCGATGGCGGCGGCGACCGCGATGAGGGCGCCCGGGATTTTCGGCGCCCAATGCTGCAAAACGAGCACGGTGGCGAGAACAGCAAGAGAGACAAGCAGGGTGGGGAGATGGATGGTCGGCAACTCATGGACGACCTCAGCGAACTGCAGGGCGGTGCGACGCGAGTGGACGGGAAGACCGAGCGTCTGGCCCAGAACGGCAATGCCGACCTGAAAGCCGACGCCTGTAAGGAAACCGATGAGCACCGTCTGGGAGAGAAAGTCGGCAATGAAGCCGAGCCGGAAGAGGCGGCCGAGCAGCAGGAAGGCGGCGACGAGCAAAGCGACCGATCCGGCAAGGGCGATGTAGTGCGGACTGCCCGGCGATGCCAGTGGCGTGAGTCCGCCAGCAAGGACGGCTGCTGTGGCGGAATCGGCGGCGACGACCAGGAAGCGCGAGGAGCCGAAAAGAGCAAACGCAGCCAGGGGCAGCAGGAGCGTGTACAGACCGGTGACCACGGGCATGCCGGCGATGCGGGCGTAGCCCAGGGCCTGAGGGATGTTCATCGCCGCCAGTCCTACGCCTGCGACGACATCGCGGAGGGCTTGTTGTCGGCGAAAGGGCCGAATGCCGGCAAGCACGCTCACAAAACGGATCTCCTGGGCAGAGATGAGGTCACGGTGACCTGAGAAGTGAATTGGAGACATGCTAACGCAAGCTGTTGACGGTCCGGGAGCGGGTTGGCAAGGACCAGAAGCAGGGAGTTGGGACTGCTTGCGGAGGTGGTGCTACAGGCCATCAGCCTATTGCGGAAGGGGTATGACGGCTGGCTCCCTACCGGGAGGTGCAACCTTCACCGGAGGCTGTTTGCCTGGCGGCATGGGAAGCACGGGCGGCTCTTCGCCCTTGCGAAGCGGGGCAGTGTAGTCGGACAGCTTCGTCGCTGAGGCAGTGAGCAGGCGGCCCTTCTCGCTGAAGGTGAGAACCCAGACCAGGTACCGACCCGGAGCGTTACGGTCCGTGAAGATAACCTGCCGAGTGGGAGCGCTCTGAGTGATGTGGAGCGTGGGTATGGGTGCGAGGGCGAGGGAGACGTCCGATCCGGAGCGCAGGAGGGCGTGCGATTCAGCCCCGACGAGTTCGGCATAGCAGAGGCCCATCAGGAGCCAGCCACCGTTCGGCCGGAGAGCGTTCTCGGCCACTTCAGGAGGGACCACGCGATTGAAGACAGCGATGCTGCGTTCGCTGCCATAAGCGGATTTGAAAGGTGTGGCGTTGCGATAGAGGATGGGGACCACGTAGACGCGATCCTTGCCATGGGAGGACTGACTACGGGGGACCAGTACGGTGAAGAGGGAGGCGGCCCCGTCGCGGGACGTGCGCTGGTAATGGAGGAGAAGACGATCGGGGAACTCGGGGCAGACAGCTTCATTCCAGGTCCAGTTGGAGGCGTGCAGGTCGTAACCGAAGAAGGCAGCTTCGGTGGCGATCGCGGAGGCTTTGGAACGGAGAAAGGCGACGTCGGCGGGGTCCGCCTGGATGGCGGAGCGATGCTCAAGCTGGAGGAAGCGCGGCTGCTCCGAGCCGGCAGATTCGGCAGTGGATGCTGCCGGTAAAGTCGTCTGGGCCGAGAGGGATGCGAAAGAGAGGCTCCAGGCGGCGAGAAGAAAGACGGAGAGCGTAGCGAGGGTTTTCCCGCAATTCAGGAAGGGCATTCGTTTCCAATGTAGCAGGAGAGGGAAGCAGCAAAACGGGCAGCCCAGGAGGGCTGCCCGCCAGAGAATCAGTGTGACCGTTTATCGGCCGCCGCGGTGGGTGGGATGGTGGCCGGTAGCATGGTGCACCGGAGCCTTCGGAGCAGCCTTGGCTTCGCCGTCCTTCAGGATGATCATGGGCGGGTTTTGGGTGTACGAGTCGAAGGTGGCGATGTAGGTGGTCTTGTCGCCCTGCTTCGGCAGAACCTTCAGAGGCGTCTTCATGTTAACGGTGAAGTCGGCTTTCTGGGATTGCTGAGCATCCTGTGAAACAGCCATCTGAACCGTATCCGGTGTCGCGGAGATGACGAGCCCGGGGACCTCGGCCGTGACGCCGTTCATCACGCTCCAGATCACCTGCTGATCGGCTGCCGTGCCGTTGGAGAGGATGAACTCCTTGTCGGAGAGCGCCATGTTCTTCAGGCCGTTGGTGCAATCCGGAGGAATGTTGACCGCCGGAGCAGCTGCGGGTGCCGCAGCCGGAGCAGCAGCAGCCGCCGGGGTTGAACCAGCCGGAGGCGCCGGTGGCGGAGCGGGCGTGACATTGGCGCAGCCGGCGGTGGTCACAATGGCCTTATGGGCCAGATCAGCCGGCGACGGTGGAGGAGGCGCCTGGGTGGGATTGTAGGCCGCCGGAGGGAAGACATTGGCAGGAACAGAGGCCAGCTGCTGGACCTGCTGGAAGCCCTGCGGGGGAGTGCTGCGACAGGCGGCATCGTCCTGCGCGCAGTGGTACTTGGTGTACCAGTATTCGGCGGCGGCCAGTGCCTGCTGCTGGTAGGGCGGCTTGGCGAATGAGGCGAAACGGGTCAGGAACCAAACAGCCATCTTCTGATTCTGAGGATCTTTGGGATCCTGAGAGACGTAGGCATTGCCCAGGTAGTAAGTGTCGAGCAGAGCGGGCACCACCGTGGTCCTGGCGGGGTCCGTATAAGACTGAAGCTCTTTGGTATAGCCGTCGATGGCGCCCTTGTAGTCCTTCTTGGCGGCATCGTCGGCGCCGACAGCGCTGTCGAACACGGACGTGGCCAGTTCCTTGACCTTATCGTAGTCACCCTCGGACATGCACTGGTCTTTGGGGGCACTGAGACCCTTTTCGGCATATTGGGCAGCGTCATCCAGCATCTGCTGATTGCCATTGGCCTGCTGATGCTCGATATAGACGACAAAGATCAGAGCGCGGAGGTTGGTGGGATCGACCTGGAGGAGGCGTTTGGCGGCATCGAGCGCTTTAGCCGCATTGTTCGCCTGCTGGTAAGCGCCCATGAGCTCCTCAAGCATGCTCTTCTTCGCGACGCTGCTGGGATACTGCTGGAGGAAAGCCTCAATGGCTTCAGCCTTGGCGGTCGGCGAAGACTGGCTGGTGGCATTCGCCCACGCATTGTATTCCGTGGCGTCTTTAATGGTGATTGCGCCGCAGTTAGCCTGACCGGAGGCTGGCTGGCCAGCGGCCTGGGCGAAGGCAGAGGGACCGACGATTGCGCAGGACGAAAGGCCAGCCAGCGCAACCGATGCAAGAACGAGCTTCTTCATTCAACGCTCCTGGGAGAATTCGGGTGATGAAAACCAAGCTTCAGAGGCCGCCGGAAGGTACAACCAAACCGCACGCAGTCAGGCTCTTTCCGTTGTCGCGAGCCGCAAATCATGCACCGGGACCACCCACCGGTAATGATGCTGGATTATAAAAACCAATCGCATGTGCTGACAAGTTAACGGCAAGGAGAACGATTCGACTCGCTGCAGTTGGATGCGCGGGAACCCGCGATGTGTGGCCCGCCCGAAGCAAGAGCCAGCTTACACGAGCGTGCGAAGAATGCCAGCGAAAAATGGGCGGGGCGACGAGGGCTGAATGCGGCGCAAGGCCGTCCGCGGTGATGCGGAGAGCGCTACTTTGACGACTGGATAAGGCGGATGCGCGTAGTGAAGGAGCGGCCCATCGGCTGCATGAAATTCAGGTACTGGGGCGAATTGACGTTGTTATTGACAATGTCGGGATCCGAGGCGTCGGTGGCGTTTTCGAGCAAACCGCGAATGCCAAAGTATCTGCCATGGAAGTGAAAGCGCCATTCCAGTCCCGGGCTGAACGACAGGAAATTGGGGAAGCGATGGGCTCCGGGCTGGCCGACGATTTCCTGGTTGGCGTTAATGGAATCGAAGGGGAAGCCGGTGTTCCACAGAAGGGTGTAGACGAAATCCCAGTTCTTATGAACGGTGGGGAAAAACGGAGCCCAGGCGGGGAGCCAGCCCCAGGAGATGATCCGGTTGGGTGTGTCCCAGGGAAGGGGGCCGGGTTGCTGGGGTCCGAGGATGGAGAGCGAAGGGACGTAATTGAGAGCGGCGTTGGTGGTGGCGGAGGAGCGGGTATACGCGGCGAAAAGAGTCGAGCCGCCGAGGGGTGTGTTGGAGGCGCCGGGAAAGACGTAGCGCGCTTCGACCTCCCACGAGTGGTAATGGTCCTGGCGGCCGCTGGTCAGAAGGTAGGTTCCGTAGAGGGCTCCCGGCCCGTTTTGGTTGGTGTAGACAAACTCATCGGTCAGGCGCTTTTGCAGGTAGTTGGCGGCGAAATAGATATTGTGCGGCAGCATGTGCTGGACACCCAGGCTCCAGTTGAGGGCGTGCGCTTCGTGCAGGTCCTCGGTGTCTTCGTTCTGAACGAAGGTGGTTTTCAGCGGGGCGCCGGCGGGTGTGGTGCCGTTCGGGGCATACAAAGTGTCGTAGCGGACGCCGGTATAGGCATGCGCGAGGTACTCGAGCTGCGTGTGCTCGTAGTATTCGCCGATGCCGGCGGAGAAGGTGGTTTTGCTCTCGCCGATGTGGGGGGAATAGTTCATGGCAATGCGCGGTGACCAGAGAGGCCCGCGGATGATCTCATCCCAGTCGAAGCGGAGGCCGGGCTCGATGAGGAGTCCTTTGACGGGGGTCCAGCGGTCCTCGGCCCAGGCGCCAAGCTCCACGTTATGAAGGCGGAAGGGCGAAAACGAAGGGAAGACGCTGCGGCGAAGCAAAGTGCGGTCTTCGCGCAGGTAATCGATGGGCGCGAAGGCATCGGTTTCTCTGGATCCCAGGTGGTCGAGATTAATGCCGGCGCGGAGTTCATGGCTGCCGGCCCGGTGGATGGGCGGGAAGAACAGGTTGATGAATCCCTCTTCCCGCTGGGTTCGGCTGGTGGAGTTCTCGAAGTTGCTGCCGGTTGGCAGTTCGGGGGTTACCCCGTAGGGAAGATTTCCGTGCGGCTCAAATCCCTCGCGGTAGCGCATCACGCCGAAGCCGGTATTCACGAGGATGTTGTTGCGGAAGCTGTGCTGCTCTTCAAGATAGGGAAGCCAGGCGATGATGTCGTGGTTGTCGGTGCTCTGCTGCGGATTGATAGCGGACAAGCCATCGTAGGGAGAGTGAAAGTCGTCCCAGAGCAGAGCGGCGGTGAGGCTGTTGCGGGAGCCGAGGTTCTGCTGGAATTTGATGAAGTTGCTGCCGCGGATGAGGTGATTGGTATCGGCATTGGCGGGCAGCTCAGGGATATAGATGTCGCTGTAGCGCATCTCAATGGCGTCGAAGAACCAGAGGCGATTGCGGCGAATGGGGCCGGAAAAGGTGATGCGGGGCTCGAACGTGTCAAAACGAAGACCGCTCTGGTTACGAACGGAGGGAACGAAGTTGGTGGCGTCATAGCGAAACTTGTTGTCGCCGGTGCCGGTTGTAAAGGCGATGACGCCACCCGTGCTGCGACCGTACTCGACCGGATAGCGGGTTGTTTCCGTATCGATGGAGCGGACTGCGTCGGTGCTGACGCGCAGATCGAAATTGCCGGTGATGGGGGAGCGGATGTCAAATCCATCGAGGGTATCGAGGGTCATATACGCAGAGCCGCCCGCCACGTGCATCTGACCGTATTGGTCGGGAACGACTGAGGGCGTGAAGGGGAGCAGGTTGCGGATATCGCGGTTGGTGGGGAATGGAATGTTGATGATCTCAGGAACGGCGAGAGTAATTTTGTTGGAAATCTGCTCGGTGTCGAGGCCGGGCGTGGAGGCGTGAACGTTAACCTCCTGCTGAAGGATCTCCTGGTGGGTGAGCACGACGCGGATGGATTTCAGGTCGGGGGAGATGTTGTTCTCGGTGGTCTGATAGAAGCCCTGCTTCTCGACGCGGATGGAGTATGGGGTCGACTGCCGGAGAGCCCAGCTGCAGCGGCCGTCGTAATCGGTGATGGTCCGAAAGGCCGGCACGCCCGGCTCCTGAATCGTGACCTGAGCGCTGGGAACAAGGACGCCATTCTGATCGACAGCGGTAAGGCTGACCGAGGATGCCGGGGGCGGAGATGCGGCTGAGCCAGGACGCGGATGTTGGGCGAAGGCGGCGAGCCCGCATGCCAGAAACAGCATGGCCATCGCGGGCTCTTCCCGGCAAAAACGTCCCATGCACCTTAACCTACGGCAAGTGGTTGGATGCGTGGGGAGCAATCCGCTGAGCTGAGTTGCGGTTCTGTCACGGGCAGGTCATAGAGCTCGGATCTGGCCGGCGCTACCGACGGCGAATCGATAACCGGTCGGTCAACGTTCCGGGCGAGTGGGGACTATGGGCGGGCACGCTCCCGGGAAGGCCGGCGAAGGCGCCCTGGCCTCCCAGGGGGTATCCGGACAGGTGACAAAATCACGGGAAATCCGCTTGTCTGAGTGTCCGCCAGGGGTTACCGTGAAGGTATCCGGCGATCTCCGCTCCTCGGTTCAGCAAATTCATCATTTCGGCATTGTGACCCCAATAGTTGGGTTAGGTACCCCTTATCCACAAGATGTTGCGGTGGGCGTGTTGACCCTCCCGGAGGGGGGCGGCTACAGTCGTGATGATGAACGCTCGGACCCTGTCTTTCCCCCATGAATGGACGAGGAGCAGCTGCACATGTTGAAGCTGAAGAAGATTCAGATCCTGGGTTTCAAGTCGTTTTTCGATCGGACCGAGGTGACTGTGCCCGGGCAGGGCATTGCCATCATTGTTGGACCGAACGGGTGCGGCAAATCCAATATCCTGGACGCGGTGAGCTGGGTGCTGGGCGAACAGAGCGCCAGGAGCCTGCGCGGCGGCAAGATGGAAGACGTGATCTTCGCGGGGACGCGGGATCGCAAGGCGCTGGGGATGGCCGAGGTGTCACTGACGCTGGTCGATCCCGAGGCGTATGAGGGCTCTCTGCTGGCCGAACCCGAAGTGGTGATCGACGAGACGGAGCCGGATTGGGACGAGGCGAAGCTGCGGGCCGAGCGCGAGGCGGAAGTGGAGGAGATCATCGCCGAGTCGCAGCCTGGGGTGGTGATCGACGAAGAGGGAGTGACGGCGGATGCTGCCACAGCACTTGCAGAGGGCGAACTGAGCCCGCAGGGTGTCGC
>DASXFH010000220.1:0-2477 GCA_036489655.1 Acidobacteriaceae bacterium | reverse complement strand
CATCCGGCGCCGCCGCAGCCTTTGACCGAGCAGGAGAAGATGCTGCTGCGGGTGGCGCAGGTGGGCAATCCGCAGGAGATGGCGATGCTGAATCCGGAGATTCGCGCAAAGAAGGAGGCGCAGAGCGATCAAGAGTTTCAGAGATTTTTTGAACGGGCTACAGCAACCGATGCCGCAGCAACCGATAACGAATGAAATCGAATTCTGATCGAAGAGAGAGTGAGGAGAGAACCATGAGGAGATTTGTGAAGGGGATTTTGACGGTCGCGCTGGCGTTGGCGTGCAGTGCGCCCGGAGCGATGGCGCAGACGGCCAGTGCGAAGAGCTCGGATGCGGTCCAGACGGCGGCGAAGAGCTATCGGCTGGTGTGGACGATTACCGATATCGATGGAGGGAAGACCGTCGGCACGCAACACTTCGCCATGATCGTGCTTTCGGGCGGCCGAACGACGATGAAGCTCGGGAGCAAGATCCCTGTGGCCACGGGGTCCTATAACAGCGGCAGTAGTGCGGGGGTGCAGACGCAGTTTCAGTACCTGGATGTCGGCCTGAATATCGACGCATCTCTGGATGAGGTGGACGGGGGTATGAAGCTGAACTCCAAGGTGGAGCAGTCGAGCGTGAGCGTGGCCGAGGAGAAGACCGTCGGCGATGTGCGCGAACCCGTGATTCGGCAGGCGGTGCTGACGGGCGCCTCCATGATGACGATCAGCAAGCCGGTGATGCTGGGATCACTGGATGTTCCGGGAAGTACACGGCACCTGGATGTCGAGGTGGTTCTGGAGAATGTGAAGTAGGTGAGCCGTGCGGGTGGAAGGTTGTTCGCCCGCGGCGATCGAATTCGGTGCGCTTCTGTGGGGAAGGACCCTGCTCCGGTCAGAGCAGGGGCCTGTTCCGTATAATCGAAGATCACACGAAGGAGACTCGGATGCCGCTCGAGACGACCGCCAATATCTGGCATAACGGCCAACTGATTCCGTGGGAGAAGGCGCAGATCCATGTGATGAGCCATGTGGTGCACTATGGCTCGTCGGTGTTTGAGGGGATCCGGTGCTACGCGCAAGGGGACGGCGCGGGGATCTTCCGGCTGCAGGACCATATGCAGCGGCTGATCCACTCGGCGAAGATTTATCGCATGCCGCTTCCCTACTCGCTGGAGCAGTTGAACGAGGCGGTGGTGGAGATCGTCGAAGCCAATGGGGTGACGCCGTGCTACGTGCGGCCGATTGCGTTCCGCGGCTATGGCGAGATTGGCGTGAACCCGCTGAAGTCGCCGGTGGAGGTGTACATCGCGAACTTTCCGTGGGGCAAGTATGTGGCCGGCGGTGGCGGCGCGGATGTGTGCATCTCCAGCTGGAACCGGCTGGCGCCGAATACGATGCCGTCGCTGGCGAAGGCGGGCGCGAACTATATGAACTCGCAGCTGATCCGCATGGAGGCCGACGTGAACGGCTATGTGGAGGGCATTGCGCTGGACACGAACGGGTACCTGAGCGAGGGCTCAGGCGAGAACCTGTTTATCGTGCATAAGGGAACGCTGTACACGTCGCCGCTGGCGAACTCGGTGCTGAATGGAATCACTCGTGATTCCATTCTGGTGTTAGCCCGGCAGCTGGGCATTCCGGTGGTGGAGCAGGCGCTGCCGCGCGAGCTGCTGTACATCTGCGAGGAGGCGTTCTTTACCGGGACAGCGGCCGAGGTGACACACCTGCGCTCGGTGGACCGGATCCTGGTGGGCGATGGAAGTATGGGACCCATTACGAGCGCGCTGCATAAGGCGTTCTTCGATATCGTGAACGGCACGGCGGCGGACCGCTATAACTGGCTGACGCCGGTGAAGGTTCGCGAGGCTGTGACGGCGTAGTTTTGCGAAGGCGCAAGGTTTGGCCGTCTGGCCAATCGGCTATCTACATTTGGGTAAGGATTGTGTTGATGAGATTGCGGTTTGTTCTTCCAGCTCTGGCGCTGGCCTTCGTAACGCTGAGCGCGCAGGCGCAGATTGGCCTGTATCTGAATCCCGTAGCGACACGGATCAGCGTCTCCAGCCCGGACACGGGACCGTTCGCGTTTCTGGGCGACAACACGACGTCGCGATTCTTCGGCGGCGTGGCGATAGGCGGCTATTACGACTTCGTCCATGAGCCGGGGTTCGATTTCGGCGGGGATGTGCGTGAAACGATCGTGCATGGGAATAACGCCTCGCTGAACACCTTCATGGTGTCGCTGAGAGTGCAGGCCAAGCCGATGAGCCATGGACTGCGGCCGTACGCGCAGCTGGGGATCGGCGCAGGGAGCAGCAAGGCGCCGCTGAGCGCGGTGCGCACGATCAAAGCGGAGTATGGCATCTTCGCGGGCGTGGACTATCCGCTGGGCAAGCACGTCGATTTTCGCGCGATCGAGGTGGGCTATGGGTCGGTGACGCCGACGAGCAGCGCGATCTATAACGCGCAGCTTTCGCTGCCGACGGCGACTCTGAT
>DASXFH010000191.1:0-24296 GCA_036489655.1 Acidobacteriaceae bacterium | reverse complement strand
GTACCGGCTGATCATTCCCGATCTGCGCGGGCATGGCGAATCGGAGCTGGGCGAGGGACCCATTACGGTGGAGAAGCTGGCTGCCGATGCGGGGCGGCTGCTGGACCACTTCCAGATCGGCAAAGCGCTGCTCGTGGGCTGCTCGATCGGCGGCTATACGCTGTACGAGATGTGGCGGGCGATGCCGGGCCGGGTGGAGGCCTTCGCTTTCTGCTGCTCGAAGCCGCAGGCCGATGACGACGCTGCCCGGGCCAAACGGGAGCAGAACATCGCGCAGGTGCGGGAGCGGGGGACGGGCGACTTTATCGAAGCGAATCTGCAGACGCTGCTCGGCGCAACGGCGCGGCGGCGTTGGCCGGAGAAGATCGCCCAAGTACGGGAGATGATGCAAACGGCTGGCGCGGAATCGGTGATCGCGGTGCAGCAGGGGCTCGCCGCGCGTCCGGATTCTGTCGCAACGGCGCGCACGATTCGCGTACCCTGCTGCGTGCTGGCCGGCGGCGAGGATCTGAGCAGCACGCCGGCGGATATGCGTCTGCTGACCGAGCAGATCCGCAACGGCGGGTATGGCGCGGAATACAACGAAATTCCCGATGCCGGGCACCTGGCTCCGTACGAGCAGCCGGAACTGGCGGCGCGAATCCTGCGCCGCTTCCTGGATTCCGTGGTATAAAGACGGCGGTTACCGGGGTTGCCTACGCAACTTCGGGGTGCCGTTTGGTGTCCCATAGCCTGAGAGGCTCGGTAGCAGGGGCCGTCCGAAGAGAGAATGGGCTCCGAGAGAGCCCAGGGAGCAACCCATGAAAGCAAGTTTTGGATTTTCACCCACGTCGGGCCGGCGGCTGCGTACGGTCGCCAGCGCCTGTTTTGCCGGAGGGCGGCGCGCGCTTGCGCTGGCTCTCGTGTGGCTCATGATCCCGCTGGGGATGGGGAACGTGTACGCGTGGTCGCAGGACGCCCCGCCTCCGCCGCCGGATCAGCAGGACCAGGGGCCGCCGCCGGACGATCAGGGCGCCCCGCCGCAGCAGTGGAACGCGCTGAGTCCGGAGCAGCTGGATCAGCTGGTGGCGCCGATCGCGCTCTATCCCGATTCGCTGGTGGCGCAGGTACTGGCGGCAGCGACGTATCCCGCGCAGATCGTGGACGCGGACCGCTTTGTGCAGTCGCAGGCCGGCGCGCCGCCGCAGCAGATTGCGGACGAGGCGAACAACCAGCCGTGGGATCCGAGCGTGAAAGCGCTCACGGCTTTCCCGTCGGTGCTGTCGAACATGGACCGCAATCTCAACTGGACGACGCAGCTGGGCAATGCTTACTACAACCAGCCGCAGGACGTCATGAGCTCGGTGCAGAATATGCGGCAGCAGGCCTACGCGTCGGGCCACCTGCGCACAACTCCGCAGCTGGACGTCGAGTATCAGCCTGGGGACATCGTCATTGCACCGGCGAATCCTGCGGTGGTGTACGTTCCGTATTACGATCCATGGGTGATGTGGGGCTTCCACCCCTACTACGCCTGGTACGCGCCTCCGCCGCCGCGGGGCTTTGTGGTGGGCGTGGGGATCGGCTTCGGTGTGGGTATCGCGGTCGGCGCGTACACGCACTGGGGCTGGGGATGGGGCCACTGGGGCATGGGCTGGGGACCGCATCCGGTCGTCTTCCACGATCACGTCACTTATGTTTCGCGCAGCGTCACGGTAGTGAACCACGGGTACTACGGGCGGTTTGACCGGCATCCGGAGGCGCGGCAGTTCAACATGCACGCGGCGGCTGCAGCGCACGCCAACTACAACCGCGGGTATGCCGCGGGGCAGCGCAACGGCTATAACCGGGGCGAGAACAACGCGAATCGCAACAACAACTTCAACCGGCAGCCGAACAACTACAATCGGCCGGCGCAGAATTACAACCGGCCGAACAGCAATGTGGCGCGGCCGCCACAGACCTACAATCGGCCGGGACAGAATTACAATCGGCCGGCACAAAACTACAATCGGCCGAATGCCCAGCCTCGCAACGCCCAACCCCGTAATGCGCAGCCTCGCAATGAGGGCCGGCCCAACAACGAGCGCCCCCGCAACGAAGCCAGACCGGAGAACCGCGGCGGCGGCGACAAGAACCACGAAAAACCGCACGGGCGGTAATCGATCCACGAAAATGGGGAGGGATGGCTTCGGCCATCCCTTTTCTTTTCTGTTCGATTTTTTCCTGGCGAAAATGGCTGTGTGTTTCGCGCCTGGGCGGCGTGGTAAAACGGTTTGTTGCCAACCTGGAGGAGGCTCGCCATGAAAAACCAGGATCGCCGGACGTTTTTGAAAGGAACCACCGCCGCCGCTGCCGCGGTTCTCACCGGATCCGGACTCGGGCTGGGGCGCGCCGCGTCTGCCGCCGCTCTGCCCGCGCTGCCGAACAATCCGCGGACGCAGGACGCTATGCCGACGCGCAACCTGGGCCGCACCGGCTATAAAGTCGGCATTTTCTCTCTGGGCGGCCAGGCCGCGCTGGAGAAGGCCAACAACGCCGAAGCCGCGGTGCCGATCATCCATCGCGCTCTCGATCTGGGCGTCAATTACCTCGACACCTCCTCGATCTATGGCGGTCCGATGCGCTGGAGCGAGCGCTACGTGGGCGAGGTGATGAAGACGCGCCGCAACGAAGCATTCCTGGCCACCAAGACCAAGGAGCGCACGCGCGAAGGCTCGATGCGCATGATCGACGAGTCGCTGAAGCTGCTCCAGACCGACCATGTGGACCTGTGGCAGCTGCATGACATCGGCACCATGAAGGACATCAACGGCATCTTCGGGAAAGGCGGCGCCATGGAAGCGCTGCTGGAGATGCAGCAGCAGAAGGTCGTCCGCTACCTGGGCGTGACCGGGCACTATCGCCCCGACGCGCTGATGGAGGCTCTGCGCCGGCACGATTTCGACACCATCCTGATGGCCGTCAACGCAGCCGACCCGCACCACTACAGCTTTCAGCAGGAGCTGCTGCCGATGGCGGTGGAGAAGCAGATGGGGATTATCGGCATGAAGATTCCCGGCCGGAGCCGGCTGCTCACCAGCTTTACGCCGCCGCCGCTGGAAGAGCAAAAGCACATGTGGGAAGGGATGGTGATCGCCACCCAGCCCGGCACGCTGACGATGAAGGAAGCGGTCTACTACGTGCTGTCGCAGCCGGTGAGCACCATCATCATCGGGTGCGACTCGATTCCGCAGCTGGAAGAGAACGTGCAGCTGGCGCGGAGTTTCACGCCGCTGAACCCGCAGCAGCAGGCGGCGATCGTGGCCAAAGCGGAGCCGGTGTCGAAGCCGGGGCTCTTCTTCCGTTTCTACGATCACGATGCGGCGGGGTGAGGGGCAGCGGTTAGCGATTAGCGCTATCCCCGGACGGGCATCATTTGCCACCGGAATGGGTTTCTACACGCTATGCGCTGCTCTTTATCCGATATAGCTGCGAATAAACGGGTCATCCGAGTGGACGAGATCCGCTGTGGAGCCGTCGAAGACCAGGCGTCCCTGATGCAGCATGATGAAGCTGGTATTGGGATCGGCCTGATGCTCGCCCAGCGGCACCATGTGGTTCTCTTCGCGGCTGAAGTGGTGGGTGGCCAGCATAAAGGCATCCTGCAGGCGGTGCGTCACCACAATGGAGCTGGTGTGCGAGACATCGCGCTGCTTCATGACGAGCTCGATAATCGTGGTTGAAGTGATGGGGTCCAGGCCGCCGGTCGGCGAGTCGTAGAGAATCAGCTGCGGATGGGTCACAATCGCGCGCGCGATGGCGACCCGCCGCCGCATGCCGCCGGAGAGCTGCGAAGGAAACTGCATCAGCGTGTGTTCCAGTTCCACGAAGCGGAGCGCCTCGGTGACGCGGCGGGTCACTTCTTCGTCGGGGACGTGCTCTTCCAGCAGCCGGTAGCCGACGTTGTCGCGCACGGTGAGGGAGTCGAAGAGGGCTCCTTCCTGGAACACCGTTCCAATGGCGCCGCGGATCTCGAAGAGATCCTGCTCCCGCATGGCGCTGATCTCTTTACCGAAGACGAGAATCCGCCCCGAGTCGGGACGCAGCAGCCCGTTGGTCAGCTTAAGCAGAACGCTCTTGCCGACCCCGGCAGGCCCCAGAAGGATACGGGTTTCTCCGTGCCGCACCTGAAAGGAGATGCCTTCGAGCACCGGCTTGCGGTCGAAGGCAATCGAGACATCTTCGAAGATGACAACCGGTTCGCCGGGTGCCGGCGCTGCCGACGGCGTTGCCCCATTGGCGCTCACGCCATTCACCGTCCGAAAATGCCGATGAGCGTTCGGCTGATCATGAAATCGCACGCGATGATCAGAATGGAGGACCACACCACAGCCTGCGTGGTCGAGCGGCCCACGCCCTGCGTACCGCCCCGGGTCTTCATCCCGAAGTAGCAGCCGATGGTGGCGATGATGAGGCCGAAGAAGATTGGTTTTACCAGTCCCTGGAGGATATCCGGATAGGCCAGCGACTGATACGCGGTGTGGAAGTACTGCGATCCGTCCTGTCCCAGCAGAACGGCTTCCAGACCGCCGCCGAAGATTCCCACCGTGTCGGACAGAATCACAAGGAAGAACAGCATGACCACGGTGGCCACGATCCGCGGCATCACCAGCTTCTTCAGGGGATCGGTGCCCAGGGCGCGCATGGCGTCAATCTGCTCGGTCACGATCATGGAGCCCAGCTCGCTGGCCATGCCTGAGGCGTTGCGCCCCGAGACCATCAGCGCCGTGACCACCGGCCCGATCTCCTTGATCATGGAGAAGCTGACCAGTTGCCCGGTGAAGGCGGTGGCGCCGAACTGGGTCAGCGTCGCCGAGGACTGCAGCGCCAGCACGCCCCCCAGGAAGAACCCGGTCATGATGACGATGGGCAGCGATCCCACGCCGATAATGTCGGCCTGCAGAAAAATGTCCGCGCGATAGAACGGCCGGCGGAAGAGGTTCCCCAGCGCCCGGCCCGACAGGACGGCGTATTCCTGCACCGCCAGAACGCCGCGCTTGGCGGCGGCATCGATCGTTTCCAGAGCCATAGGTTATGCCGGATTGGATGCGCGGCTGCGCACACCCGCTCCGCAACCTGAGCCTAGCATACAGGCGGGTGCGCGCAACTCGGCGCGCCAGGGCGGGTACAATCCCGATGAGGAATTGCCCTATGAAGCACGCGCTGAGGATCGCCGCTGCCGCTGCAGGCCTTTGCCTGTGTGCCGCGAGCGCCCAAAACATCCAGGTGGATAAGAACAACCGAACCATCGCCGTGACCGCGAGCGACCGGGCGACGGCGGAAGCCGACCTGGCCGGCATCAGCGTCGGCTTCCAGACGCAGGCGCCCGATGCCGATGCAGCCTATCGCCGGGGATCGCAGCTTTCCAACGCCATTATGGATGCGCTGAAGAAGGCTGGCGTTCCGGATGCATCCATCGAGAGCCGGGCGCAGAACCTGGGGAAGACGGACTTCCCTTATAACCCGACACCGTCGCCGGAGGAACGAGCCGCGAAGGCGTACACGCTTTCACAAAGCTGGACGGTCCACACGGCGGCCGCCGATGCTGCCCGGGTTCTGCATGCGGCCGTCGAAGCGGGCGCCAACGACAGCGGCGCCATCGACTGGGATGTGACGGACCGGAAGGCGCTGGAGGCGAAGGCCGCCGCGAAGGCTCTGGTGGATGCGCATGCGATTGCCGCGCAGATGGCGGCGGGGCTGAACGTGACGCTCGGTCCTTTGGTCTACGCCAGCAATCAGGCACCCGAGCGGCCGGTGCTGCCGTTCGCCAGGATGGCTGCAGCGAAAGCTGCACCACCGCCGCCGGTAAAGCCGCTGGCGATTCGCCCGCAGCAGGCGGAGGAGTCGGCGACGGTGTACGCGGTGTTTTCGATCGAGTAGGGCTGCGGCTACTCGCGCGGCCGCTTGCGGATCTCGATGTTCAGCCGCTTAATCTTCTGGTTGAGCGTGGAGAGCGGGATGCGGAACTGCTCCGCGGCCTCGGTTTGATTGCCGTTGCAGCGCTCCAGCTTGTCCACGATGATGCGGCGCTCGATGTCTTCCATGATGTCGAACAGGGATGCATCCGGGCTGTGCTCGAGCAGGCTGGTGGAGTAGCTGGCGCCGGTGAGGTGGCCGGGGAGCAGATCGACGCCGATGGTGCCGCCTGAAGAGAGCACCACGCCGCGCTCGATGACGTTCTCCAGCTCGCGCACGTTGCCGGGCCACTCGTAATCCACCAGAACGCGCATGGCCTCGGGGGTGAGCGAGCGCATGGTCAGCCCGTTCTCTTCGGAATACCGCTTGAGGAAGTGAGCTGCCAGAGCCGGAATATCCTCGCGGCGGCTGCGCAGCGGGGGCAGCTCAATGGCGATGACATTGAGGCGGTAGAACAGGTCTTCGCGGAACTTGCCTTCGCGCACGGCCTGGCGGAGATCGACGTTGGTGGCAGCGATGATGCGCACGTCCACCTGAATCTCCTGCACGCCGCCCAGATGCATGAAGCGCCGGTCCTGCAGCACGCGCAGGATCTTGGCCTGGGTATCCATGCCCATGGTGGCGATTTCGTCGAGGAAGAGGGTGCCGCCGTTGGCGACTTCAAACAGGCCCTTCTTGGCGGCGATGGCGGAGGTAAAGGCGCCCTTGACGTGGCCGAAGAGCGTGGACTCGAGCAGGTCAGTGGGCATGGCGCCGGTGTTCACCGGGACGAAGGGCTTGTCTTTGCGCGGGGAGTTCGCGTGCAGAGCTTTGGCGATCAGCTCCTTGCCGGTGCCGCTTTCGCCCTGGATGAGCACGGTGGAGCGGGTGGGCGCGACCTGGGCCACGAGGTCGAAGATGCGCAGCATGGCCTCGCTCTTGCCCACGATGTTGGGGAAGTTGTAGCGCTGGCGCAGCGCTCGCTTCAGCTGCACGTTTTCTTCTTCGACGCGGAAGCGGGCGATGGCGGCGCGGATATCCGCCAGCAGCTTCTCATTGTCCCAGGGTTTCTGGACGAAGTTCTGGGCGCCGCCGCGGATGGCCTCGACTACGTTGTCCACGGTGCCGAAGGCGGTGATCATGATGACCGGCAGACTCGTCTCACGATCGCGGATGGTGGCGAGGATTTCGAGGCCGTTGCGTCCCGGCAGAGCCAGATCGAGCAGCACCAGATCGAAGGGCTGCTCGGCGATGCGCTCCAGCCCCAGCTCGCCGTTCTCCACCGACTCCACGGTGTAGCTTTCCAGCGACAGCAGGGTCTCGAGCGACTCGCGAATGGCGGCCTCGTCGTCGATGATCAGAATGCGTGGCTGGGCATCCGAACCGGCCACCGCCGCATTCGGCGACGCCGTCAACATCCCTTCAGACATGCGCGGGTTTCCTCAGCATCGGAAACTCGAGATAGAACGTGGTCCCCTGGCCGATATGGCTTTCCACGTGAATCTTGCCCGAGTGCTCCTGAATAATTCCATAGGTTACGGCCAGGCCCAGTCCTGTGCCGCGCGGCTGCCCGTCTCGGCGCGCCGTTTTGGTGGTAAAGAAGGGGTCGTAAATGCGCCGCAGATGCTCGGGGGCAATGCCCGATCCGCTGTCGGCAATGGACACGCTGACGTGTCCGTTCATGTCGGTGCCGATGCGCAGCGTTCTGTCCTCGCTGGCGCCCTCGCCGCCGGAGGCCATGGCGTCTTTGGCGTTCAGGAACAGGTTCAGAAAGACCTGCTGCAGCTTGTTGGCGTTGCCGAGGATCGGCGGCAAATCCGGCATCAGACTGGTCTCGACGTGAATCTGCGACGTTTTGAACTGGTGATCGAGAAGGGCCAGAGTATCGCGGATGATGGCATTCAGGTCGGTCTCGCGATATTCGGTGCCGCTGGTGCGCGAGAAGTTGAGCAGGCCGTTCACAATCTCGGAAGCGCGGAAGGTTTGCTGGGTAATCTTGTCCAGCAGCGGTGCGAGTTTGCCATCGCCCTTCACCTGGCGGGCCAGCATCTGCGCGTACGAGGAGATGACGGCGAGCGGCGTGTTGACTTCATGGGCCACGCCGGCGGCCAGCAGGCCGATGGAAGACAGCTTTTCCGCCTGGGCCAGCTGCCCTTCCATCTGCGTCTGGTCGGTAATGTCGTCGATCAGGACGATGCGGCCCACGGTGCGGAAATCGCGCGAGACCAGGGGGGCGATGGCGATGTTGGCGATGCGCGTTTCCTCGGCGCGGGTTTCCAGACGGAACTTGTAGAAGTTGTGGACGCCGGGCTGATCCTTGACGCCGCGAAACTCCTCCACCAGCTCGGGCGGGAAGATGGCGTCCAGCGGCTGGTGCAGCGCCTCTTTTCGAGCCAGGGCGAACATGACTTCCATCTGCGAGTTCCAGCTCTCGATCCGCTCCTCCGGATCGACCGCCATAATGCCCACATTGATGGATTCGACGATGTTCTCGTTGAACTCCTTCAGGCGCTCGTACTCGGTGATCTTCTGCTCGAGGCTGGCGTACAGGCGGGCATTTTGCAGCGCGATGCCGATGTAGCCTGCCAGAGACTCCAGCAGCTCCATGTCTTCGCTGGAGAGGAAGTCGCCGCCGGCGCGCCGTCCCAGGCCGATGACGGCAATGGTGCGGTCCTGCATCTGCCAATCCCGCGGCATTGGCTTTCCCGGATGCGGCACACCTACGCGGCAGGGCAGGAAGTAATTCATATCCAGCACCGCCGCCGTCCGCTGCTGATCCGGAGTCAGGTGCAGGGCCAGCTGCGGGTTCTCAAGGAACAGGTGGCTGCCCGCGTTCGGCTGGTCGAACTGAAGGAAATCCAGTTGAAGCGCGCCGCCCACCACGACTTCCGGCAAGCCGTGCTGCGCCGCCAGGCGCCAGTGTGCGGCGCCTCCGTCCTCGTGCAGAAACACCGCCACGCGATTCACCAGCAGCGTGCGCGGCAGGCGGTCGACAATGGCAAGCAGCAGCGCGTCCAGATTTGTAAAGGAGCTCAACCCGCGGCCAAAATCAATCAGGGTGGAACGATAGTCGTAGTTCTGCCGGTCGAAGACGCGATCCACGCGGGCCTGGATGGCTCGCTTGAGCGGATCGAAGAGCAGGGCGGTCACGATAATGGCCGCAAACAGGCCCCACACGCCGGCGCCGGGCAGCCGCGAGTGCACCACTTCGGCGGAGACGGCAACCAGGGCGAAATACACCGCCACCAGCGCCGCGGTGGCCAGAGTGTAGGTGACGCCGCGCTTGAAGATGAGGTCGACGTCCATCATCCTGTAGCGGACGATGGCCCAGCTGAAGGTCAGGGGCAGAATGACCATGCAGATGCCGGCCAGCCGGGTCACCATGCCCGGCATGGAGACGTCCGCCATATAAGGAATTGCGTAGAGCAGCGTAAACGGCGCCACCGCCAGCAGCGTGCCGCGCGTGAGCCATTTCAGCTGCTGCCGCTCCAGCGGAGCCTTCGCCTGGTGGTAGTGCAGATAGAACACCAGCCCCGCCAGAACATAGAAAAGAGCCTGGTATCCGGCGGCGACCTGATCCAGGCGGTGGCGTACCAGCTCGGTGGCCGACCACAGTTCGATGGCCATCAGCTGCAGCCCAATCAGCAGGGCTCCGGGCACGTAGGTGAGCCCCACCAGCCAGTTGCCCTTCTTCCTGCGGCGCGAGAAGGCCAGCGCAAAATGCAGGAAGAGCGCCGGCTGCAGTACACCGGCGACAATGCCGCCCCAGTACACCATCCAGTCGAAGGTGTTCAGCTTGCCTGTGTACCAGAACGAATACAGAACGAAGGAAACCAGACAGAAGGTGTAGAAGTGGGTGGAATGCGGCGCGGTCCAGCGTCGCAACAGCACGTAGAGCCCAATCCCCAGATACACCAGGGCGATGAAGCGGAAGCCCTGGTTGATGCTGCGGTCCTGGATGTCGAGGATGACAGGAACGTTGGGCAGACGGATACCACGCCGCACCAGCGTGTAGTGGATGGTGTTGTAGGCCCGGGTGTGCCACATTTGCTGCACCAGCGCCGACCAGCGCGTCGTCGGCACACTATTTGCGGACAGCAGCAGATCGCCGGACTTGACGCCGGCGCGCTCTCCCGGAGTATCGTTGGGCACTCGCTGCGCGACGAGGCCGTCGTGACCCTCCACCCACCAGACGCCATCGGTAGGGACCTGGTACCGGTCCTCCTGGAGAAGGTTGAACCCTGCAAAAACGACCGCCGCCACAGTGAAGAAGGCGAGCAGGAGGGCCACAATGCGGGTTTGGAATGTCCTCTGCATGGCGCGGAAGAGCGGCTGAACACCAACGAGGGACCCTGACGGGTGTGCCGTGGCCCCGGGCGGCGAATCCGGGGTGAAAATGCTGTGAACTAATTTATTCTGTGCAAATTCGGGGCCACCGGTTATGACAAACTACAAAATTTTGATCCGAATGGCATATCGCTGAAAGTAAGGAGGATTGGACGGACCTCACTGCCTCTCCCGGCGTTTTTCCCGGCAGCAGAGCTGCTGGCTCTCTGGATTTCTGGCGCAGGTTATGAAAAACCATATCGACAATCCAGCGGACCGCATCGCCGTTTGAGTCTCAGTGATGGTCATCCACAGGCCGTCGCGACGCCCACAGAATTGCGATGAAGAAGACCACCGTGAAGCTGACAATCGCCACCAGTTCCATCGTTCTCGTGCTCCTTTCGGATTCGTTGGACCAGCATATCGAAAATGGCGGCTGCGTGCTTTGCCCCGAAGGTGGGTCCGTTCTTGCCGCCCGCAACGCGATAGAGTGATTCCTGAGAATTCGGATGTCCAAACCTCTGCGTGCCTCGCTGTTTCTCACCGGTCCCCTGGCGGCGGTTCTGCTCGGCGCCGTGCCGCGCATCGCGGCCCAGACGCCCTCCGTTTCCGCCACGGCTCCGTCCCCCGGCGCAGCCTCCCTGGTTGCGCAGGGAATGGCGGCGCTGCAGGCGAATCAGCCGCGGCAGGCGCTCACGGATTTTCAGCAGGCTCTGCAGTCGGACCCGAACCATGCCGCCGCCAACCTGCTGGCCTCCACCGCCGCCGTCGAGCTCTATCAGGGTGCGCTGGCGGTCCGCTATGCCGAAAAGGCGCGGCAGCTGGACCCCAACGACTGGAAAATCCACACCACCCTGGTCGCCGCCTACTCCGCAGCCGGCATGAAGCCGCAGCGCGATCAGGAGCGAGCCATCCTGCAGCAGCTGCACCAAAACGGCCCGGCCGATGCCCGCCAGGCAACCGGCTTTCTCCTTGAAATGTTCCCCGCGGGCGCCGACCGCGTGGACGTCATCGAGGAGTTCGAGCCGATGGGAAAATTCCACACGTACTATCGCTTCCTCGTCCATCAGCCTGACGGGCGCCGATTCTGGGAGATCGACGTGCAGAGCAACGATTTCGACGAGCGCTCCTGGGCCGAGGCTCACCCTGCCGAGGCGGCAAAGGGCGAGCGTCAGTTCCAGCTCAACGGCCGTGGGGACAACAACCAGGAGGTGGATTACCGCATGTTCTCCGGGCAGCCGGATTACGATGCGATCCGACGCATGGTGGAGGAGATTTTGAAAAAGCGCCCGCCGACGGCGCAATAGCAGAACTCGCGGATTCGCTACCGGCTACAGGCTACAGGCTACAGGCTGCTTCTAAATCCCTTCTCCCATGCTGACGAAACCCGTCTGTTCGCTGCGGTACTGCTCGCGCTCGTCGTCCTCGCTTTCCAGGGACCGCACCGAGTCCAGCTCGCGCGCGGTCATCTCCAGCTGCCCGTCGAGGACATCGACTCGCAGACGCAGACGCTTGACCTCTTCGGCCAGGGCAATGATCACTCCCGACAGCGGATCCTTCACCTGGCTGGGATCGGTGATCAGCACCCGCTCGCCGTTCTGATAAACGATGTGGGCGGGAACGCCGACCACGGTGGAGTTGGGCGGCACATCGCGCAGCACCACCGATCCGGCGCCGATGCGTGAGTTCTCGCCAATACAGATATTGCCCAGGACCTGAGCATTACTGCCGACAAAGACGCCGTCGCGCAGCGTCGGATGCCGCTTGCCATGCTCGTGTCCGGTGCCGCCGAGGGTAACGCCCTGATAGAGGGTCACATCGTTGCCGACGATAGCCGTCTCACCGATGACCACCCCGGCGCCGTGATCGATGAAGACGCGGCGGCCGATCTGCGCGCCCGGGTGGATCTCAATCCCGGTGAGCAGCCGCGCCCACTGGGAGAGGAAGCGCCCCAGCAGCGGCATGCGCGCCCGCCAGAACCAGGAGGTGATGCGCTGCGCCCACACGGCGTGCAGCCCCGGATAGCACAGCACCACCATGAGACGCGAGCCGGCGGCCGGATCGCGCTCCAGCACCGAGGCAATGTCTTCCCGCATCCTGGCGAACAGAGGCATAGCAGAATTACCGTGGATTGCTCCCAACGCAGGCGAGCCGTCCAACTTTCAAAGTTATATCTCAATTAAATAGAGGCATCCTATGCATAAAGCGAGTCTGCGTAAGGTGGGCGGTTCCGTCATGCAGACCGTCCCTCCGGTGATGCTTGATCTTTTGCAGCTCCACGCCGGCGCGCCCGTCGGTGTGAGCGTCGAAAAGGGCAGACTGATTGTCAGGCCTGAGACGCGTCCGCAGTACAGACTTTCCGACCTGCTTGCCGAGTCAAAATTCCCGAAGAGGGGGTCGCGCAAGGATCGCGCATGGCTGGATGCCCCTCCTGTGGGTGGCGAATTGCTGTGAACCGAGGCGACATTTACATGGTTTCGCCGGACCCAACTGCGGGTGACGAACAGCAGGGTCGCCGCCCGGTCCTGATCGTCTCGGCAGTGAGTTTAATCGTGCGACCGGCATCCCGATTGTTCTGCCCATTGCCTCGGGAGGTGCGTTCGCCCGCCGTCCTGGGTTTACGGTTCCCATCTCGGGTATCCGTACCACCGGCGTCATTCGCTGCGATCAGATGCGCGCACTGGATCTTCGAGCCCGTGGAGGAAAGAAGGTGGATGCCCTGCCCCAGGAGATCCTCGACGATGTGCTGGCACGCCTGACCGCGATCTTCCAGTAAGAAGATCGACCGGCTCCCTTCAACCCTCGATGGCCTCCGCCTTCATGGCCTGGGCTTCGTTGCGCAGGTTCTCGTAGAGCACCGAAGAGAGATAGCGCTCGCCAAAGTCGGGCACCACCACGACGATCAACTTGCCGGCATTCTCTTCCCGCTTCGCCACCTCGACCGCGGCGTGGACCGCCGCGCCGGACGAAATGCCCACCAGCAGACCTTCTTCCAGAGGCAGCCGGCGCGCCATGGCGATGGCATCGTCGTTGGAGACCTGCACCACATCATCGATGAGCTTCGTGTTCAGGACCTGCGGCACAAACCCGCCGCCAATTCCCTGGATCTTGTGGGGCCCCGGCTTGCCCCCGCTTAACACCGCACTGTCCGTTGGCTCCACGGCGACGATTTTGAACGATGGCTTCCGCGGCTTGATGTATTCGCCTACGCCGGTCAGCGTGCCGCCGGTTCCGACGCCCGAGACCAGGATATCCACCTGGCCTTCCGTATCGTTCCAGATCTCCGGGCCGGTGGTGTCGTAGTGAACCTTCGGATTGGCCGGATTCTCGAACTGCTGCAATATATATCCGTTGGGGGTGGCGGCCAGAATCTGCTTCGCCTTTGCGATCGAGCCGTTCATGCCGTTGGGCCCGGGGGTCAGCACGAGCTTTGCGCCGAAAGCCAGCAACAGCATGCGCCGCTCCATGCTCATCGTCTCGGGCATGGTGAGGATGATCTTGTAGCCCTTGACCGCGGCCACAAAGGCCAGGCCGATGCCGGTGTTGCCGCTGGTGGGCTCGATCAGGACCGTCTTCCCGGGATGGATCTTCCCTTCCCGTTCGGCCGCCTCAATCATGGCCAGGCCGATACGGTCCTTCACGCTGTTCATCGGGTTCGCGCTCTCCAGTTTCGCCACCACCCGCGCATGTGCGCCCGCCGTTACCTCGTTCAGCTGCACCAGCGGCGTATGGCCAATCAGATCCGTCACCCGGTTCGCAATTTTCATCGATCCCATCCTCACCCCTCGCAAAATTATGAGCTTTCCCCAGTAGATGCGTGGCGGGCGCTGCCGCTGCAGGAATCAGCCGCCCATCCTCGTTAAGGCTGCCGCCGCGTGCAGCTTTCGCTCCAGATGCCGCTCCAGGGCCCCAATGGCAAAGCGCCGCAGATCGGCGGCCCGGCTTGCCGGCCAATCCTCCGCGGCGAAGGCGGCAATGGGAGACTGGAAGATGCGCCGCGCCAGCGTCAGCGATTCCGGGGACAAAATCCGGCTCCCCGCGTTCTTATGCCGGCCGCAGACCAGGCCGTCCGACTGCAGGTCGAACCAGGCAGCTCCCGCGCCGAAGCTTTCGCCGTCCACCACGCAGTGCGTCAGGGAGGGCATCCAGCCCAGGAGCCTGGTCATCCACAAAGCAAAATAGGTCACCGGCATCCAGATGCGGGGGCCGCGGGTCTGCTGCAGCACGGCCAGCACCAGCCGAAACACGGCCTCCTGGGGATCGTGGTCCGGCATAGCCTCCTCCAGCACCTCGGCGTAAAGGGCCAGGGCCGCGGCGCGGGCGTAGTCCACCGGGTCGGAGAGGGGGGACTGAATGACTTCGCAGGCATCCAGACGCACGAGGTCCTGCTTCGGCCTCTCGACATAGCTGGCAGAAACCCAGGTCATGGGCTCCAGCGCGCCACCGAAGCGCCGGCGTGATTTGGCCGCGGCTTTGGCCACGCCGCGAATGCGTCCCTGGCTGCGCGTGAACAGCGACACGATCTCGTCGGCCTCGTGGATGGGCCACTTCCTGAGAACCAGAGCCTCTGCCTGCTGCGCGTTCATCGCACGTTCAGCTTAGTGGTTTCCGGCAGGTTCGGCGAGGATGCGCGTCAGAAACGGCCGATAAAGTCCCTGGATTTCCACAATCACAGTTGTTTATAGGAGAGCGGTCTGCGGCTCTGCGCGATACCCTGAGAGAAGAACCGCCAAACCCTTCTCCGCACTGCATCCTTCCACCCTGTCGTCGAAGCTGTGGAGTGCCGGGTCGCCCTCCCGGTGCGAGTTGGACGCGGCAGCGAATTTCCAAACCATCACGATCGAGGAGAAGCATGTCGACTGACTATCGGAATTTCCTGGCGCTCTCGTATGAGGAGCTGGAGGAACTCAATCTCAAGGCAAAAGATCAGCGCAGGAAGCGGGTCGCTCCGGACAAGCTCCAGGATGAGCGGCTGAAGTACCTGACCGACCAGAAGGGTATTAAGGCGGTGACGGTGCTCTTCTGCGATCTGGAAGGCCGCCTCCACATGCTCGATTACGACAAGAAATTCCTGATCAAGAGCTACGACAATCTCACCTTCGACGGCTCCTCCATTCGCGGCTTCACCGCGCAGCGCGAGAGCGACCTTCGCCTCGGCATTGACTGGAGCTCCTTCTACTTCGCGCCCGCCGACATTTTCGGCGCCGGCAAGGTGCTGGTCTTCGGCGACGTGATCGACAAGGGAGGCACGTCTTACACCGGCGACACCCGCGGGCTGCTGAAGACCTTCGCCAAAGAGCAGCATGACAAGCACGGCTACACGCTGAACGCCGCCAACGAGATCGAAGGGTTTCTCTTTGCCGGAGTGGATGCCGAGCGCACCTTCCCCACCATCGGCCACTTCGACTATGTCAACACCGGCGGGTACTACCACTCCCTGCCTGGCGACCCGCTGCGCACCTTCATCGACAGCGTTGCGGAAGTGCAGCGCGCCATGGGCTTTGAAAATGAGAAGGACCACCCCGAGGTCGCGCCGTCGCAGTTTGAGGTGAATTATGGATACGGCGAAGTGGTGGCCGCCGCCGACCAGATCCAGATCTACAAGCTGATCTGCCGGCAGGTCGCGACACGCATGGGCATGACGGCATCCTTCCTGCCCAAGCCGGTCGTGGGCGTGAACGGCAGCGGCATGCACACCAACGTCTCCATCAGCAAAGACGGCAAGAACCTCTTCTGGGACCCGAAGGGCGAAGAGAAGCTCTCCAAAATCGGATGGGAGTTTGTGGACCGTATTCTCACGCACGGCAACGACATCTGCCTGATGCTGAACTCCAGCGTGAATGCCTATCGCCGGCTGGATCCGCACTTCGAGGCGCCGAATCAGATCAAGGCCTCGGCCGTGGACCGCGGCTCCATGGTCCGCGTCCCTATCGGCAACGAGCGCTCCATGCGCGTTGAAGTGCGCTCGGTCGCGCCGGACTCCAACCCCTACCTGGTGATGCTGTCGGTCTTCCGCTCCGGCATGGAGGGCGAGACCTCGAAGATCGCCAACCTGCGCCAGGCGGAACGCTACCTGCCGGACAACATCTATACGGCGATGGAGAACTTCCGCAACGCGGCGTGGACGACGAAGATGCTCGGCGAGGATGTTAAGGCCCGCTACGCCGACCTGAAGCAGGCCTCGGCGGATCGCTGCCCGCGCCTGCTGGGAACCTTCGTGAAGCCCGGCGAGGTGCAGTTCCACCACGAGGTCTACAACCAGTTCCTCTGGAACCAGTTCTAGACGATTCGCCGTCGAGGCGGAAACCCAAAAACAGCAACGCCCCGGTGAAGAGCCGGGGCGTTCTTGCTCACGCAGAACCTTCTGCTGCAAACACGCAACACCTCGCGGGACGCACACCCGGGGCGTTTTCCCTTCGCCGGAGAGATCGGACAAACAGGACTTACTTCAGCGGGCTCGGAAGAGCCGCGTTGCGAGGCTAATGTTTTTCTCTTATCTGACCCGGTAACGACTCCGAGTAGTACTTCAATGCCCTGGCGATGCCGTCCCGGAAGCTAATAGAATGCTCGAACCCCAGGGAGCGCTGTTTCGTGGTATCTCCACCACGAGCATAGACTCCGGCGGGCTTGTCCGACATACCCGCAACCCGCGGATGATAGCCCAAAAGATCCGCTGCCATGCGCGCAAAGTCGATAAAGCTGGTAAAGACTCCCGTGGATAAATTCAGCGCTTCTGCGTTATCGATCTTATCCACGGTGGCAAGAATTCCGGTTATACAGTCCTCAATATGGATGAAGTCCCGCATTTGTGTACCGGTGCCCCATACCGTCAGAGTGTCCGAACCGCGCTGCTGCAGAGCGCGTTTGCAAATACTGGGAAACGGATACGCGTCGTCCTGGTCTTCCCCATACCCTGAGAACGGCCGATAACAGATTGACTTCAGTCCGTGCTTCTCATAGGCCAGACGAGCCAGATACTCGCAGGTCAGCTTAGCCCAGCCATAGCTCATATCCGGCATGCCGACCTCGGAATCGAAAGAAATCATATCTTCTTTCAACAGCACATAGTGATCCTGCCGCTGCAGGTTTATCGAGTACGCAGCACTGGAACTGAAGCAGGCAGTCTTCTTCGGGCGGGCAGCCGCGGCCCATTGCCAGTACGCGGCATCGATAGAAAGGTCGTCAGCCACTGCCAGGGGGTTGGATTCGATCATGAGCCGTCCGCCGACCATCGCCGCCAGGTGATATGCATAATCGAAGTCTGTATCCGTGATGCGCTCAAACCATGCCCTGCAGTCTTCTTCATAGAAGTGAAAACCGGCATAATTTCTCGGATCGAACAGCGGCCATCGAACGCCGGGACGAATGCCGCCCGTGAACCGGGCAATAGAATCGACGGCATGCACTTCATGCCCGGCTTCGAGAAGACGTCTCACGATATGTCGACCTACGAACCCGGCCGCACCCGTGACAAGTATCTTATTCACGCAGCTATCGCTCCTCTGCTAAGTTGGGTTGCCGGCGGGCCGGCCGCCGGCGCACTCGGCCCGGCATTCTAAGGATGCAGAAGCACTGGCTCCAAACCCATGGCTTCACATCTCTTCCGGTAATAATCCTGTACAGCCAGATCTTCGACCTGATTCCAGCGCGCCAGATTCTCTCGCAGCATCTCTTCGCTGCGCCTCCTGAATTTCATGGCTACCTTATCTACGGCTTCGGACTTTCTTGCCTTTGCCAGATATTCGTCCTCGCTTCTGGTGTAGAAATGCGCAAGGAAAGCATTCTTCACACTGCATTTCAATGACACGCTGCCATAAACCGGATCGCCGGCCTCGGTAACCGCATGCCGCAGGCCCTTGTAAAACCAGGAGTGAGCATTGCGATAACGAGTGACTGCATTCGGCTGGACAAATACTTTTATGTGGCGATTGGCCTTCATTTCGCGCCGCACAAAGGAGCGGATCACCGGGCCCGGTGGCCGTGTCTTGTGCCCGCTGGTGCCATACATATAGTAGTGAAAGGCGACCGCAGGATGGTCCTGGTATCGTGCAAGAAGCTCGTCAAGACTGGCCCCGTCTCTGCACACCAGAAACTCATCCACGTCGAAGAATCCCACCCACGCATAGCGATTGACGCAGCGCAGCACGCAGTCCTCTTCCGCATAGGGTGACACCGGAATCGTCGGCCATTCAGCCATAAGGGTCACAAATCCCTCTTCAACGTACGGCCGCAGAACCTCGCGAAAGTCATCAGAACTGAAGCTCTCGTACACAAAAGCGTGGCTTGCGCCGGCCGCCCGATAATATTCAAGCCATTCCACCAGATATGGCGCTTCGTCCTTGATGCGGGTACAAATCGCTGCGCCTTTCGCCGGCCCCGGAACCTTCCGCGCTCTGTTCTCGATGCGGGCTACCAGCGGGCTTCGTCCGGAATTGCGAATGTTTCCGGCACTGTAATACACGCGCTGGACGATGGGGTTGAACCTCACCTTCTCACGCAGTTTGAAATACAGGCTCATAGAAAGTCTCAGAATTCCAGGCAGCTATTTTGGGGGTTATTGAGCATGGCTGTCATTTGAGTCAATCGCATATGCGGGCCACGCCTGACGCCAGAGGGTTCAGAATTCCCGCTTATATGGCTCTTGCCTCAACGGCCGATCGCCCTGCGCCGGCTTGACGAGTCTGCAAGCCGGAAACTTGTTTCCGGGCCCACCTTCTCGAAGTTCACGTCGGCGGTGTCAATAATATATCGCACCGCGGTTCCCGCCCCTCACGACCCCACAAACCGCGCATAGAGACTTCGCGCCACAGCCACATCCGTTGTTCCCTGGAGGATCGCTCGCCCGTCGGCAAACAGCGTAATGGTGTGCTCGCCCCGTTCGAAGCGCAGCAGCAGCTCGTTGCGGCGCACCGTGCCATGCGGCCGCAGGCGCGCTTCCATCTCCGCGAGGTCGAGCGGCCGCGATCGCTCGTGGATCTGCACCGAGTTTCGTCCGCACAGCGTGATCGTGGGTCGGCCTTCGCCCCGCAGACGGGCAAAATCCCGCAGCCCACACACGGTGCAGTCCGCCCGCGGCCGGTCCGCCGCCACCTCGCTCCACTCGTTGTTCCACACGTCGCAGGAGAGCAGCGTTCGGCGCATCCTGTCTCGCGCGTCGACGATCCACTTCAGCGCCTCGGTCACCTCAATCGAGGCCGCCAGATTCACCGCTGTGTTCAGAATCCCCGCCGTGTCGCAGGTTTCCACCGCTCCGCCCGGGGCATCCGGAAAGATACAGGCCAGGCAAGCCGTCTCTCCGGGCACGATATTCATGGTTACGGCATAGGCGCCGACCGCCGCAGCATAAATCCAGGGCTTACCCTGCTCCACGGCATAGTCGTTGAGCAGATAGCGCGTCTCAAAATTGTCCGTCGCATCCAGAACGATCTCTGCCTCTGACAACAGCTCATGGATATTGCCGGGCGTCAGATCCACCACCCGGGCCCGGGCCTCGACTTCGCGGTTGAACGCCTTGATTTTGCGCCGCGCCGCCTCCGCCTTGGCCCGCGATTCGCGTGCGTCCGCCTCATCGAACAGGACCTGCCGCTGCAGGTTGCTCTCCTCCACGAAGTCGCGGTCGATCAGGGTGAGCGTTCCCACGCCGGCCCGCGCCAGCAGGCTGGCCGCCGCGGCGCCGGTGGCGCCCACCCCCACCACCGCCACATGCGCCCTGCGCAGCCGCTGTTGCCCCTCTGCGCCGATCGCGCCGAAGAGCACCTGCCGGGAGTACCTTTCGGATACTGTCTGGGACGGACTCGTCATCTCTCAGTAGTATAGAAATTTCAGAACAGCGCTTCCCTTTTTCTCTGAAGCCACGCTCCGGCACGCTTCGCATCTCATGGTTTTAAGAGGCGATCGGAAGCAGCTCCCGGAGCAACAACCGTTGAGTCGGCGCGTCTGAAACAATAACGGCCGGGCGGGAATTCCGGGGCCAGGATTTCTCCGCTTTACGGTCAGGACCTTTCCCATGCGGAACGAGGGCGGCTTGGGTTCGACAGCAGTTCCTTTTGTGCGGAAAAATACGTGCTCAGCGCACAAGACTCTCCCGTGGTGCTTTGCGGCCCCGTCGCGTCTGTTTTGGGCTCTGCTTTTGGCGCTTTCTGCCCTGACCGGCGCGCCCTTCGGTTTCGCCCAGCAGCCCATCAACCCCACCCCCAATCCCGCCAGCCCGACGGAGCAGAGGCAGAAGGTTCCGCCGGTTCCTCCCGGCAGCGTTCTGCCGTCCTATGAGAATGTGCAGAGCCAAACACAGACCCGGGTGCAGCCGGTCCCCACCTCACAACATCTGCAGGGCTGGGCCGGGCTGCAGGTATCGGAGATTCGCTTCACCGGCGTCACTCGTGACACGCTGGAACCGCTGCCGGAACAACTGGCCCAGCAGGCACACGCGCCACTGGATCCCGCTAAAGTCCGCGACAGCCTCCGCCGTTTGTATGCCACCGGCCTTTACCACACCGTAGCCGTCGAGGGCGAGCGCCATGGCAACACCGTGACGCTCATCTTCGAAGGCACGCCCACCCTCTTCATCGGGCGCATCTCGATTAAGGGCGTGAGCAACACGCAGCTCTCCAACCAGCTCAACTATTCCACGCGCCTCAACCCAGGCACCCCGTTCACCAGCCAGAAGCTGAGCCGTTCCACCGACCTTCTTCAGCGCACGCTGCAGCAAAACGGCTATTACGCGGGAACGGTAGTACCCCACCCCAGCCTCGACAAGAGCGACGCCGAGGTCAATATTCAGTTCCAGGTGAACAAGGGCAGGCAGGCACGGGTCGGCGATGTCTCCGTGCAGGGCGACAGCGGCATGAGCGTCCCCATGTTCCGGAAGAAGGCGAAGCTCAAAAGGAATTCAAAGGTCAACTCCGATACTGCGAGCCGCGCCCTGACCCGCCTGCGCAAGCACTATCAGGGCGAGCATCGCCTGGAAGCCAACGTGAGCCTGGCCTCGACCCAGTACAAGAAGCCCGCGAACCGCCTCAACTACGGTTTCCAGACGGATCGCGGTCCTGTCGTCAGGATCGTGGTCGAAGGCGCCGGCCTCAGCCAGGGGAAGATCCGCAACCTTGTTCCCGTCTACTCCGAGGGCACACTGGACGAAGACCTCCTGAACGAAGGCAGCAAGCGCATTCGGGACTACTTCCAGCGCCAGGGCTACTTCAACGCCAAAGTCACCCACACCTCCAGCGCCAGCGGCGGCATCACCCACATTACCTATACCGTCAGCCGCGGCCCGCGCGACCGCGTAACCTCTGTATCCGTCTCCGGCAACGGCTATTTCGGAGCATGGCTCCTGCAGCAGCGCCTGAGCGTTCAGCCCGCTTCCTTCTTCATCCGCCACGGGACGTACAGCCAGGCTCTCCAGGAAGCCGACGTCAACGCTCTCACGGCGCTGTATCAGAGCAACGGCTTCACGGATGTCAAAATCACTCCCCAGATCCGGACAGTCTCCACCAACCCGAAAACGGGTGATCGGGATCTCGCCGTCGACTATGCCATCGTGGAGGGTCCGCAACAGCATGTGGGCGAGTACAAAATTGAGGGCGTTACGCCTGCCCAGCTCGCCGAGCTCCAGCCCCGGCTCAGCGTGCAGTCCGGCCAGCCCTATTCCGGGAATAATCTCGCCTCGGACCGCGACGCCATCCTCGGCTACTTCCTCGACCGCGGGTACGATCACGCGCAGGTCGCTCTGCACCAGCATTCGGCGGCGAACGATCCAAACGTGATTAACATTGCCATCGACGTCACGCCCGGCGACCAGATCTTTATCCGCCGCGTTCTCATCAGCGGCCTGCATTACACGCGCTCCTCCACCGTCAGGCCGCAGATCCTGGTCAGCGATGGCCAGCCGCTCGACCAGTCGAAGCTGCTGGAGACCCAGCGCCAGCTCTATAACCTGACCCTGTTTAATCAGGTCACAACCGCCGTCGAGAATCCCGGAGGCGACGAGCTGCGCAAGAACGTGCTGGTGCAGTTCGACGAAGCGCGCCGCTGGGACGTGACCTACGGCGTGGGCTTCCAGGCGCAGACCGGGACCCCGGCCACCAATTGTCCCAACCCGGTCAGCCTGATCCAGCTGGGCATCAATCCCGGCAGCTATTCGTGCAGCCCCAACGGCCGGTTCGGTGTCAGCGCGCTGGGCGAGCTCGACGTCTCCCGCATCAATCTGTGGGGCCGTAATCAAACCATCAGCTTCCGTTCCGACTACGGTTCGCTGGAGAAGCAAATCAGTCTGAACTACACCGCGCCGCGCTTCCTGAACCACCCCAGCATCGATTTCTCCGTGGGCGGCGGCTATATCAACGCCCAGAACATCGTCACCTTCGCCTCCTCCACTTCGGAAGGCGACGTCCGCCTGACGCAACATCCCAACCTCGTCGACACCCTCATCTATCAGCTCTCCTATCGCCGCGTGCAGGTCGATCCCAACACCATCCAGGTCTCGCCCGATCTGATCCCGCTTTACTCCGAACCGGTCCGCGTGGGAGGCCCGGAACTGACCTGGATCCACGACAGCCGCCGCCCGGAACCCCTCGATGCGCGGGCCGGCATGTACAACAGCATCCAGATCTTTGCCACCGACAATTCCTTTCTCAACTCCCAGGCCAACTACGCGCATTTTGACTGGTCCAACTCCACTTACTACACGCTCGGCAAACTGAAAAACTTCGTCCTCGCCCGCAACACCCGCTTCGGGATGGAGCGGGTCTTCGGCGAGGCGCAGTACGAATCCATCCCGCTGCCGGAACGCCTCTACGCCGGCGGACCGGAATCCCTGCGCGGCTTCCCCCTCAACTCCGCGGGGCCTCGGGACTCCCTCACCGGCTTCCCCATCGGCGGAGGCGGCGTGTTCGTGAACCAGACCGAGCTGCGGCTGCCTTATCCCCAGCTTCCTTACCTCGGCAAATCGCTGGGGTTCGTCCTGTTTGAAGACATGGGCAACGTGTTCAACAACTCCTCCGATATCTGGCCCAGCGCCATCCGTATCAAGCAGCCGCATAGTTATACCTGTACCGATCCCGCGTATCTGACCGTTGCGGCCCAGCAGCAGGTCACCCGCTCCTCCAGCACCAATCGCACCGGCACCTGCGACTTTAACGACCTCTCGCATGCCGCCGGCCTGGGGCTTCGCTATCACACCCCCATCGGCCCCATTCGCGTCGACTTCAGCTATAACCTCAATCCCCCCGTCTACCCGGTGGTCATTGGATACGGCTCTACCTCCACATCCAGCTCCAACTCCTGCGAGGATTCCTCCCAGGCCCCGCCCTGCGTCGGCCGTGCCGGCCACTTCAACTTCTTCTTCAGCATCGGGCAGGCCTTCTGATGATGCGCACCCTTCGCACCGCTGCGTTGCTGGCTGTCCTGGAGACAGTGGCGCTGACGGTCTGCGCGCAACAGCCTTCGCCCCAGGCGCCGCCTCCGCCACCCTCTTCGCCCGCGGCACAGCAGCCCATCGAGCTGGATCACGTGGTCGCCATCATCGGCAGCAATGTCCTGCTCGAAAGCGACGTGGAGCTGGAAATGCACCTCTCGGCTCTGGAGCCTCTGCGCGTGCTGCCCGGCCAGAACACGCCCGAGGCCGCACTCCGCCGCCTTATCGACCGCACCCTCATTCTTGAACAGATGAAGCAGCAGCAGCAGACCACCACCACCGCCGCGCCCCTCGTCCAACAATCGATCGAACAGCTGCGGAAAGAGATTCCTGCCTGCCTCCAGTACCATTGCGAAATCGACCGGGGATGGGAGGATTTCCTGAAGGCGCACGACCTCACCCCGGAGCTCGTGCAGACGCGCTGGAGCCAGCGCATGGCCATGCTCCACTTCATCGACCTCCGCTTCCGCAGTGGCATTCGCATCGCCCCGGAGCAGATCGCCGCCTATTACCACGACACGCTTGTTCCCGCTCTGGAGAAGGCGCATCAGTCCGCTCCACCGCTGGCCACGGTGTCCTCGCGCGTCCAGGAAATCCTCCTGCAGCAGCAGGTCAGCGGCTTGTTTCAGGACTGGCTGGGCAG
>DASXFH010000126.1:0-38766 GCA_036489655.1 Acidobacteriaceae bacterium | reverse complement strand
CTGACCCTGAACTACGCCGTCGACTGGCGGGTATTTCCCGCGGGAACCAGTTCGTTTCACCTTGAGCAGCAGGGCGACGAGGAGCGCGTGACGGCAAGCGGAGACACCCTGGGAGCCATCAACCTGATCTACCGGGTCAGTGACCGTTTTCAGTCTTCGTTCAACCGGCGTACCGGGTGCTCGGCCGGATTCGCAAAGCAGCTGCAGGAGGGCCATCGCCAGGTGAGCACCGATCTGCGGTTCGACTATGCACAGGGCAAGGCCGTGCTGAATGAAAAAAATCTTGTAAAGGGAACCAGCAAACATCAGGAAACGCCGATCGGACCCTGCGTCACAGATCTGTTGTCAGCTATCTTCTATCCCGTATCGCAGAAGCTGACCCTGGGGCAGAGCTTTCGCGTACCCGTTGCCGACGCTATGCATACCGTCGTTGTGACTATGAAGGTAGAGGCCCGGGAAACGGTCAAGACACCGCTGGGGACCTACCAGACTATCCGAGTGCAGCCGACCGCCGAGGCCGGCACGGTGAAGGCGCGTGGCAACATCTGGATCTGGTACACGGATGACGAGCGGCACATCCCGGTCCAGATGCGGGCGCGGCTTTTCTGGGGAACCATTACGTTCCGGCTGACATCGATGGAACCGAAATAGCTGGCTACTGGATTCGATAGCGCTCGCGCATCAGGCGCTGCAGGCGCGGCTTGTAGATCAGGTCGAAGGCCATTTCTTTTCCAGGAAACATGGCGAGCGCGGCGCGGCGGGTATCAGCCACCATTTCCGAAGCCTCATCGATGGTCATCGACAGGTCCTGGCTGATGACGGACATGACCATGTTGACCATCATCTGCAGGCGGCGGAGTTTGCGCTGTTCATCCTGAAGCTCTTGCGGGGTTTGCCGGACAGGCTCCGGCTGAGATTCGAACCGGGGAAATTCGGATTGTGACCCCATGCGGTAACGACCTCCGTTGCTGGATCGTACAACGATTAAGACACGGGACGGAACCGAAAAGATGCGTCGAGCGATGCCCGGGTCAGAACGCAGTTCCGTTGATTTTGATGTCAATAATGGGGCATTGCGCGCGGGCTGCTGTGGCGAAGGCGGCGGATTCTGTGGCCGTCATTCGCACGCATTGGTGTGCGGCAAAAGGGCGACCCAGGTGGCGTGGGGCCTGCTCCAGCCAGCGTTGCCGCAGGGGAGTGTCCGATCGTGCGGCATCCAGAATCTGCGTAACGATACGGGTGATTTGCGGCATGGCGCGCACCTCGTTCAAGGGGAGTGTCCACTCGACAACGGCAGTCCCGGCGGCAGGTGTGTCGGTTTCCCCTACAGCAAGCGCGCCGCTGTCAATTAGCCCCGAAGGTTGCCCCGGCGCCAATGAGACGAAGTCTGGTTGCACCCCTCGCTGCATCATTTCCGCCAGCGTGGGGTTTGGTTCTGCGGTCATGCCGACGGAAACAGGCAAACCCCGGCGAAGCTCGTTCTTCAGGATGCGCAACGCTTCATCGAGCGGGCCGACGACGAAATCGCAGAGTCCGGCACGCAGCGCTTCGCGGAGGCGTTCCGGATCGGGCTCCACGCAGAGCGAGCAGGCGCCGGCAATGCTGGCGCCAACCATGGCGGTTAGCCCCTTGCCCTCGATGCCGAAGCGGAGAAACAGCTTGCCCGCCAGCGAGCCGGAGAAATGGTCCTGCGCAATCCGACTGAAATTTTCGTAGCCATCGTAAATGGCGGAGAGTGCAGGCAGCATGAGAGGCGCAACAGTCATTCTGCCACGCACAAACGTCGCCTGCCTCGCTACCAGCTTGAGTAAGGCTGGCCGTTGGAGCCCACTTCCTCCGAGCCGCTGTGAACGTCGGTGATGCCGGGTTCGGTTTGATCCAGATCAGCGTAGGTTTCGTCGCTGGTGGTCTGCCATGTTTCGGTGCTGTGGGTCATGGGGTCGGATGGAATCGACTTGAGATATCCATTCTGCACCAGATCGTCGAGGGACTGCGGCGCCTTGTTCTTGTCCATCGTGTAGGAGTCGATGGCGTCCCGCATCACGTGCAGGTCTTCCTTGAGCGCAGCTTCTTTGGCATTGCGGATGGCCGCCACAAAGCTGGGAATGGCCACTGCGGCGAGCACGCCGATGATGAGCATGACCACCATCAGCTCAATCAGAGTGAAGCCGCGGTCGTCGGAACGTTGGGGTCGTTTCAGCAACAAAGGTTTACCAGTCCGAATACTTGGTTCCGTCCAGGGCTGTTCCCGTGGACTTTGAATAGACGTCGAAGACATTCTGGCCGCCCCAGGAATCGCTGTCCGGGTCGTCCTGCATCGAGCGCAGGCCCCAGTCGTCGGTGCCGGTCATGGGATCGACGGGAATGCGGCGCAGGAACCGCACTTTCTTGCCCTGAACGTCGACACCGTTGACCAGTGTGTCCAGGTCGGGTGGATAACCCTGGCTGTCGATCTTGGTACGAAAGGCATTCTTATCCGCGGCGTCTTTATAGGAGTCGATAGCGCGGCGCATCTGCCACAGGTCATAGCGGAGCATGCGCTCCTTTTCGCGCTTCACCTGAAAACGCGCGATGGGCACTGCCGCCGACGCCAGGATGCCGAGGATGGCGACGGTGACGATCAGCTCGACGAGGGTCAGTCCCGCCTCGCCGTGCTGGTGCCCGATTTTTCTGTTCAACATCAACCGCATAGTTTGAAACCAGTCGGCGATCCGTCACTGAATGTGAACGACCGCCTGCGAACCCACCGCCGATTCGGGCTGCTGCTGAGCATTGCGTATCACCGGCCGGGAAATAGCGATCGAAGCATCACCAGGCGACTTGGCCTGGAAGGTGAGGACGCAAACCGTTCCCGATCCGCTCACGCCTGTAGTGCCGGGCGGTCGCGAGATGGCGATCGCAGCCTCGCCTTTGCCGTCATCGCGATGGGCCAGGGCCACAGCCTGGCCATCCTTGCCCAGCAGGTTGGGGTGTTGGGCATCGTCTGAGTCCACATTGATCAGGCTCAGCTTCGATGCGTCATAGTTTACGGACATCGGAACAGCAAAAACGTCGCTGCCGCCCGTGAGATTTACCAGCATCTTGAAGGTGGAACCCGCCCTGGCGGGGACTTGCGGAGGATTGAGCGTCAGCGCCGCCTGAGCGTGAGGGCTGTTCTCCTTTTCACGGTCGGCCAGAGCCTGCTGAGTCGCCTGCACCGCGTTGGCAGGCGGCGGAGGTGCGGCGCCGCTGGTCTGCGGGCTGAGGGCGCCCGGATTGGCCTGGGCCTGCCCCGTCGCGGATAGCTCGGTTGTCGCGGCGGCCTCAGACGCAGCAGGAGCCGTCGGCTTCAAGTCCGAGACCTGGAGCGGACGAATGATCGGGCGGACCTCAAGGTTGTTGCCTGTCCCGGTATCGATCTCCTGAAGATCCTGAGGCGTCAGCTGCTCGGCCCGGACCACGTGAGGAATCATCAGGAACACAATCTCGTCGTCGGTGACTTCTTTCTGCTGTGTGCTGAACAGATATTTGATCAGCGGTAACTGTCCCAGGCCAGGCCAGCCGCTGATGGTGGTGGTGGTCTGGTGCTGCACGATGCCGCCCAGCAGGTTGGCCTCGCCGTCTTTGAGGCGAACCGTGTGATCCACGGAACGCTGGGTGATAATCGGTTCCGTAATGCCCCCGATATTGGTATTGCCGGCGGTGGATGAGATCTCGATCTTGCTCTTCAGCGTCACATCGTCGTCCATATGGATGGTGGGCTTGATGGTCATATCCACACCGACGTCGATGTACTGGAACTGCGTGTTCACAAGGGAGCTGACAATGGCCGTCGCGGCGCCGGTCTGGTACGACCCGGTGGCGATGGGGATGCGTTCGCCGATCTTCAGCGTAGCTTCCTGACCATCCGAGGCGCGGATCTGCGGATTCTGAATGATGCGCGAGCGCGTATCGGTAAGCAGCAAATCGACGGCGGCCTGGCCAATCGTGACCGCAAAGTTGGTCGAGTTCAGATGAGCCAGGCTGTTGAGCGTAATACTGCTGGCGGTAGTGGTATTCGAGCCGTTGGTGCCGGTTTCGTTGTTGTTGTTATTGTTCGTCGTGTTGTTGTTCAGATTGGCATTCGACGGCTGAAAATTGATGCTTGCCGTTTGCGGCAGCTGAACGCCAATGTTGTGCAGAAGATCGCGGCTGACTTCGAGCACGGCGACGTCGATGACCACTTCAGGACGAGCCTTGTCGAGATCGCTGATCAAACGGTGTGCCAGCAGCAGCTCATCCGGCGTTCCGCGCATGACAACGGCATTCTCGCTGGCCACCCCGTTGATGCGCGCATTCTGGAAGAGATTACGCAGAACCGTCTGTACCTCGGTGAAATCATTCTGCTGCGCGACATTGTGCAGATAGAAGGTTTCCACCGCCTGCTGATCGAGTTCTGTGTGCTTGGTCCGGGTATTCTCCGCCACGAAGATCGTGTTGGAGGTGATCGGGCGCCAGAACGTGTTTGAAACCGTGGCCACAATGCGCAACGCGTCGCGCAGAGTGACGTTATTCAAATCGACCTGGATCCGCTTGGAGGTGTAGGACGGATCGAACAGGACATTGACGCCGGCCGCTTTTCCCACGGCCTGATACACAATGCGGCTGTCCTCCACCATGTGCAGCGTCAGCGGCTCGTTGGAGATCGGCTTGAGCTGCACCGGTGCGGCGAGCGAGAGAGCTTCATCGGAAGTGCGGGGAGCCGATGCCGGCGCAGGGCTCTGCGCATTCAGCTTCTCGCGCGTCGACTGAATGTCCTGGCTGGCCAGCTCATTACTGGGATCGATTTCAAGGGCGCGCAGGAACTCTGTGAGCGCTCCCGTATCGTCTCCCTGATCGCGCAGGCGCTCGCCGTGCTCCACGTGCAGGGCGGCGGCGGAAAAACGGGTGCTCTCCCAGGAGAGCCGGTAGCGTTCCTCGGTCGGCTTCTTCTGGTAGGCCTGGTAATAGTCCTCGTAAGCGGCCTGGGTGTCGCCTTTGGCTTCCGCCGCCTGCCCCTGTTTGTACCAGTGCTTGGCGGATTGGGCGTGCGCTGTGGGGCGCGCCACAAATATGACGGCAAGGAAAGCCCAGATAGCGAGACTTCTCTTCATGCAGCTCCAGGGTGGGCGGACAGGAATTTGGAGGCCCGGTTGGCGAGTCGACATTCTGCGCTGAAGGCCAGGAGGTGCCCCGCCGGGAGTACGGTACGCCGCGTATAGTATCGCATTGCCCTCCGATGGCGAAGGGCAATGCGAGCCGTCTCGCGGAATCGCCGGGATGCATTTTCGTGTCTCCCCGCGACGATATAGCATGAGAGACTGCGACGATTCTTATGACGCGACCCACCCACCAGACCGCTAAGCCCGCTCCGGCGAAGCCGAAGCTGCGCGATCCCGTGGCGTCCGGCACCCGCGACGCAGCGGTGAACCGGATGGCGGGGCACAACTATTTCCTGCTGGAAAAGTACGAGGCGGGCGTGGCGCTGCGCGGGACCGAGGTGAAGTCGATCCGCGAGGGCAAGGCGAACCTGAAAGATGCCTACGGCCTCGTGAAAGATGGGGAAGCCTTTCTGCTCAATGCTCATATCGGAGCTTATTCTCACGGCAGTTCCAACAATCACGAGGCGCTGCGCACCCGCAAACTGTTGCTGCATGAGGAAGAAATTCGCAAACTCACGGGAAAGACGCAGCAAAAGGGCCTGACGCTCATCCCCACCCGGCTTTATTTCCGAAACGGACGAGTGAAATGCGAGCTGGCCATAGCCCGGGGCAAACAGGACTGGGACAAGAGGGAAACCGAGCGCCGGCGAGAAGCGGATCGAGAAGCCCGTGCGGCGATGGCAAGAGTGCGAAAGACATAGGTCGGGGTTGCGTGAGGGCGATCTCGCCGTTCACCGTGGCTCCCGACTTTAGCCTGATAGATAAAGAACAACTGACAAATCCATGAATATAAAGCTATTTACAAGTTCATTAGCGAGCGTGCAAACCGAGCTTCTCGCGGTCTTTGCTGTGGACGGCTCCTCAAATCATGCGAAGGACGACCGGCCTGAGATCCGCCTTCTGACGGGGGACGCCGCGGTCGCCGGATCTGCCGAAGCTGTGCTGGCGAGCGGGGAGTTTAAGGCCGAACCGAACGAGACGCTGCTGCTGCATGCACCGGCCGGTCTGCAGGCAAAACGGCTGCTGCTGATGGGTCTCGGCAAGCTGGCGAAGCTGACGCCGCATGACGTGCGCAGGGGAGCCGGAGTCGCGGTGCGCCTTGCCAAGCCACGAGGATTGCGGCAGCTGGCGGTCGCCGTGCCGGCTGGGGAGAGTCTCGACCCGAAGCTGACCGCCCGGGCAGTGGCCGAGGGGGCAATCCTGGCCGACTTCGACTCCGATACCTATCGTTCGGACCGGAAGGATCGGAGCCTGCAGTCGGTCCAGATCGTGGTTCCGGCCAGTATCGATCAGGCCGTGGCTGAAGCTGGGCTGCGTGAAGGCGTGATTCTGGCCGAGTCCCAGAACTTCACCCGCTCCCTGGTGAACGAGCCGGGCAATCGCCTGACGCCGACGATCTTTGGGGAGCGGGCGGCGGCTATGTGCCTGAGAGTGGGCCTGGAGTGCTCGGTCTATGGCGCGGACAAGCTGCGCGAACTGCAGATGGGGGCCTTCCTCTCGGTCGCGCAGGGTTCGGAGGAGCCCCCCGCGCTGATCGTGATGACATACGAGCCGAAAAACGCCGGGCCGGGACCGGTTCTGGGCCTTGTCGGCAAGGGCATCACCTTCGACAGCGGCGGCATCTCCATCAAGCCCTCCGACAGCATGGAGAAGATGAAGTACGACATGGCGGGCGGCGCGGCGATGATCGGGGCCATGCTCGCGATTGCACAGCTGCGGCCTGCGGTGAAGGTGATCGGGATCGTCTGCGCGACGGAGAATATGCCCTCGGGTAAGGCGCAGAAGCCCGGGGATGTGCAGATCGCCATGCCGTCTCCGGGCAAGCCGGGCAAGGCCATCGAAATCATCAACACCGACGCAGAAGGGCGTCTGGTGCTGGCGGATGGCATCACCTATGCGAAGCAATTGGGCGCGACGCACCTGATCGACGCGGCGACGCTGACCGGGGCGGTCGGCATCGCCCTTGGAATGATCAACGGAGGCGTCTTTTCAAATGACGAGGACACCTATCAGCGGTTTGTCGACGGACTGAAGACCTCCGGCGAGCGATTCTGGCGACTGCCCGTCGAGGACGGCTACCGGGAGCTGATCAAGTCGAACATCGCCGACATCAAGAACACCGGCGGACGCTATGGCGGAGCGACCACGGCGGCGATGTTTATCAAGGAGTTTGTGGAGGACACGCCCTGGATACACCTCGACATCGCCGGCGTCGCCTGGGTGGATGACGCCAAGCCCTGGCAGGCCTCCGGGCCGACCGGCGTGGCCGTGCGCAGCATCGTGGAGTGGGTGCGGAGCTACGGGGGCTGAAGGCGGCCCGGCTCAGGGGGCGGTGTGAGCCGTTGCCGCGGGCTGCCGCTTCCCGGAAGCCTGAATCTTGGCCGCGTGCGCCCGCGCCAGCAGGATCAGGACCACACCAAAGGCAATCGCCCCCAGACTGGCTGCCTGCGCGTTGGTCATGCCCCACAGAACTCGGGGATTGATCCGGATGAACTCCACCAGAAAACGCGCGATGCCGGTCAGGATCAGATACTCGCCGGTAATTTCGCCGAAAGGCTTGGGATTTTCCGGGGAGCTGCGCTTCCAGAGAATCCAGCAAATGAGGATCGCGCCAAGCAATTCGTAGATCGGCGTGGGCTGGACGCGGCAACTCGCCGGCCATCCCCATTCCACACAGGTCTGCGTGGTGGGGACCAGACCGTTCGGCATGGCGATGCCCCAGGCCAGGTGGGTCGGCCTGCCATAATCCCCGTCGCCCGAGATGAGGCAACCGATGCGTCCGACCCCGTAGCCCAGAGCTGCGGCGGGCGCGGCCAGGTCCAGCATCTGGAGCGACCCCAGCTTGTACACGCGCGCCTGCCAAAGCAGCGCGAGAATGCCGACAATCAGGCCCCCGTACCAGGCAAAACCCGCTCGGTCGAAGAGCAGGTCAGCGGGATGGGCCATGAGCAGGTGGGGAGTCTCCAGCACATGCCAGAGTTTGGCGCCGATCACGCCGGCGACGGTCGAAATGGCGACGATACTGATGGCGTCGGCATGGATGCGCCAGCGTTTGAAATTCAGCCACAGAATCCAGCAGCCGGCGACCGCAGCCAGCCACAGCAGAATGCCAAAAGTACCGATGGAAAAGCGTCCAATATGGATAAATGGATACATGCGGCGTCTTTCCAGTATAGCTTCCACAAGGGGGCTTTGGAGATAATCAGATTGTGAGCACGACCGGGATTCACGCGGACCTGGAAGTCCTGTTCAGTCGCGATCGTATTCGCCATCGCGTCGAGGAAATGGGACGGCAGATCGATCGGGATTATGCGGGCGAGAAGATCGTCCTGGTGGGGGTACTCAAGGGCGCAGCCATTTTTCTGGCCGACCTGGCGCGCAGCATCTCCATCGACAACACCTTCGACTTTGTGGCGGTCTCAAGCTATGGCAAGGAGCAGTACACCACTGGGGCCGTCAAGCTCATCAAAGACCTTGATCACCCCATTGAGGGGAGGAACGTCATTATCGTGGAGGACATTCTGGACACCGGTTTGACGCTGGGATTTCTCCGCAACCTGCTGGAACAACACCACCCAAAAACGCTGCGAATCGCCGCGCTCCTCGACAAACCCTCCCGGCGACTGGTAGAAATCGATGCCGATTATGTGGGATTTACCATCCCCAATCAGTTCGTTATTGGTTATGGGATGGATTTCGCGGAGCGCTACCGGAACCTGCCTGACATCTGCCTGATGCCGGATGAGGTTCCTGGACCCCGGTCCCCGGGTAGCCCTGCAGATCCGACAGAGTCGGCGGGCTGAAAGGAGTTTTTGCCCCCATGAGTACCGAAATCCACATCCTTGATCGGGAAGACGAAGAACTGGAAGTTTCCGGGTTCGACGCGGAAGCGTTCGCGCGCCAGGCGCTGGCGTCCAGGCAGGAACTGGCCGCAGTGATCGACCACACCCTGCTCAAGCCGGATGCAACCGAGGACCAGGTAGTACGACTCTGCCAGGAAGCCGCGCAGCACGGCTTCGCCTGCGCCATGGTCAACCCCACGTGGACCGCTCTGGCCTATGCGGAACTGGCCGGCACGGGCATCCCGGTCGGCGCTGTCGTCGGCTTTCCGCTGGGTGCCTCGCTGGGCAGCACCAAGCGCGAGGAGGCGGCCGCGCTGGTGAAACTCGGCGCCCATGATGTGGATATGGTCATCAACATCGGGCTGCTGAAGTCCGGCGAGAATCACGCAGTGCAGCAGGAGATTCGCGGAGTCGTGGATGTGGCCCATGAGGCCGGCGCCATTGTGAAGGTGATTCTCGAGACGTGTCTGCTGAACGTGGAAGAGAAGCTTCGCGCATCGGAACTGGCCATCGCGTCCGGCGCGGATTTTCTGAAGACGAGCACGGGCTTCTCGATCGCCGGGGCAACAGCGGAAGATGTAGCCATGCTCCGCGGAGTTGCGGGTGGACGCTGCGGCGTTAAGGCCTCCGGGGGCATTCGCACCCTGGCGGATGCGCGGCGGATGCTGGAGGCTGGCGCCAATCGCATTGGAGCCAGCGCCGGTGTGGCCATTATTCGCGAACTGTGCTCGTAGTTCCATCGGCCCGAACAGGCTCGCGAGGCGAACCGCGCCCCCTCAAAACACCGTATGATGGCATTCGTTCGGTCGCGAGCCGCTGCGCGCGCCCAGGAGAGTTGTGAGCAGACCCCCCCACCAGAATCCGACGGAACAGCCCCGGCACGCAGAGCACGAATGGGAAGGAGATTACCGGCCGGTTTCCCCGGATGCGCCCCCGCGCGCGGCTCAGGTGCAGGTGGATCCTCTGCAAACCGAGTTCCTGATCCGCCTGGCCGATACGCTGAACACTACGCTCGACCTGCGCACCCTGCTGGAGCGCGCATCCTCGCTGGTGCGGGCCGTTATCGACTATAAAATCTTCGCCATCCTGCTCATTAACGACCGCACTCACGATCTGCGCATGCGTTTCCAGATCGGCCACCGGCCGGAGGTGGAGCGGCTGCGCATTCGCATGGGCCAGGGGGTTGTCGGCCAGGTGGCGCAAACGCGCCAGGCCATGCTGATCAACGACGTCACTCAAACTGAGAACTATATCGACGCCAATCCGGACGTGCGTTCGGAACTGGCCGTGCCCCTGATCACGAAGAACCGGGTGATCGGCGTCATCGATATCCAGTCCGAGCAGCCGAACTACTTCAAGCCGGAGCACCTGCATCTGCTCACCCTGACCGCCTCGCGCATTGCCGGAGCTATTGAGAATGCGCGGCTGTACACCCGGGTGTCGCGCCAGGCGCAGACCCTGCAGGTACTGAACGAGCTTAGCCGCGAGATCACCTCGATCCTCGATCCGGATGAGCTGCTGCAGCGGGTGGGCCAGCTGATTCGGCGGATCATCGACTACCAGATGCTGTCGGTGTGGCTGGTGAATGAGAGCGACCACGTGATCGAGAGCAGGCTGGCCATTCGCCTCCCGCCCCGGCATGAGGGCAAACCGCGGGAGGAGAAGCGGAGCATCTGGGATTCGTCCCCGACGGTGAGCCCCGAGACCCTCCCCACGGCGGCTCCGGCCGGGAACGCGAATGAGACGACCGGGGTGAGAGGTGGCCCGATCCCGCTTGGCGAGGGGCTGGTCGGGGCGGCCATCGAGGAGAAGCGTGCGATCCTGGTAGGGGATGTTCGCAAAGACTCCCGCTATCGGATGGTGAACCCGGAGACGCGCTCCGAGATGATCGTGCCTCTGGTTTATAAGGGGCGGGCCATTGGCGCGCTGGACATCGAGCACCCACGGGTGCACTTCTTCAACGAAGATCATGAGCGGTCCGTGACCACGCTGGCTGCGCAGATCGCCATTGCCCTCGAAAACGCGCAGCTCTACCAGCGCGTGGCCCAGCAGGAACAGCGCCTGGAGCGGGATCTGGCCATGGCGCGGGAGGTGCAGCTCCGCCTGCTGCCCCCCGCGAAGCCGCAGCACAAACGGGCGGAATTTGCCGCGCGCTTTTTGCCGGCGCGCACCATCGGCGGCGATTTGTATGATTTCTTGCCCTACGACATCAACCGCAGCGCCATCGCTCTGGGTGACGTAAGCGGAAAGGCGGCGCCGGCGGCGCTCTATGCCGCTCTGGTGAGCGGCATCATGCGATCGGCGGCCGGCCAGCATCCGTCGCCATCCGAGATGTTGCGGATGCTCAACGACGCGCTGCAGGAGCGCAAGCTCGACTCGCAATACGTGACCATGTTGTACGGCCTGTGGAACGACGAAAACCTGACCCTGCAAATCGCCAATGGCGGCTCCGTGCAGCCGCTGTTTTGCCATGGCGACGAGGTCGACACCATCCGCGCCGAAGGATTTCCCCTGGGCATGTTTCCCAGCGCCACCTGGGAGGAGTTCAGCATCGCCACGCAGCCCGGCGATTCCGTGGTGTTTTTCAGCGATGGAATCGTGGACGCGCAGAATGCCACCGGAGAGATGTTCGGGAACGATCGACTGCTCGCCTGCGTCCGAAAACATCGTCAGAAGTCGGCGTCGAAGCTGGCCGAGAGCGTACTCACGGAGGTGGGCCGCTTCCAGGGCAAGCGCGACCGCTTCGATGATGAGACGGTGCTGGTGCTTCGGGTGGTTTAGCAATTTTGGGTTGCGTCTTCGCGTGCCGCATGCCCGATTCCGGGTCAATTTCTTTGTGAGTGGAACGCCAGGACGATCCGCGACGCGCTCCCGGTCTGATATTCTCAAACGTTTATTCCTTGTTTGTAATCCCACGCAGAAGAGCGGTGGGAGGAGTTGAGTATGCCGGAGCAAAGGGGACGCAAATACCATCAGAAGCGCGTGGCCGAAACGCTGCGCGATGAGATCGGAGCCATGATCGAAGGCGAGCTTTCGGACCCGCGGATCAGCTTCGCCTACGTCAGCCAGGTGGTGCTGAATCCGGGAGGAAAATCGGCGTTGATCTATGTCGCGGTCGATGGCGGCCTCCAGGCGGAAGCCGACACGCTGGACGGCCTGATGGCGGCGCGTGGCTACATCCGGCACGAACTGCTGGAGCGCATGGGCGTGCGCTATGTGCCGGAACTCACGTTCCATATTGACCGGTCCGAGAAGATGAAGGCGCGGATCGACGAGCTGCTGGGGCGAACCCGCAAGCGCCAGGCGGCCGCCGACCGCCACCAGGCAGGCTGAGACCTTAGGATCGAGCATGGCGGCAGGACACGACATTCCGGTTGGGCGCGGTGCCCGGCGCACTGCAGCGGTTCCGAACCGTGAGGGTTTGTCCGCCATTCTCGACGTGGTCCGGATGGGCCGGCAATTCGCCGTCTGTTCGCATGCTCGCCCTGACGGGGATGCGGTGGGGTCGATGCTGGCCTGCGGCATGATGCTCGCGCAACTGGGCAAACGGGGCGATCTCTATTCGGCCGACCCCGTACCGCAGATTTATCGATGCCTGCCTGGCGCAGAGACGATCCGCCACAGACAGCAGCTGGAGAGCGGTTACGATGCGGTCATCCTGCTGGAGTGCGACGGCATCCAGCGGTCGCGGCTGGCGGGGCTGGAGGGTCAGCTTTTGGTCAATATCGACCACCACGCCACCGGCCGGCCCTTCGCCGACGTCAACTGGATTGAAGACGAAGCCTGCGCGGTTGCCGAAATGATTTACAAGCTGACGCGCGCCGCAGGCGCGGAGGTGCCGCCGGCCATGGCGGCCTGCCTGTATGCCGCTTTGCTGACCGATACGGGTTCGTTTTGCTATGAAGGAACCGACGCCCATGCGTTTGAGCTGGCGCGGACCCTGGTGGCCTGCGGAGCCGACCCGGCGCGGATCGCGCGCGAGGTCTACTTTTCCAATCCCCTGTCCAAAATGCTGCTGCTCGGCGCCGCCCTATCCAACCTGCGCCGCGAAGGCCGCCTGGCGTGGCTGTGGGTAACCCATACGGATATGCTGCGGACCGGCGCGGCCGAGGAGGACTGCGAGGGCATTGTGAATTACGCTATCGGTATTGGCGGCGTGGAAGGAGCGGCCCTGCTCCGCGAATTGCCCGACGGACGCGTGCGCCTTTCACTGCGCAGCAAGGGCAGTCTGGACGTGGCAGTGATCGCCGCCGGCTTTGGCGGCGGCGGTCATCGGCATGCCGGCGGCTGCACCATGGAGGGACCTCTTGCGCTGGCGACCGATCGCATTCTGGAAACGATGCGGCGGGAGTTGATAACCGCAGAGTCCGGCTCTGCATCGAATCCAATAGAACCCAACGAGAATCTGTTAGCCTGACTCGGAACCGTGGCCGAGACTTCAAAGCGATCCAAACTCAGTAAAAGGCACTCCGGTGAAATCATGCCGACGCGCCCGAGCCTGCTGGCCCAGGCGCGCGCACGGTTTCCCGCGATGGCGGAGATCGCCGAGGCGGCGACACTCTTCTGTCTGACCGCGTTCTTCCTGTTCTATGGACTTGTCCCCATCTTCGGCGGCGACGGCATTGGCCTGGTCGGCGCCGATGAGCCGCGCTATGCCCAGGTGGCGCGCGAGATGCTGCTGCGCAAGGACTATGTCACGCCCATGCTCTGGGGACATCCCTGGCTGGAAAAGCCGGCGCTTTACTACTGGCGCGCCATGTTCGCCTTCCGCGAGTTTGGCATACACGACTGGTCGGCACGCCTGCCCTCCGCCAGTTTTGCCTTCATGCTGGTGGTGCTCATTTATCTGCACATCCGGCGTTTTCGCAACGGCGGGCAGCTCGACGCGGCCCTCCTCACAGCCTCCTGCGCCGGAATCCTCAGCTTTGCCCGGGGTGCCTCGACCGACATGCAGCTTGCGGCGCCGTTCTGCATCGGCATGCTGGGGTGGTACGCCTGGTACGAGACGAACAGCAAATTCTGGCTGTTCGACATCTATTTTTTTGTCGGCGCGGCGACCCTCGCCAAGGGCCCGGTCGCTCCCCTTATGGCTCTCGTCATCATCGGCATCTTTGCCGGCCTGCGACGGGAGTGGTCGCTCTTCCGACGAAGTCTGTGGTGGCCGGGTATCGTACTGTATTTCGCCATGGTTTTGCCGTGGTTCATCGCGGTCCAGCGGCGCAATCCGACTTTCCTCAAGATCTTTTTCCTCGAACACAACCTCGAACGCTTCGCCACCAATCGCTTCGAGCATTACCATCCGTTCTGGTATTACGTCCCCGTCGTTCTGCTGGGTCTCACCCCATGGGCGATAATTGCCGTGACCTCATTCGTGGATGCTGTCGGCGGCTCCATCAACGAATGGAAGGCCCGGCGGTCGAAATTCCACTACATCGGTCACGGCCGCGCCGGCGATGCTTTCCCCGAGTTCCTGGTCCTGTGGGCCCTGGTGCCCATCGTCTTCTTCTCTTTCTCTGATTCGAAGCTGCCCGGCTATGTGCTGCCCGCCCTCCCGCCCCTTACCATTCTGGCCGGCGATTATCTGAATCGCATCCGGGGCCGGGGGTTGAAGCCCTGGATTCTCGTGCTCCACGCGACCTCAACCGGCATCCTGACCATGTTCGTTTTGCTCATGCCCCTGCACCTGCACGATCCGGAGGCGATTCCTCCTGGCAGGGCGATTGTGGCGGCGAGCATGGTCGGTGTGGCCGTCATCGTGTTCATCCTGATCACCGTAGCCAGATTCGGGCTGCACCGCCTCCGCATTGCGACCATGACGCCGATGATCATCCTGCTCCTGTATATCTTCGGCGTGGGACCGGTATTCGGCATCGGACCGCTGCCGAATACCAAGCGCAACATCAACCTGATGGACATGACCTATTCGGCCCGCCCCCTGGCCCAGATCCTGAGTAAGATCAGCCCGCCTTCTCGGACTGTGGCCGTATGGCGCGTGCGCCGCGATGCCCAGTACGGACTCTCGTTCTATCGGAACCAACGGGTGGTGAATTACGATATTGGCATTACCGTCAGCAATCCGCGTGCGAGCGCCGATCACGCTCCCCATGGCGTGGTGCTGGACGAAGTGAAGGAAGGGTCGTCGGCGGAGGAGATTGGCTTGCGCAGCCTCATCGGCGACGACATTGTGGCAGTGAATGGCCAGCCGGTCCTGAATGTGGCGGATTTTGACGCCATGAGGGCCGCCTGGAAGCCTGGTTTCCGGCTGGAATTCGAGGTGCTGGATCCGCGAATCCCGGAGAAGAATCCGCAGTTTGTCGGCGGCCTGATGCAGGATGGAGTCCCGGACAAGCAGCATTTGCTGGTGGTTCCGGAATCCGCCATTTCGGATCTTCGCCAAAAGTTGCAGGGCAGGGACTACGAGCCGCTCTTTACCTACCCCGCTCAAAATCTGGTCGTGTACGACGTTCAGGCCAGAGAGTCAGAAACAACAGCAGTGCGCGGCCATTGAGCCGCTTTCCGCATTCTTGCCGGGAGCGTTTTCCCGGGACCCGCATGCACGGGTCGGGGCAGGCCTGGATACATGAGTTCCGCGCTCCAGTTCGAGCTGTTGGACCTGCGTCATTTCTCGGCAGGCAACCTCCGCCCGCTGCTGGAAGACGAGAGCCGCCTCTGGAGTGAGCGGCTGCACTGGGATTATCGCGCCTCCGCCGATCTCCTTCTCCAGTACCTCGATTCGCGCGTTCTTCCCGGCTATGTTGCCGTAGAGAACGGTCGCGTGGTCGGTTATGTCTTCTGCGTCTATGAGGGGCACAAGGCCGTCATCGGCGACGTTTTCGCCCTGGAATCGCGGGAGACGGCCGGGGACATCCGCAACGAGCTGCTGGCTCGCCTGCTTGAGATGCTGCAGAATACTCCCGGCATCACTCGCATCGAGTCGCAGCTGCTGCTGCATCCGCATGGAGCCCACCAGCGGGTTTTTGAAGCAGCCGGATTTGAGATCTACGAGCGCATCTTCATGGAATGGCCGCTCCAGGGCAGTGGCGCCGCCAATTTTAGCGGGACCAGTTCGGCCGCCGCGGGCGTGGTTCCCGCTCAGGGACTGCAAATACGCCGTTGGGCAGACACGGACCTTGGGCCAGCTGCACGGCTGATCGCCCTGGCATACCGCAACCACCTCGACAGCCATATCAACGAGCAATATCGGACGGCCACCGGCTCACAGCGTTTTCTGCACAACATCGTCCGTTTCCCAGGCTGCGGGTATTTTGACGCTGAGTCCTCCCGAGCGGTGATCAGGCCCGAGAGTGCGGATCTGGCTGGCCTTCTGCTCTGCTCGCGTGTCCGCGACGATGTCGGGCACGTTACGCAAATCTGTGTCGCGCCGGAGGTTCGGGGACGGGGTCTGGGCCAGTTCCTGATCAAAGAATGCGCGGCCGTTCTGGCCAGACGGAACTTCAATTTGCTGACTCTGACGGTCACCGCGTCGAATCAGAACGCAGTCTCTCTTTACGAATGGCTCGGCTTTCGTGGAACTCATCGCTTCGATGCAATGGTGTGGGACCGGATCGAAAAGTCTCCCTTGCCGCACGCGCCTCGCAGCTAACTCGCCGCCGATTGCGCTTCCGGAACCTGCGAGCCCAGGCCCGCCGCCGTGGTAGCGGCCTCCACCATTGCGTGCATTCCCATGCAGGAGTTCATCATCAGGTGGTAGAGTCGGCGATCGTCCCACTCTCGCTGGTGGAAGCGCCTGATGTAATCGGCACGGCGGCGGTCGATGGCGACCATCTGACTCTCCGCTTCTTTGGCATGCTCAGGAAAATGCTCCTGGATGTATTGAACCTTCCTCGGCTGAGCGGCATAGACGAAGATATGAAATGCGCCGGGAGTCCGGGCCAGCACGGAAGCGGCTCCGCGGCCCAGCACTACGCAGCGCCCGGTGGCCGCCTGCTCCAGAAAATAGCTGCGAATAAACTCAACCATCCGTTCGCCGTCGAAGACGTCGGGATCTCCGGGCAGCCGTTCCAGAGAGCCCAGCCAGATCGCCTTGCCGAAGCGGTGATACCAGGGGTCGACGCGTTCGTCGAAGCGCTTGACCAGCGTCGGCGCCACGCCTGCCTTACGTGCGACGTCCTCAATCAGGCAGCTGTCGATCAGCTTCCAGCCAAGGCGCTCGGCCAGATGATGCGCAAAGTCCGCACCCTGGCTGCCATATTCCCGTTCCACCGTAATGACCTGGATCATACCGTTCCTCAACCACCCGAGCCGATGCTGCCATTTTTCCGCAGGGTGCGTCAACAACTTCCCGCTCACCGCTGATCACCCTCACCATTGCCGGCAGACAGAAGGCGCCGTCGGGCTGGACGGGTTGGATGCAGATTTTGCGTCTGGTGGATGATAGCTCTACTGCCGCAGCTCCACCACGGTCGCGCCTGCGCCGCCTTCATTCTGACTCGGTTCTGTCACCGAAGCCACCTGGGGATGGCGCTCCAGCCACGCGCGCAGCGTCCGTCGCAGCACGCCCATGCCGGTTCCGTGGATAATCCGGATGCGCGGCAGTCCGGCCAGAAAAGCGCGATCCAGGAATTTCTCCACAGCATCCTGCGCCTCGTCCGCCGTGCGCCCAATCACGTTGATTTCGCTGCTCATCGCATCGGGTTCCGCGACCGAGACGGTAATGCCGCGCCCGCGTGCCGACTCCAGGGGCGTGGCCTGGCGCCGCGCTGACACCACTTCGGCAATCTCGTCCCGCGGAATCCGCATCTTCATCGGACCCACAGCAACCTCGAAGGTCTTGTCGTCGATCTGCCGCTGTACAGTAGCTGTCTTTCCCAGCGTGCGCAGCTTCACCGTGTCCCCTTCAGCGACATGGCGAACAATATGCGGCTGGGCGTTCTGGTCGCCGCGATCAGCGCCCGTATGCTGGGCTACCACCGCGGTGTTGAAGCTCTCAGCAAACTCGCGGCGCAGGCGGGCGATGCGACGCTCCGCCTCTTTGGAGAGCTTCTGCTGTGCCGCTCGGTCCTCAATGGCCCGGACAGTCTCGCGGGCCTGGAATTCGAAGTTCTTCAGCAGCGACTGCAGCTGACCCTCCAGATCGCGCACCTTGGCGCGCCACTCCTTCATACCTTCGGCAGAAAGGCGCGCACGTTCCTGCGCCAGCTCCTGTTCCAGCCGGCGCACGCGCGTCCGCGCCAGGTCCAGTGCAGCCAGCTGCTCGTGCAGACTGTCGAGAAAGCGGGCAATGTCCTGAGTCTGCGTACTCAGCCGCGCATGAGCGGACCGAATGATCCCCGCACTCAGACCCAGGCGTTGCGCTATGTTGATGCCGGCGGATGCGCCCGGCACACCCATGCGCAGTTCGTAGGTGGGCGCCAGGGTCTTCTCATCGAAACCAACCGCGGCATTCACGGCCCCCGGCGTATTCTCCGCATAAATCTTGAGCGCAGTGAGATGCGTGGAGACGATGGACCATGCGCCCGTCTCAAGAAAATGCTCCGCAACCGCCACTGCCAGTGCAGAGCCCTCTTCCGGATCCGTTGCCGACCCCAGCTCATCCAGCAGCACCAGCGTTTGCGCATTGGCCTGCGAGGCGATGTGGTTCAGATTCGTCACATGGGCTGAGAAGGTGGACAGGTCCTGCTCGATGGACTGCGCATCGCCGATGTCCGCCAGAAACGCGCCGAAAAACGGCGTTACCAGCTCGTCGGCGGGGACGGGAATGCCGGCCTGCGCCATCATGGTCAGCAGCCCGGTGGTCTTGAGCGTGACCGTCTTACCACCCGTATTGGGACCGCTGATGATCAGCTGCCGATCCCTACCGGTCAATTCCAGGCTCACCGGTACAACCGCTTTCGACTCTGACCGCAGGCGCCGCTCCAACAGAGGGTGCCGCGCATTTTTCACCCGGAATTCCGGTGAGGCCGCCTCGGCGAACCGTGGCGGGGCGCATTCGTACTCCTGGGCGAAGCGGGCCCGCGCCTGCAATGTGTCGACCTCCGCCAGAACCATCGCTCCGGCGAGAATCCCGGCGGAATGCTGCGCAATCTGCCGCGTCATCTGCAGGAAAATGCGATGAATCTCGCCTTGTTCTTCTTCCAGCAGCCGCACCAGATCGTTGTTCAGCTCGATGGTCTCCAGCGGCTCTACATACACGGTTTGGCCGCTGGAACTGGCCCCGTGAACCACACCCTGCACACGCCGCTTCCACTCCGCCTTGACGGGAATGACAAAGCGCTCGCCGCGAATCGTTATCAGCTCATCCTGTGTCGTGCCGCCTTCGGAAAAGCGCCGCAAGGCCGCGCGCAGGCTCTCTTCAATGGACCGCTGCTGGCGCTCGATCTCGCGACGGATCCGCCGCAGCTCCGGAGACGCTTCATCGGTCAGCGTGCCGTCAGGCAGAATCTTTTCCCGCATGCCCTCGGTCAGGGCCCGGAGGCTGTTCCCCAGCAGCGGCTGCGAGAACGCAGTTAGCCCCGGCAGCCGATCCCGGGTGCTCTCCGGCGGCGTGCGCATCACCTCGGTCCAGGTGGTGATCTCCTCGGCAAGGGCAATCACGGCCCGCAGCTCTTCCGATTCCAGTGCCACGCCCTCGATGCGAGCCTTCGCCAGCAGGTCCGAGGGATCGAACAGCGACCGCAGTTGCGGCATCACCCCCGCGGCGAGCAGAAGCCGCAACTCGCCTGTCCTCTGCTGCTGTCGCACAACCCAGTCGCGATCGGCGGATGGAACCAGCGCCGCGATCCAGGCACGTCCCAGCGCCGACTGGGCGTACATCCCGAGGAACGAGACGAATTTGTCCCATTCGAGCGCCGAGCCAGGGGAGATGGGCTGCGGGATGTCCGGCAACAGCGGCATAGAACCATTATCAGGGCAGCGGTAGACTTGCTCTGGTGCCTCGCTGGTTTTTAGCTCCTTGCATCAATCGGAAAGGCAAGCGGCAAGCGTGCATTGAATCGGCAGTCGGACTTCTGGAATCCTATTCGTATTGAATCCTGAATCGCAGAAAACGGACTTCATCGTCGTCGGTGGTGGAATCGCCGGTCTGCGGGCCGCCATCGGCCTTGCTGCGGCGGGCGCCCGTGTGCTGGTCGTGACCAAGGAAGCGCTGGACGAATCGAACACCCATTACGCGCAGGGCGGGATTGCGGTCGCCATAAGCGGCGCGGAAGACGTAGCTCTGCATCTGGAAGACACCGTCAATGCGGGCGACGGCCTGGTGAATCGCGCCGCGGCCTCCGTACTGGTGAAGGAAGGTCCTCTGCGTGTGGAGGAGCTGCTGCGCTGGGGTACAGATTTCGACCGCGAGGCGGGGAAGTTGATGCTGACGCGGGAGGGCGCGCACAGCCGCAACCGCATCCTGCATGCGCACGGCGACGCCACCGGCGCTGAAATCGGCCGGTCGCTGCTGCGGCACGCACGATCGATGGAAAAGATCACGCTGCTGGAGTGGACGACCACGGTCGGGCTGGGCGTCGAGGACGGTACTGTAAGCGGGGTGCGGTTGCTGGATCGCAACGGCAAGGTGAGCGAGGTTCGCGCCCGGGCGGTGCTGCTGGCCAGCGGCGGCGCGGGACAGGTCTACAGCGATACGACCAACCCGGCGGTAGCCACCGGCGATGGAATTGCCATGGCATATCGCGCCGGCGCTGAAATTGCCGATATGGAGTTCTACCAGTTCCATCCTACGGCGCTGAGCCTGCCGGGCGTGCCGCGGTTTCTGCTGTCGGAGGCGCTGCGCGGCGAGGGCGCGTATCTGCGCAATGCGTGCGGCGTGCGCTTCATGGAGGGGGCTCACACGCTGCTGGAACTGGCGCCTCGCGACGTGGTGGCGCGTGCGATCGCTCGGGAGGGCATGGGGCCTTCAGGAGAAACACTCACGGTCTTTCTCGATATGCGGCACGTCACCAGCATCGATCCCCACACGCGGTTTCCGGGCATTTCGAAATTTCTCGGCGAACATGGGCTGGATCTGCAGCGCGACCTCATTCCGGTACGGCCTGCGGCCCATTATCTAATGGGCGGCGTGCGGACGGACCTGCATGGACAGACGTCTCTGAAGGGTCTGTACGCGGCTGGAGAAGTCGCCTGCACAGGCGTGCACGGAGCGAACCGCCTGGCCAGCAACTCGTTGCTGGAAGGACTGGTCTTCGGGGCCAGGACGGCCGAGGCAATGGCAGGGGACCAGGCCCGGGCGGCAAACAAGGCTCTGGAAGCGTGCGGGCAGACCTGGCCCGCATCTGGGCTGGCGGAGTCGCGGCGGGAATTGCAGCAGTCGATGTGGCAAAAAGCCGGCCTGCTGCGCGATGCCGCCGGTCTGCAGGCCGGGCTTGCTGAGAATCGAGCTCTGTCCGCTGAATTCCCACGCGGGCTGGACCGGGAACTGCTGGAGCTCCGAAACATGCAGACAGTAGGCGAGCTGATCCTCCGCTCGGCGCTGGCGAGACAGGAGAGTCGCGGCGCGCATTTCCGCAACGACTTCCCGCAGCGCGATGACGCACACTTCGGCCGCCACTCGGTCATCCGTGGCAACCAGGTCACCTTCGAAGATTTCTGAAAGCGCGCCGGCTACCGATGCAGCAGCCGGAAGGCATGGGTCCGCTCGTTTTTCGTGAAGCCGAGGATGCACCACAGGATGCACAGCGGTTCAATGGCGCGGGCAGCTTCGGCCGTGCCCATGTCCGCCGTTTCCCAGCCAAACTGATCCAGGATTCCTGCGACGGTTTTCTTCGCCCCTTCATGATTGCCGCAGATAAACATCGTCGGCCGTTCCGCAAACGGTGGATCGATCATGTTCGCGCTGCCCACGGAATTAAATGCCTTAACAAGATGCGCCTCGGCAAACTCACGCTGCAGCTGCTCCATCAGGGACTCGTTCGGGCCGGTGAAGAAGGGCAGAACGCCATGATCGGGCGGCGCGTCTGCAATCGGGTTGCAGGTATCGATGATGGCTTTTCCGGCCAGGTTTTCACGACCCGCGGCGTTGAGCGCCTGAGCGGCCACGTTCCCCTTCACCGCGAGCACAATGACTTCGCCAAACGCTGCGGTTTCCCGGGAGCCGGTCACCTTCGTCCCCGGATGCGCCTGGCTCCAGCCGGCCAGCTTTGCCGGTTCGCGGGTAGCGATCATCACTTCATGCCCATGCTTGAGAAATCCTTCTGCCAGGGTCTGCCCGACCGTGCCCGAACCGAGTATCCCGATCTTCATCGTTGTTCTCCCTTATCACTGACTGGAGCCACTATAGCGCCGCCGGATGAACCTCCGGTCATCCCTTGAGCTCAGAACTAACCGGGCGAGGAGCGAGGGTACTCGCAATTGCAAAGAGAACCAGGATGCCGACGATGATCGCCAGGGACCAGACCACCGGCACGCTGATCCAGCGCGCGGCCAGCATCTTGAAGGCCACGAAGCCCAGAATGCAGGCGAGACCATAGTGGAGCAGGTGAAAGCGGTCCAGCATGGAGGCGAGGGCAAAGTAGAGCGACCGCAGTCCCAGTACCGCGAAGATATTTGACGTGAAGGCGATCCAGGGATCGCGCGTAACCGCGAGGACGGCCGGGATCGAGTCCAGCGCGAAGATCAGATCCGTGACTTCGACGGCAAGGATGACGAGCAGCAGCGAACGCAGCGCAAGATGCGTGGCGTCGGTCCAGCGCATACAGCAGTCCCGCATCCAGCGCACCAGTCCGCCTGGGGGAGCAACGCCCGGCCTGGCCAGCATCAGGCGAACGGCGGCGAACGCAAGAATCGCGCCAAAGGCATATTGCACCCAGGCGAAGCGTTCCAGAAGAGCGGTTCCGGCCAGGATGAGCAGGCCCCGAAAGAGAACGGCTCCCACCACGCCCCACAAAAGCACGCGCCGCTGCTGCTTTTCGCCCAGCTTCAGCGTGCGAAACAGCAACAGGAAGACAAAGAGATTGTCGATGCTGAGAGAGCCTTCGATCAGATACCCGGTGACGAACTCCAGGCCGCGCTGCCTGCCCGATGTGGATGCGATGAACCCGGCGTAGCCGAACGCGATGATTGCCAGGACGATCGTCCAGATCCATGCGGCGCGCATGGAAATACGGCGCCCTGGCCGCTGCAGCAGCACCAGGTCCACGAACAGCAGAGCCACAATCAGAATCGAGAAGGGAAGCCAGTGGTGGGGCATGGCGCGCCTACCGCTGGTCGAGCAGGCGGACCGTCTCGAGGATGGTGTCGCCGGAGATGGTCAGGCTTTGTGCGCTGATTTTATCCAGCGTGTCTTCGGCCGTATGCCAGTAGGCGTTGTCGTAGCCATAGTCCAGATCGATCAGGTCCGCGCACGGCACGCCGCGGTGCACGAAAGGAATGTGATCGTCTTCGTCGTAGGTGGAGCGCTGGAAGAAAAACGATTGCCATCCATACTGGCTGGCCGCTTTGTAAACGAGGTCCTCGAGCCATGGAGTCGAGTTCAAGTCGCGCTGTACGTCCAGGTCCTTGTCGCCAAGCATATCGGCGAGGATGAATGCCTTGATCCGCTTCAGCGTGCCGTCGGCTGCCCATTGGTCGGCCAGATGTTTGCTGCCATAGACAGAGTCGCTGTCGCTCCAGCTCTTGATGGCCTCTTCGCCGTCGGTGAAAACCAGCCAGACGCTGTACCCATCGAGCGTGTGTCCGCGGAAATAGTTTGCCATCTCGATCAGCAGACCGGTCGTCGACCCGCCGTCGTTTGCGCCCACATAGTGGATGTTGCGCAGCGGGTAATTCGTCTCGTAGTGCGACGCAAGCACAATGATCCCGTCCTTCTTCCCGGGGAATTTCACGATGAAGTTGTGCATCGTCATCGGTCCGGCAGGCGTCTTCGTCGTAAAGGTGTCTTCTTCCAGCTGATCGTGCCGGAACTCCGCTTTCAGGAAAGACTCGGCTTTGGCGTGGCCGGGGCTCCCGATCCAGCGCGGTCCCGTAGCGTTCACGTACTGCCGGGTGTAGGCCATCGCACGGGCGCCGTCAAACTGGGGCAAAGTGTCGGCGCGTGCCGCCGTCAGGAAGACAATCAGAACCAAAAAATGGAAAAGTGCGGCTTTTCTCACGGATTCGCCTTTGCGGATCGTTTTTTGCGCTGGGCAGGATGCACGAACCAGGAGACCCCGATGCTGATGAGATACAGCGTCAGCATGGGAGTGGCAAAGACGCACATCGTCAGCACGTCGGGCGTGGGCGTGATGATGGCCGCGATGATGAAGATAATCAGGATCGCGTACCTCAGGTTCTTCCACAGGAACTTCGGCGTCACGATGCCGAACAGCGAGAGAAACATCACCAGGATCGGCAGCTCAAACGTAATGCCCAGGCCCAGAATCACCGTCAGGAACAGATCGGTGTACTCATTGATCTCGATGACCGGGTGAAAGTCCTTGTTGAAGCTGAGAAGAAAATCGAGCGATCCGGGATAGACCCAGCGGTAGCCGAAGAAGGCGCCCGCGAGGAACAGCAGAATGGTCGCCGACATGAAGGGAACCACGTAGCGCTTCTCATTCTGATAGAGACCCGGCGAGATGAAGAGCCACACCTCGTACAGCACAAACGGGCAGGCAAGAACACAGCCCGCCAGGAAGGTGATCTTCAGGTACATATTGAAGGGGTCCATGGGATTCAGGTAGTTCAGCTGCGTGGACAGGTGGTGCTGTGCCAGCGCGAACTTGACCGGCCTCTCCATGAATCCGTAAATGCGCTCGTGAAATCCCCAGCAGAGAAAGAAGGCGGCGATAAGGTAAATAGCGGCGCGGATGACACGCTTGCGCAGCTCCTCCAGATGCTGGAGGAGGCTCATGCCCGGCAGTTCGGCGCGTTCCGTGACCGCGGCCCGCGCGCGGTCGACTAGATCAGTCATGGTGGGCGGCCGCTTCCTGAGCCGGTGGATGGGCGCCATTCGCCGATTCGTTCGGAGCCGGTTCAGTCAGGTCGATGTGTGCAGGGTGATCGAATGCGTTCGGGGTTTCGCCAGCGGCCGCCGCCGGTTCGGCCATCGTTTCGGTTGCCACTGGAGGATCCACCTGGATGTCGGTCTCCGGAGCTGGAAGGAGGCTGTCTGCCGGTTCCCCGGAGACCGGGACGGCAAAGGGTTTCGATGCACTCACCGAAGCACCCGTCGAAGGCGGCAGGATCGTAGGCCCGGTACTCGCTGGGAGGGCGGACTCGGCTGCCGGGGGTGCCTCTCCGGCTCCCAACGCCGGGGCGGCCTCCAGTTCCGCCGCCTTCTTCCGCCGCTCTTCATCTTCCATGTTTCGCAACTCTTCCTGAATCTGAAACTTAAACTCGTTGCTGGCGCGGCGGAACTCGGCGAGCAGCTTGCCCAGCTGCCTTCCAATCTCCGGCAGCTTTTTGGGCCCAAAGAGCACAAGCGCCAGAAGGAAGATGAAGGTGTAGTCGCCGAAATGCATGGATAGCTCATGATACCCGCCGCGATTGAGCCCTCACAAGGAAGACAGGGAACTGCAGCCTGGGACCGCGCGGCCCTGGTCTTGTTTCAGCGTGTCGCCGCTGTTGTATCAGCAGGAGTCGGCAGGCGAGGCGCCAGCTGCCCGCACTGAATCCAATCATCCGTAGAGGGTCGGTCGAGCCCCGCTGCCGGTTTCGCCAGACCCCTTCCGGAAGGTGTCGATGAGCGAGTCTCCGCATGCACGCTGGTTGATGGCGCTGGACGTTCTGTTTGCTGATTATCACGGTCCCGCATTCGCGATGCGTCTCTGGGATGGCTGGACCTGGTATTCATCCGATGCGGAAGCCCCCGCCTGCACCATTCAGATCAGGCACCCGCAGGCCCTGCATACCCTGTTGGCCGAGGGCAGCCAGGTAGCGCTCGGCGAGGCCTTCATTCACAAAGAAATCGAGGTGGAAGGCGACCTGTTCTCGGTCTTCGAGCCCGCCGAGCACCTGCTCCTTCATCCGGCTCCTTTACGGGAACGGCTGCTGCAAAGCGTCGCGCACGGCGCCCTGGAACTGGCGACTACCCTGCGGAATGGCTGGCGCCATTCGGAGAGACGCGATCACGATTCGATCGCGTACCACTATGACCAGCCCATCGAATTCTTCCTGCCGTGGCTGGGCCGAACGCTCGTCTACTCCTGCGCGTATTTTGAGAATCCAAACGACACCCTGGACGACGCGCAGGAACAGAAGCTGGAGCTGATCTGCCGCAAGCTGCGGCTGCAGCCGGGCGAACGGTTTCTCGATGTGGGCTGCGGCTGGGGCAGCCTGATCCTGCATGCCGCGGGACACTGCGGAGTGCGCGCGGAAGGCATCACGCTCAGCCGCAGTCAGGAGGTAGTCACCCGACAGCGCATCGGTGCGGAGGGTCTCGCCGACCGCTGCTGCGTGCGCCTGGTCGACTACCGGCGATTGAACCCGGTGCACGTCAGCTATGACAAAATCGCCAGCGTGGGCATGTATGAGCATGTAGGGCTGTCTAATCTGCCCACCTATTTCGCGCAGGTTCACCGGCTGCTCAAACCGGGCGGGGTCATTCTCAATCACGGCATTGCTCGTTCTCCGCAGTCCGCGCAGCGCGGCCCGGATTCATTCATCGCCCGCTATGTCTTCCCGGATGGAGCATTGGTGACCCTGACGGAGACCATTACGGCCGCCGAAGAGGCCGGCTTTGAAGTGCGCGACGTCGAGAATCTGCGCGAGCACTATGCGGCGACGCTGCGCCACTGGGTGCGCGGCCTGGAAGCGTGTCGGGAAGTGCTGCTCCAGCACGTATCGGAAACAACCTATCGCATCTGGCTGCTCTACATGGCCGGGTGCGCGGCTGCCTTCCGGCGCGGCGACATCGGCGTGTATCAAACGCTGCTGAGCTATCCTGATCGCGGCCGCAGCGGCCTGCCCCTCACGCGGCGCGACTGGTACAACGGTAATGCTCGGGAAGCGCGCCGTCACCCTCCGGCAGAAGCGCTCATGCAGTAAACTGAAGGCATTGACAAGCCGTCGGGCCGGACGTTTCTGCGACCCATTCCCGGATCGGCACGTCTAAACAGGAAGAGGCTGCAACATCCCCGTTGGCTGGGCGGACGCCCTAAAGGCAACCGCAGCGAGCCAACTGCAGCCAGGTTTGGCTTTCAACATCCCCGTCCAGATTCGGCACGTCCGAAACGGACTGAAGGCGGCTTATTGTGAGCGTACTGGAAGAAGCAGTCCTGGATTCTGCCTCCGCTGAAGCGGACAGCTGCTCCCTGGACAACTACCTCGTCCTGCCGGACCATACGATGGATGCCCGCATTGCCGCGGCCCGTCGCGCCCTGGGCACGACAACCATTCTCCTCGGCCACCACTACCAGCGCGATGAAGTGATCCGATTCGCCGACTTCACCGGCGACTCCTACAAGCTTGCAAAGGCTGCGGCGGAAACCGACGCCCGCTACATCATGTTTTGCGGCGTTCACTTCATGGCGGAAAGCGCCGACCTTCTGGCGCGCGACGGACAACAAGTGATCCTCCCGGACCTGCATGCCGGCTGCTCGATGGCCGATATGGCGGAAATCGGCCAGGTGGAGACCTGCTGGGAGACTCTGCTCCGCTCCGGAGTTGCAGCCAACGATCTTCTGCCCCTGACCTATATGAATTCGGCGGCGGCCATCAAAGCATTCTGCGGAGAACGCGGCGGCCTTGTCTGCACCTCCTCCAATGCGCGCGCGGCTTTTGAATGGGCCTTTGCGCGGGCCAGGAAGATCCTCTTCCTGCCCGATCAGCATCTGGGCCGCAACACCGGCCACGCTATGGGAATTCCTCTCAGCGAGATGGTCGTCTATGATCCCTGGCAGCTAAACGGCGGCCTCGCGCCTGAGCAGATCCAGGCGGCGCGGGTCATTCTCTGGAAAGGGCACTGCTCCGTACACCAGCGTTTTCTGCCCGAGCATGTCGACAAGGTGCGGGCGAAGGTTCCAGGCATCCAGGTCATCGTGCATCCGGAGTGCCGGCTGGAGGTGTGCGAGAAAGCCGATGCGCTGGGTTCAACCGAAAGGCTCATCAAAATTGTCGAAGGCGCGCCGGCAGGAACCAGCTTCGCCATCGGAACCGAGATTCACCTGGTCCATCGCCTGGCACAGCAGTTTGCTCCCCAAGGCAAGACCATCGTTACCCTCGACGACACCGGCTGCCTTTGCACCACCATGTACCGCATCAGCCCCCAGCATCTGGCCTGGGCATTGGAGAACCTGGTCGACGGTCGCGTGGTGAACCGCATTCAGGTGAGGGAAGACGTCAAACACTGGGCGCGCATAGCCCTCGATCGCATGCTGGAGATCCGCGCGTGAAGATCTTCACCCTGGATGAAGCGCAGACACTGCTGCCAGTGATCGAGTCCCTGCTGAATCGCGCCATGGAGGCAAAGCAGTCTGCGGAAATGCTGCAGGAAGAGGCCGGCGTCCTGGCTCGTCGCATCCTGGGCAGCGGCGGCCTCCATGTCGATATCGGCGTGGCGCAGAGGCGCAGGGACAGCCTCGAAGCTCTGGTGCAGCGGGCGAAGGATGCGCTCGAGGAAATCCACGACAGCGGAGTACAGGTCAAGGACCTGGATACCGGCCTGCTCGATTTTCCCTGCCTGCTGGAAGGCGAGACCGTGCTCCTCTGCTGGAAGCGTGGGGAGCCGCGCATCGCATACTGGCATCGCATCGAGGATGGTTTCGCCGGGCGACAGCCGATCGACGCGCGCTTCGGGCGCAACGCCCCGGAGAAACTCCACTAGGCGTTATCGACGTATAGCTCGGCCCAAAATGCTGAATCTTAAGAAAGATCTGTCATCCTGAGCGAGCCTTCCAAATTGGTTGCGCCGCTTTTGCGCAACAGTAATTCTGGCGCGAGTCGAATGGACCTGCATTTTCCTTTCCCGGAGCCCCGATGCCTTCAGATTGCACAGATTTCCGGTAAGGCAATCCCCCACATATGTCGATACTGCCTAACCGAATCCAGCCCCGCCACGTCCGAATGACAACTGTCACATTGCTTTGCTGACAAAGCCCACTGGGTCAGTCCTCCTGCATGCGCGATTCTGTCTTTGCCGCGGAGGTTCGCGGCAGGAGAGAATCGATGTCCGCAACCGCCGAAGTCTTTCCCCATAACCTTCCCGCCGTCTCACCGGCTCCTCTCACCCAGGGGTGCCCGGTGGCGAAGCTGCATTCCGTTACCCGACGCTACGGTGCGGTGACCGCCCTCGACAACTTCTCCATGACCCTCCACGCCGGTGAGGTCGTGGCCCTGCTGGGTCCCAACGGCGCAGGCAAGACGACCGCCGTCCGCCTGCTCCTCGGGCTCATCGGCGCCGATTCCGGTACCGCGCGCATTTTGGGCCGTGATCCACGCGACGCCGCTGCCCGGACGCGGATCGGCGCCATGCTCCAGGTAAGCCGTGTGCCCGAGATGATGCGCGTTCGCGAGCATATCGACCTCTTCCGTAGCTACTATCCTCATCCCCTCAGCACCGCGGAGGTGCTCCGGACCGCGCGCCTCGAATCCGTCGCCAACCAGATGTTCGGCAAGCTTTCCGGAGGTCAAAAGCAGCGGACCCTCTTCGGCCTGGCGCTCTGCGGCAATCCTGACCTGATCTTTCTCGACGAGCCTACGGTCGGCATGGATATCGAATCCCGCCGCGCCCTGTGGGATCAGGTGCGGGCATTCTCTGCGGCCGGTAAGACCGTCCTGCTCACCACGCATTACCTCGAAGAGGCCGACATGCTGGCCAGCCGGATCGTTGTCCTCAACAAGGGAAAGGTGGTGTGCGAGGGCACGCCCGCAGAGATCAAGAACCGCGTCTCGGGCCGCCGCATTCGCTGCATCACGCAGCTTGATCCCGAATTCCTCAGAACCCTGCCGACGGTTTCTGAGGTGCTGCAGGACCGCGAAGCCGTTGTGATCCGCGCCGAGCATCCGGAGTCGGTCGTCCGCGAGATGCTGCTGCGCGACGAGAGTCTGCACGGGCTGGAGATTGCGGCCGCCGCTCTGGAAGATGCATTCCTGGCGCTTACGGGCGATGCCCCCACAATCAACTGAACCTGCATCGAGAGGAGAAATCATCATGGCCACGCAAAGCATCGCCATCGCCCCCCACACGCTCGGAGCTGGTTATTACGCTCGTGTCTTCGGCAAGGAGACGCAATACGAGTTCGTCCGGATGCTGCGCACGAAGGCCTTTTCGCTCTCCGTCATCGGCTTTCCGCTGATGTTTTATCTGTTCTTTGGAGCCTCGAATCGTCACAGCATGTACGCCCGCTACCTGATGCCCAGCTATAGCTGCATGGGCGTGGTATCGGCCTGCCTGTTCGGTATCGGCATAGCCATATCCCTGGAGCGCGCGCAGGGCTGGCTTGAGCTCAAGCTGGCCAGTCCTATGCCGCGATTCGTCTATCTGGGGGCGAAGGTCGTCGGCTGTGCAGCCTTTGCCATGGTGATCGTGGTGATGATGATCCTTCTCGGCATCACCTTAGGCGGCGTGACTCTCACCGCCGCCGAAGGACTGAAGCTGACCGCGATTGTCCTGGCCGCCTCCATCCCGTTCACCGCGATGGGCCTGCTGATCGCTCTCCTGGTGCCGCCCAACGCCGGCCCCACGATCATCAATCTCATTTACCTGCCCATGTCCTTTGCCTCGGGCTTCTGGATGCCCATCCAATACCTGCCTCACTGGCTCCGAATCCTGGCTCCGGCGCTGCCCACCTATCACCTCGCCCAGCTCGCACTCAACATCTTCGGATACGCCCAGCCCGGCAGCATGATGCTGCACTGGGAAGCACTGGCAGGATTTACCCTGTTGATGGTGGGTGCCGCCTGGATTATTTTCCAGCGCAGCGAGACAAAGGCGTGAGCGAAACCGAGCGCAATGCGAGCCTCCTCGGACCGGGCTGCGAGAGCGGCACCGTCGGGCAATCGCTGCTCGAAGAGCTGAGCTCCGCCGAGATCGGCCTGCGTGGCGGGCTTCTCCGCCAAAAGCTCGGCTGGCGCAGCCGCCTCTTCGATTTCGTCTGGCTCATCTACGCTGTCTTCTTCCTGATTCAGCCCATCCAGGAGCATAGCCGCAAGTCCTGGATCGCCTTTGCCGTGGCGTTTTCTGTCTTCCTGGTGATCTACACGGCGCTGGTCTGTTCGACTTCCCGGCGGGTCCGCTTTTTTATGCTGCTGGCCATGACCATCCTGGCCATTAACTATTACCCCTACAACGCCGGCGCCTGCGGCATGTTCATCTACGTGGCGGCCTTTGCGCCCTTTGTCACGGAGTCGATCGCGGTGTCGGTGGGCGCTTTTGTCGTCGTCTGTGCCAGCATGATGCTGGAAGGCTGGCGCCTGCATCTGAGCCCCTGGTCCTGGCTCTTCTGCGCGCTCATCGCCGTGGCCGTCGGCTCGGGCAACCTTGTGGCTGCGCAGCGCATGCGCGCAAATAAGCGCCTGAATCTGGCCCATGAGCAAATCGCCCACCTCTCCAGGCTGGCCGAGCGCGAGCGCATCGCGCGCGATCTGCACGACGTCCTCGGGCACACGCTGTCGGTCGTGGTTCTGAAGTCGGAGCTGGCGGGCAAAATGATCGATCGCGATCCCGCCCGCGCCCGAACAGAAATCGGTGAAGTCGAGCAGATCGCTCGCAAGGCGCTGGGCGAAGTGCGCGAGGCCATTCGCGGCTACCGTTCCGAAGGGCTCGCCGCCGAGATCGATCGCGCCCGCAAGATCCTTGACGCGGCCGGGGTCACCCTTGAATGCCAGACCAGGCCGCCTCAGTTCCCGCCCGCGGAAGAAACAGTGCTGTCTCTGATTGTGCGCGAGGCAGTAACGAACATCGTCCGCCACGCGCAGGCCAGCCGCTGCCGCCTTGATATTCAGATCAACGACCACGGCATGGCTCTCGTAGTCGAGGACAACGGCCGCGGTGACATTCGTGCTGAAGGCAACGGGCTTCGCGGGATGCGCGAGCGCGTGGAGTCCATCGGCGGTCGACTCCTCATAGACTCGGGTCAGGGAACCCGGTTGCTTGTCGAGATTCCCCCTCAGGCCGTCCGTTCGTAATGAAAAAAATTCAGGTCATCGTCGCCGAAGACCAGGCCATGGTGCTGGGAGCCCTGGCCGCGCTCCTGGAGACTGAACCAGACATCGCCGTCTGTGCGCGTGCCGCGAACGGCCGCGAGGCCCTGACTCTGGTCGGCAAACACAAACCCGACGTCCTCGTAACCGACATCGAAATGCCGGAGATGACCGGCCTCACCCTGGCCGCCGAAGTGCGCGAAAAGCACCCCGGTACGCGGGTGATCATCCTGACGACCTTTGCCCGCCCCGGCTACCTCCGTCGCGCGCTGGATGCCGGCGCCAAAGGCTATCTCCTCAAAGACCGCCCCTCCGCCGAGCTGTCTGAAGCCGTGCGGCGGGTGCATCAGGGATTGCGCGTGGTCGATCCCGATTTGGCCCTGGAAGCCTGGGATAGCGGCCCCGACCCCCTGACCGAACGGGAACGGCAGATCCTCTGGCGCGCCGGGGAGGGAAAGTCCAGCGGCGAAATCGCTGAGGAACTGCACCTTTCCGAGGGCACAATTCGCAATTACCTCTCTGAGGCGATCAGCAAGCTGGGCGCATCCAACCGTGTGGAAGCCGCCCGCCTGGCGCGGGCACGGGGCTGGCTCTAGGTTCCCGAAGTAACCTTCGGGATAGAACAGATCGTTGCCCCGTCGTCATGCCCGTGATACGTTCATCGGTCGCGGGACCCAACATCGGTTCGGACGGTCCGGCCAGTTCTGCCATCCAAACAAACGGCCCCTTCAAGGAAAGACTCCCCCTGAGCCTGCGCGAGAAAAAGTCGCCCCTGGAGGCTCCGACGGTCCTCGTCGTCGAAGACGACCGCGCGGTTCGCCTCCTCTTCACCAAAGTCCTGCAAGCGGGCGGGTATCACGTAATTGCCTGCGAAAACGGCTCTGCAGGACTGGAAGCCGCGCGCAAGCACCTCGAAACCCTCGACGCCATAATCACCGATGCCAGGATGCCGGGCATGGGCGGCCAAAGGCTGATCGCGAGGGTCCGAAATCTGAAGCCAGACCTGCCGGCCATTGTCGTCAGCGGGAATTTCCTCGAAGGAGTTGCCGACGCCACCACTGCCTTCCTCTGCAAGCCGGTAAGCCCGGGCGGCCTCACTCAGGAGCTGCGGCGCCTCCTGTGCGATAGGATGTAGAGTTCGCATCCTGACCTTGCCGCAAACTGGGGGACACAGCCAGCACCATGATTATTGGCGTTCCAAAGGAGCTAAAAGACCACGAGAGCCGTGTCGGCATTACGCCGGCGGGTGTCAAAGCTCTCTCCGATGCCGGGCACAAAGTCCTTGTGGAAACCCATGCCGGCGAGCTTTCCGCTCTTGCCGACGACGAGTATCAGTCCGCGGGAGCCGAGATCGTTGGCTCCGCCCATAACGTATGGGGCAACGCCGACCTGGTCGTGAAGGTCAAAGAGCCCATCGAGAAGGAGTATGGGTTCTTTCGCGAGGGCCTGGTGCTCTTCACCTACCTCCATCTCGCCCCTGTGCCCGACCTGACCGAGAAGCTCCTGCAGAAGAAGGTCATCGGCATCGCCTACGAAACCATTCGCGACCGTGCCGGCACGCTCCCGCTCCTCACCCCCATGTCCGAAGTCGCCGGCCGTATGGCGGTGCAGGTGGGAGCAGCCTATCTGGAGAAGGAAAAAGGGGGGCGGGGTGTGCTTCTGGGCGGCGTGCCCGGTGTGCCTCCAGCCAGCGTATGTGTCATCGGCGGCGGCATTGTCGGCACAAACGCGGCCAGGATCGCTTTGGGTATGGGCGCCCGCGTTACCCTGGTAGACCTGAATCTCAATCGCCTCCGCGAGCTCGACGACATCTTCAACGGCCGCATCTTCACCCTGGCGTCGAATTCCTGGAACGTCTCACGGGCCGTGCAGGACGCCGACCTGGTGATCGGAGGGGTTCTGATCCCCGGGGCAGCGGCGCCCAAAATCGTGACTCGCGAAATGGTCATGAAGATGAAAAAAGGCGCCGTCATCGTGGACGTCGCCATCGATCAGGGCGGCTGCGTCGAAACCGCTCGCCCTACCACGCACAGCGATCCCGCATTCGAGGTCAATGGCGTCGTGCATTACTGCGTCACGAATATGCCCGCGGCCGTGCCGAATACCTCCACTCTGGCACTGACAAACGCCACCTTTCCCTACGTGATCCGCCTCGCCCGCCAGGGAGCCAAAAAGGCTATCCAGGAAGACGACGGCATTCGCGATGGCGTGAACACCTATGACGGGACCCTGACCTGCGAGCCCGTCGCCGTTTCGCAGAAGAAGCCCTGGAAGCCGGTTCGCGACCTGCTGGCCTGAAATGAAAGGGCGCAGCCTCGCGGCCGCGCCCCTCGTCCTCCTGGTGCCCCTACTGCTCGGTAATGTGCACCGGATGCTCGATCCGGAAGATCAGCACCGTCTCTGTGGGCAGGAAGATCTCCTTGTTCCCGGTCATCGCGCTCCCGGCTGTGCCCGCTCCGGCCCCGGCAAGACCGCCAATCAGGGCTCCCTTGCCGCCCCCGGCCAGCCCACCCACAATCGCGCCTAAGGCCCCGCCGCCGCCGGCAAACAACGCCGTCCGTTTGCCCTTGCCTTTCTCTGCCTGAGACATGGTGCTGGTGGACACGGGATAGCTGCCCCACCGGGTCTTCACCCGTTCCAAACGCAGCTCCAGCAGCGCGCCGCCTTTAAAGTGGCCCAGAGATTTCGCGTCGATCACGACGCCTTCCGCGCGAGCATGACGGGGAATCACCGTCTGGCCGTGGACCACCACGTCGTCCGCCACAGTAGCGTCGAAGGTCTCCCCGGCCTGGCTGATCTTCGATCCAAGGTCTTCATCCAGGCGGACGCGAATGGGTGTCCCTGGCGGAATTGTCACGCGGGCCGCCGGTGGTGGTGCTGCCTGCGGAGCAGGAGTTGAAGCGGCCTGTGCCGGTGTGGCGGCCGGTGTGGCGTTGTCCGCCGGCGGCGGCGGCGGATTGTTCGCCGCCGCGGGTTGTTGAGCGGCCGGTGTGGAGTTCTGAGTGTTGGCAGGAGGCGCGCTCTTGCTGCAACCCGCGAGGACAAACGTGCTTACCATGGCCGCGACGGCCAGGTGCAGGGGGATGTGGGTTACTTTCATAGCGGAACTCAAAGCTCTTTCTTTTTGGGTTGGACCCGGGAACACCAGGCCCCGAAAGCCCTTTCGCTTTCAGAAACAGCATTTTAGTGCATTCTCCAGCCTATAATCGTCCCGTATCTCGAGGGACGGTTTCCACTTGGCCGAAGCGCGAAATCGGCGAACGACCTTGATCCTGCTGGCCGTGGCAGTCTTTGTCCTGCTGCTTCTGCTGGTGGTGCTCAACGCTTTCAATCTCCGCCAGCTCAATCCGCGCACCACAGGGCAGATATTCCTCCTCACTTCGCTCTCGGTCCTCGTCTTTCTTCTCTTTGTCACCGTTCTCGTCCTGCTCCTGCGCAATCTCATCAAGCTTCTCGCGGAGCAGCGCAGTCAGGTCCTGGGAGCTCGATTACGCACCCGCATGTTCATTGGGGCGCTCTTGCTTTCGTTTGTTCCCGCCCTGTTCATGTTTTTGTTCAGCTTTCTTTTGTTAAACCGCTCACTGGACAGGTGGTTTTCTACGCCAGCGGTGGAAGTGCGCGCCGACTCCACCCAGATTGCCATGGAGCTCTCCCACTATGCCACTCAGAACGCGCGTGCCGAGGCGGAGAGTATTGCTCGTTCCCGGCCGCTTTCCGCGCCCCTCCTGCCGGCCAACCGCCAGGCGATTCTGGATGAGCTCCGCACCCATCAGATCACTTTGCAGGGCGGATTCGCGATTATCTATCAGGACTCGGTTCCGTTTGCCTCCTACGAGCTCCCGCAGGCCTCCGGACGCGCGCAGGTGCATTCCTGGGCCGACTCGGAGGATCAGCAGCCCATCCCTCCAGGCACAGCTCTGGCACCCGTGATCCTGAAGGCCGCCCAGCGCTCCGATGAACCGATGCTGATCGCCGGGGGCACGGAGTTTGCCCTGGGCGCCGCCAGCCTCCCGTCCGGCGGCATCATCGTTGTGGGCTTGCCCATGCCGGCAGGGCTGAACTCCATCATGGCCGACCTGAGCAGCGGCACCAGCCAGTACTGGGCCCTCTACCGTCAGCGGCGGATCATCCGCACCACCTACTTCCTGCTGCTGCTGATGCTGACCGCCCTGGTATTCTTTGCCAGCAGCTGGCTGGCGCTCTACGTCTCGCGGCAAATGACCGGGCCGCTGGAGGCGCTGGCTGATGCCATGGACGTCATCGGCAGGGGCGACTACCGCCACCGGGTCACCGTTCAGGCAACAGCGGAGATGGCTGAGCTGATCCGCTCCTTCAACCATATGGCCGCGGATCTGGAACAGAGCCGATTGCTGGCTGAGTCCTCCGCCCGCGAGCTCTCTGCCGCCAATCTTGCTGTCGACGCGCGCCGTAAAGAGCTGGAAACCATTCTCGAAACCATCCCTTCCGGCGTCGTCACCCTCGACGCTTCGCGCAGGATCCTTCTGGACAATCGCGCCTTCTCGGAGTTGCTGCGGCTCAAGGGCCAGCCGAATCTGATCGGCGTGTCGCTCGATTCTCTCCTGCCCGTGGAATTCGCAGAGGATCTGGTGCGCCTGGATCGTCGCGCCCATCGCATGGGTACGGCTTCGTCGGAATTTGAATTGCGGACCCAGCGCGGCGTCGTCAATCTCTCCGTCACGATGGCGACGCTGGAGACCCGGGGAGGTCCGAACCTCGGCTCAATTCTCGTCCTCGAGGATGTCTCGGAGTTCCTGCATGCGCAGCGCCAGGCCGCGTGGAAGGAGGTCGCCCAGCGCGTCGCCCATGAAATCCGCAACCCGCTTACCCCCATCACCCTCTCCGCGGAGCGCATCCGCCGTCATGTCGACCGCAGTTTGCCCGAGTCGCCCGGTGTGATTCGCAAATGCTGCGATGTGATCCTTGGTTCGGTCGAGTCTTTGCGCACCCTGGTCGGCCAGTTTGCCGCCCTGGCGGAGTTCCCCGTCGCCCACCCACATTCAGCTGAGCTGAACGAAATCGTCGAAAATGCTCTGCTCCTCTTCGAAGGCCGCATGGGCGGCGTCCGCGTGGAGAAGCGGCTCGATCCCGGCCTGCCTCCGGTGATGGCCGATCCGGAAGCTTTGCGCCGCGCCGTCGCCAATCTCATCGACAACGCCGCCGAAGCCATGCAGGACAGCCTCCTGCGCGTCCTGTCCATCCGCACCGGTATCGCCGATACCCGCGGTATGGCCGAGATCGTCGTCTCCGACACCGGTCCCGGCATCACCGACGATATGCGCGAGCGGCTCTTCCTCCCCTGGTTCTCCACGCGCCATCGCGGAACCGGCCTCGGCCTCTCTATCGTCGCCAAAATCGTCCAGGACCACGGCGGTTCCATTCACGCCGAGAACAATGTGCCCGCCGGCGCGCGCTTTATCATCGAATTACCGCTGGCCGAGCCGCCCTCCCCGGAGAACGCCTCGGCCCCGGCGCTCACCAGAACGGTCTGACCCTCCAGGACCCCGGATGAACCATATCCTCATCGTGGATGATGAAGCCGAGATTCGCGAGACTCTCGAAGAGATTCTCCGCGAAGAAGGCTATGCAGTCGCCAGCGCCGCCACCGCTGGCGATGCCCTCATCCAGGCGCGTGACCCTGTCTACGATCTGCTGCTCCTCGATGTCTGGCTGCCCGACCGCGACGGCCTCGAAGTTCTTGCAGAACTCTGCGCTCTGGACGCTGACACCCGCCCCGAAGTCATCGTCATCTCCGGCCACGCCACCATTGAGACAGCCGTGAAGGCCACCAAGCTCGGCGCATTCGACTTTCTGGAAAAGCCCCTCATGCTGGAGCGAACCCTGATCGTCGTCAAGAACGCCATCGAGGCGAAACGCCTGCGCGTCGACAATCTGGAATTCCGCCGCCAGCTCGCTGTCGAGAAGCAGATCACCGGCGAAAGCGTGCAGGCGCGCGCCCTGCGCCAGCAGATCAGGCTGATGGCTCCCACCAACGGCCGCGTCCTCATCTATGGCGAATCCGGATCCGGCAAAGAGCTCATCGCCCGCGCCATTCACGCCGAAAGCCTCCGCCGCGATCGCATCTTCGTCGAACTCAACTGTGCCGCCATTCCCGAGGACTTTATTGAGAGCGAGCTCTTTGGCTACCGCAACGCCGCGGTGCCCGGCGGACCTCCGGAAAAGCGAGGCACCTTCGAGCGAGCCAACGGTGGAACCCTCTTTCTCGATGAAGTCGGCGATATGAGCCTCAAGATGCAGGGCAAGGTCCTGCGCGCCCTCGACGAGCAGCGCTTTCTGCCCGTCGGAGCTCTGCAGCCCGTCAGCGTGGACGTGCGCGTGATCGCCGCCACCAACAAGGTTCTCGAAGACGAGATCGCCAAAGGCAATTTTCGCGAGGATTTCTTCTACCGCCTCAACGTCATCCCCTTCTTCGTGCCCCCCCTGCGCGACCGCCGCGAAGATATCCCCCTGCTGGTCCGCGAGTTCCTCGGCGGCTTCGGACGAGAGTACGGTCGCCCGCGCATGGAGATGGCCGACGACGCACTCGATCTCTTGCGCCACTACCACTGGCCCGGCAATGTGCGCGAGCTGAAGAACGTCATCGAGCGAGTGCTCATCCTGAATCCCCAGGCCCATCGCATCGAGCGGCGGCATCTGCCCATGCTGGTCCACCGCACCGCCGTGCGCGCCGGCGATTTCGACACCCTGCAGCAGGCGCGCGACGCCTA
>DASXFH010000084.1:0-27911 GCA_036489655.1 Acidobacteriaceae bacterium | reverse complement strand
GCTTCATCCGACAGGATGTCGCCGAAGAGGTTCTCCGTGAGAACCACGTCATAGTTCTTCGGCTGGTTCATCAGGTGCATGGCCATCGCGTCCACATATTGATGTTCGAGGGCGACGCCGGGATAATGTTTCGCGACCTCGGAGACGGTGGCGCGCCACAGCTGCGAGACCTCCAGCACGTTGGCCTTGTCCACCGAGGTGACCTTCTTCCGCCTCTTCGCGGCCAGGTCGAACGCGATCTTTGCCACGCGCACCACTTCGTCGCGTGTGTAGCGCATCGTGTTCCACGCTTCGTTCTTTGTCTTGTCCCATTGGCGCGGCTGGCCGAAATAGAGACCGCCGAGCAGCTCGCGGACGAAAAGAATGTCGGCACCTTCCACCACCTCGGGGCGCAGGGGGGAATTTTGCGACAACCCCGGCCACGCGAACGACGGCCGCAGATTGGCAAAGCCTCCCAGCGCGGCGCGAATCTTCAGCAGACCGGCTTCAGGGCGCTCGCTCGGGGGCAGGGCGTTGAACTCATTGCTGCCCACGGCGCCCAGCAGCACCGCATCGCTGTCCAGCGCGGCATCGAGGGTGCGCTGCGGCAGCGGCGATCCATCGGCCTTGATCGCCACCCCTCCAATGCGCTCTTCGCGGAACTGAAAGTCATAGCCACTCGCTTCGGCAACCGATTTCAGGATGCGGACGGCTTCGCCCGTCACTTCCGGGCCGATTCCGTCGCCGGCCCCAATCAGAATCTTCAGCTTCTTCGACATGAACTCTCTCTGGGTGCGGGCTCACAGCCCCTGGGTGTCTGCCTGCCTCGGGTCGCGCCTTAGCTGACGGCTTTCGGGCTGGTTACATTTTCGGTGGTGATCAGGTCCTCGTGGCGCTGGTGATGCGCAACCAGATTGATCAGGTCCTGGTCGTAGATCGCTTTCTTGCGATCGGCGAGTTCGGTGAACGCGCGATAAGCAATGTCGATATCCTCGGCGCCCAGACGATAGCCCAGCTGCTCCAGCCGCGAGCGCAGCGCGTGCCGGCCCGAATGCTTGCCCAGCACCATCCGATTCGCCGGCACACCCATCGACGGCGGCGTCATGATTTCGTAGGTGAGCGGATTGGAGAGCACGCCGTGCTGGTGAATCCCCGCCTCGTGCGCAAATGCGTTCGTCCCCACCACCGCCTTGTTCGGCGCCGGCCCAAAGCTGATCGTCTCCGACAGCTGCTGGCTCACCGGGTACAGCTTCTCCAGGTTCAGTCCATGCTTGTAGGGGTAGGCGTCCGCGCGTACATGCAGCGCCGCGGCAATTTCTTCCAGCGCTGCGTTGCCGGCGCGCTCGCCGATGCCGTTGATCGTGCACTCCACCTGGCGCGCTCCCGCGCGGATGGCCGCCAGTGTGTTGGCGACGGCCAGGCCCAGATCGTTGTGGCCGTGGGTAGAGAGAATCACGCGATCCGCGCCGGGAACCTTCTCGAGAATCAGGCGGAACATGGCAGCGTAGTCTTCAGGCGTGGCATACCCAACGGTGTCGGGCAAATTGATCGTGCCCGCGCCGGCGGCAATGGCGGCGCCCACAAACTGGCACAGAAACTCGGGATCGGTGCGCGTCGCATCTTCGGGGGAAAACTCCACGTCATCCACGTAGGTCCGCGCCAGCGCCACCATCGCCGAGGCCTGGTCGAGCGCGGCTTCCCGGGTGATCTTCAGCTTGTACTGCAGATGAATATCCGAGCTGGCGAGGAAGACGTGAATCCTGGGCCGCGACGCCTTCTCGACGGACTTTGCGGCTCGCTCGACATCTTCGCGCCGCGCCCGCGCCAGAGAGGCGATTTTCGGGCCGCGGACTTCCTGCGCGATGGCCGAAATCGCCGCGAAGTCGCCGTCGGAGGCGATGGCGAATCCTGCTTCAAGAATGTCGACGCCCAGATCGGCCAGAGAGTGCGCCAGCGCCACCTTCTCCTGGTGCGTCATGCTGCAGCCCGGGGACTGCTCGCCGTCGCGCAATGTCGTGTCGAAGAAGTGAATTCGGTTCTGCTGCATGTGCTTGTTCTCCGTTCGGCGCCATCCGTGGAGCGGGGATACCGGCCCGAAGCGATTGAACTCGTCGTAAGGTCAGTTTCCCAAAAAACACCTCTATAAAGCAAATTTGTAATTCTTTGCATTTGCATAAATTTCGTGCATAGTTAACCAGGAGTGGCAGTAGATGCCACTTTTGACTTATGGACCTGTCCTCACTGGAAACGTTTCTTGCCATCGTCGAAGAGAAGGGCTTCTCGCGCGCTGCAGTGCGCATGCGCCGCACCCAGCCTGCCATCAGTCACACCATTCGCCGCCTGGAAGAGGAGATCGGCGAACCCCTGTTCGAGCGTTCCTCCCGCGACGGAAAGCTGACCGCTGCCGGGACGTTACTGCGCGGATACGCCGAGCGCCTTTTGCGCCTGCGCGGCGAAACGATCACCGCCCTCGACGAGCTGCGCGCCCTGGAACGCGGCCGCCTGAACATGATGGCCAACGAATACACCTGCCTGTGGCTGCTCCCGGTGCTGGACAGCTTTCGCCGCCTGTATCCGCACATCGGCGTCACCGTGCAGCGCTCCCTGGCCAGCCAGATTCCCGATCAGCTCCTCGAGCGCGCGGTCGAATTCGGCATCCTCTCCTTCCGGCCGGAAGATGTCCGCCTTCACGCCATCGCCGTCTATACCGATCTGGTCACCTTCGTCGTGGATCCGAAGCACCCACTGGCGAGGCAGAAGCAGGTGTCCATCCGCGAGTTAGGCGCTCAGAATTTCATCGCGCACACCGTCGCCTCGCCCCTGCGGCAGCGTGTGATTGAGACCTTCGCGCGCCATCAGACACCTCTGAATATGGGGGTGGAGCTGCCCAGCCTGGAGGCCATCAAGCGATTTGTGGCGCTGGGCAACGGCGTGGCTCTGGTGCCCGGGCTGACCGTGCAGCCGGAGCTGGAGCGCGGCGACCTGGTGCAGGTGCAGGTGCCCGAACTCAGGATTGCACGACGCCTGTGGCTCGCACATCGCGCCAAAGCCAGCCTGTCGCATGCTGCCCTGGCCTTTCTGGGAAGCGTCAAAGCCCTGGCGGCGGAGCGGGGCCATCCGTTCTCCTTTCGGGCCGAACCCGCGCCCTCGCGTATGGATCGCTCCAGGAGCCATTAGAAGTGGCCGGCCAGGCTGTCGAAATGCCTTGTGGCAGGTACAATGACCAGGTGGACATCCCCACGATGTTTGCTATTTCACGGAACCCGGAATTTCGGGGGCTTGCCATTCCTGTGCGCCTGCCCGAAGCTCCGACGGAAGCGGTAAAGAGGTTGACCGACGAATGAAGAAATCGCTGTTTCTGTTGTTTTTCCTGCTGCCCCTGATGGCAGCTCCAACCTTTGCGCAGGAAAGCCGTCAGGACATCAGTATCAGCGGCTCGATGATCAATGCGCCTTACGCCTCCGGCAATGCCGTTCAGGTGCATGCCACGCCTGGGTACGGAGCCCTGGTCAGCTATCGCTACGACCTGACCCCCCACAGCCAGCTCGAGCTGAACTACCAGTACGACCAGAACCAGCAGCATTTCGACTTTCCCGCCGGCAGCTATGTGGTGCATGACCGGATCCAGGAAATCTCCGGCGCCTATGTGCGCAGCTTTTATTTCCGGAACTGGAATCCGTTTGTCGAAGCCGGGCCGGCCGCCGTCATGTTCTCCCCTATCGACGACGCCAAGACGACCACCTTCGACATCAGCCGCAATACCAACATCGGCCTGATGTATGGCGCCGGTTTTGCCTACGAAATCAGCCCCAGTTTCGACATTCGTGCCGAATATCGCGGGCTGGTCGTCAAGACGCCGACCTTCGACTACAAGAACAACGACTGGCGGACGAACGTGTACTACAACATCTACGATCCGGTCATCGGCATCGCCTACCACTTCTAAGCCGGGAATGACAGAAAGGGCCGGGCATAACGCCCGGCCCTTTGTTTATTGATTCGGAACCCGCGGATCGTTCAGCGTCCCAGGACGCGGTATGCAACGCCGAAGGTGAAGCCATTCGGCGTGAGCCCGCTTGCATGCTGCTGGACGCCGGCGCTGGTAACGGTGGGAGGACCGGCGAAGGACGGCCAGATCTGGTACTCGTAATCGCCGCGAACCGAAAGATTCCGGGTCAGCCGGTATTCGATCGTGACGCCCGGCACGAAGGCAAAATAGCTTCCCTTCAGGGTGCCCGCCGCCGGATAGCCCGGAGTCTGGATCCAGCCGCCCCCCATCTCGACCTTGACCCAGGCCAGCATCCCATGCCAGCGAAGAACGCGATCCCGCGGTCCGACGAAGAGGTTGTTCTCATAAAAGCCGGGCGAATAACCGTGCCAGTGCAGCCAGCGCGCTTCGGCTTCCAGGCCATATTGGTCGTGCAGGTTGAAGTCGCCAAACACAGTGGGCCCGATGAGCTGATTGCCGCAGAATGGGGACGAGGTCTTGCATCCCCAGTCGGGATTGAAGGTGGACATACCGCCGCCGGCCCAGACGGAACCTTCACCGCCGACGACCGACCTTGGATTCTGAGCGATGACGGCTGCAGGCAGCAGCAGAATAGCGAGAAGTCCGATCTTTCTGACCACGTTGCGATCTCCGGTCAAACACGTTCGAGCCTCAGCAGTTGCCAGCGTACGATTCTGAGGCCTCTATCCAACCCGCAACAAACACGGCGTGCGGTTCGATCGTCTGAACCGCTCCTCCGGGAAGAAGCACCCTCTTCTTCCGTGACTTACTGTGGTGACGCCTGAGGCTGCGGCTGAGTTTGCGCGCTGGTCGCTGGCTGCGGCGGATTGGTATCCGCCGAGGGCGGAGCAGCATCGCCCGCGGCTGGCGTCGCCCCGGGCGGTGTTCCCGGTGGCGGCGTCTGCTGATAGCGTTCCAGCCGGAAGTACACGGGCGTAATCTCCAGCGGCATCTTGTCGCGCGCATTCAGCAGCGGCGCCGGCTTCACGTGCAGCATAAAGACCTTGTCATCCCAGGGATCGATCTTGAGACGGCTGTTCAGCGGCAGCGCTGCGACCTGCGTCAGGTTATCCATGTCCAGCTTCGGTGCTCCCTGCATCAGGGCAGCCAGCCACGGCTGGCCGTCGGGACGCAGCAGCGAGTCTCCCAGCCGCGGGGTCAGCAGCGCGGTCAGGTCTTTGGAGCGCGATTCCAGCTGCTCGAAGAACAAGCCCACACTTGCCTTCTTGTCTTTGTAAATCGAATGGTCGAACAGCTCCACTGCCTTCTTCGCGGCCTCTTCGTTGTCCACGTTGGAATGATTCATCGAAATGCGCTGGAAGGTAGAGGTATCCGGGAAGAGCAGGCGGTAGTTGAAGGCGTAGCGGGTGTCGATGTGGTGCCCTTCAACGATCTGGGCCAGCTGGAAGCTGATTACAGCCGCCAGGTCCTCTTCGGTGGGCAGCACGTCCACCAGCCCCTTGCTCAGCAGGATCGTATTGCCCACGGCCAGCGATTCCAGCGGCTCGGTGAGGATCACGCGGCAGTGGATATCGCTGGGCAGCTGCAGATTGTTGCCGATGACGATATTGTTGGTCACCTGCTCCAGCAACTTGTCGAAGTCGCTGGGCGGCGCTACCAATCCTGCCTGGGTCAGCCGATCCAGCACGTTCTGTTCGGCCTGCGAGATCCACTCGCGCTCCGCCTGCAGCGGGCTCACATCGCTGTTGTTCTCGCTCTGATCCTGCGCGTTCTCGATCTCCATCGATTCGGCGTCGGACTCGCTGGTCGGCAGCTTGAGGGAGTAGCCCCAGTACGTGGTCTGCCCGCGGAAACTCTGCGCGTGGTTCACCGGCTCATGCAGCGTGTCTTCCACATAAACCGCCGCCGGCGCCCAGACCCCCGGCTGCACGTTCATGCGCCAGCTGTCGAAATGGAAATAGTGGGAGATGTCGTCGTTGGGATTGGAGAGATACGTGCCGTTAAAGCGGACGACGTTGCCCCCCTGATCCTCGACCCAGATCCGCCCGAAGAACCGCCCCGGGCCCTTCTCTTTCGGCCGCACGTCGAAGACCCACGTGCGCACCGTGCCCAGAAAGTCACGGCGCACAAACTGGAAACTGTAGTGCTGCTCATCGAAGCCGGAGGGGTCGATGAACATCATCGCCATAAAACCGGTCGGAGAATTCTCCAGGTGGAAGGCTCGCGTCAGATCCGACATAAAGCGGAACGAGCCGGAGAAAAACCCGTGCGACTGCCGCCGCTGCGCGTATTCGTCCGCAACGAAGGCCTTGCCGAAATCTACCCTCCCGATCATGTACTGGTCGGCGACCGGGATTTGATAGAGCTTCTGGTCCGCGCGCATGTCCTGGATATAGGACTGCACCACCGGTGTGCTCTTCTGAATCTGCTGAACGATGATCTTCTCGCGCGCGATCGCCTCCTGCACCAGGCGATGCTGCTGCGGAGTGAGAGGGATCAGTGCCGCCGTAGCGCGGTGGTGTTCTTTTGCCTGGGATGCTGGTACGCCCAGCAGCAGAATCATGCCCAGCATCGTCAACTTCCGAACCATTATGCAACTCCTGAAGATCTTTCTGTCACGGATTCCTTATTGTGCTCCGAGCGTCGGCCTTCCCGCTCGCAATTGCCCGTCGCTTGCGCCATCCCGCGCTTATGCCATCTGGAAGGTGACGTGAATGATGCTCACTTCATCGATCGCTCGACCGTCCCTGGTAGCGGGTTTGAACCGGATCCGCTCGGCTGCGATCTTTGCCTGTTCGTCCAGTCCATGGCCTAATCCGCTCAGCACCCGCAGCACTTCCACCTGGCCGCTGGCGGCGAAGCGTACCTGCAGCGTGACATCTCCCTGGATTTTAAGCTGGCGCGCCTCGCTGGTGTAGGTGGGCAACGGCTTGGCCAGCACCACGATCGGCGTCGCCATCGGTTCCGTTGGCCGCGCCGCCGGCGAAGGCCCTGAGCCGTACATATTGTCGCCAAAGCTGGCCTTCGCTACGGTGCCATGGCTGCCCGGACGCCCGGTGCCGCCGACTACACCATCATTGAATCCGGCCGATGCGATGGCGCCGCGATCTTTGCCGCCGGGAACCCCGTTGGCGACTCCCGAACCAAAATCGACTCCGCGGACAGACCCTGCACGCGCTGCGCCCGCACCCTGCGCGCTCACGCCCGGCGCGGCGTTAAACGCACCCACCGCTGCCACCGTCGCCTGACGGTTGGCGTTGGGGTTGGGCTTCACACCCTCCGGATCCCCGAACCCGCCGGCCTTTGCCGTTGGGGCCACCCGGTTGTTCGCCACCTGGGTCGGCAACTCGCTCTTGAACAATCCCACTTTGGGCTGCGGCGGCGGCGTAAAACGCTTCGGCGGCGCCGCTTCCATCTTCGGCATTACCGGTGTCGGCAGCTTCACTTCGGCGACCTTCGGCGGCTCGGGCAGCGGTTTGGGCAACTCGATTTTCGGCCGGTCCTGGACCACAGGCGGAGGCGGAATCACGTGAATCTTCGGCACCGGCGGGGTGTAGGGCTTTGGTTGGTCCACCGGGAAGATCAGCTGGGTTGTCTCATAATGGTGCTGCTGCACCTGATGCACCTGCGCGATCGTGAGCAGCAGCGCCAGCGCCGCCACGCTCACGTTGACAATCATGCTCATCCCGAACGAACCCATCCGTCCTTCCGGCTCGGGGAGCAGTCCAAACGTTCCGCGCTTAAGGGAGTTGTCCGTAGCCATTGCCCTGTATCTCCAACATGCCTTGAGAAAAGAAGTTGCTGCCGATGATCCGGTGTGAGGTCTTTCTAATGCACTTCGAGGACCAAAACGAACCTAAAAACTGCCGCCTGGTGTGGCCCAACGCAGGTGTCTGAAGGGTAATTCTGTGTTCCCTATTCTTGCACAGACCGATTACCGTTCAGCCGCCATGAGGGTACCAACGTTTTGGCTGACGGTTACCTAAGCGTAGCCCAGAAGAGGCCCTCCAGCAGTGACACAAATGATGCATACCCCTGAACCATTTTGGGGACAGCACCCTTTTATAGGACGTGCAGCGCCCGTCCGTCGTTCAGGCCGGATCTTCTGCCCATCCACCCTGGTTCCGGCACCCCCTGGAACCCTGCCCAGGGAAACCGATCCACCGGGAGTATCGGCTCCCGGGCCTGCCGCCTCCGCTAAACCCATGGAAAAGAGAAGGAAAAAGCCCGCTAACGACTACCGCAGCAGCCCGAAAAGCACGCCTTGATGCATTATAAGGAAAACCTGGGCGCGTACAGGTGTCCACAAGCATAGTAGAGAGGCGGGACGGCGGATTGAGAATTTTAGTCACTGGTGGAGCTGGGTACATTGGTGGTACGGTCGCTCGCATCCTCGGTCGCGCGGGAGACTCTGTCGTCATCTACGACAACCTGTGCCATGCCGAACGCCGCATGATTCCTGCGGAAGCCGAATTTATTCAGGGAGAGGTCGCCGATCGCGCGCGCCTCGAGACCGTTCTCTCCTCCGGCATTGACGGCGTCCTGCACTTTGCCGCTCTCATTGAGGCGGGCGAAAGCATGGCGAAGCCCGAGCTCTACTTCCGCAACAATACCGCCGCCACGCTGGCCCTGTTCGAAGCCATGATCGCCACAGGCGTCCGTCGTCTGGTTTTTTCTTCCACAGCGGCGGTCTACGGCGAGCCCGAAAGTACCCCCATTCGCGAAGATGCGCCGCTCCGGCCCACGAATCCCTACGGCGAATCGAAGCTGCTGGTGGAAAAAATGCTCGCCTGGATGTATCGGGTACACGGTTTTTCCTGCGCCAGTCTTCGCTATTTCAACGTCGCTGGCGCTCTTGAAGGAAGAGGCGAAGCGCATGAGCCCGAGTCGCATCTGATCCCTCTGGTGCTCGACGTGGCCCTCGGCCGCCGCGAAAAAATCAGGATCTACGGCGACGATTATCCGACCCCCGATGGCACCTGCATCCGTGACTACATTCACGTGGAAGATTTGGCCGAAGCACATCGGCTGGCGCTCGCGGCGCTCACCACTCCCAGGCAGCTCGTTTATAACCTCGGCAATGGCAGTGGATTCTCCGTCCGCGAAGTCATCGAGTCTGCCCGCCGCGTGACCGGTCACCCGATTCCGGCCGAGGTGATGCCCCGGCGTCCAGGCGACCCCGCGGTTCTGATTGCCAGCTCAGAGAAAATTGGCCGCGAACTCGGCTGGAAACCAAGCTATGGCGACCTGGACTCCATCATGGAAAGCGCCTGGAAATGGCAACAAATCCGCTACAAAGAAGCAAGTAGCTGAGCCTCCCGGTTACAGGCTCCCGGCTCCAGCTACAGGCCACCGGCTACAGGCTACCGGCTCCCATCACTTCTCCACCTCAACCCCGCGCCAAAAAGCTATGTGATTCTTAATGTTACGGGCAGCAGGTTTTGGATTGGGATAGTACCAGGCAGCATCCTGATTCTCCTGTCCCTCCACCAGCAGACTGTAGTAACGAGCCTGCCCCTTCCAGGGGCATGTGGAGGTGGTAGAGCTGGGCCGCAGGTACTCGCGGCTGACAGCGCTCTCAGGGAAGTACACATTCCCCTCCACCGTCTCGTAAGTCTCACTTTCTGCAATTACTTTTCCGTTCCAAACTGCCTTAGCCATCGTCCTGAATTTCCTTTTGTTTCGGCTGACTCACCACATTAGCAGATGCGCGAGGGGATGCAAACGGCGCGAATTCCCACCCGAGGTGTCCCGCATCCACCTTGGAACCCCGGCGGTAGACGCTTACCGGCAGCCTGTGCCAGTCTGAAATCCCGGAGGGAAACCCCATGCCCGTTCCCGTCCAACCAACCCGCGTTGAGCGCCGCACCGTCGATCTGTCCCGGTACCCCGACCTGGTCGTGGTTTACCTCGGCATGCGCGTCAATCGCCTCGCCGGCCTCAAAACTCTCATCGGCTTCGGTCCCAGGATCGCAAAATCCGTCGAGCAGCAGCCCGATGGCCTTCTCCGCCATGAGAATTTTGTCTTCTCGCTCTTCCCCATGCACGCCGGCATGCGCCAGTACTGGCGGGATATGGACTCTCTCCTGGCCTGGACCCGCTCCGATCCCCATCGCCTGTGGTGGAAGAACTTCCTCCGCGACTCCGGTGGCACCGGCTTCTGGCATGAGACCTACACCCTGCGCGGCGGCATGGAAGCCATCTACGACGATGTCGCGGTGCCGCTCGGCTTCTCCGGTTTCGCGCCTGTCGTCCCCGCCCGTGGGGCGATGTTTACCGCCGCCCACCGCACCGGCAAAGCCACCCCCACGGAACCTGTCGTGACCGAGGGCGATCTGTACGGCAGCTGAAAACGCGGACCGCCCCTTCGCCACAGGTCCGCCCGGCCCCCAGCTCCTGGCTCCTAGCTGCCGCCCAGCTCCTCAAAGAACCTAATCACACTCTCGATCCCGCGATGAAAGTTCGCAATATTGAACTTCTCGTTGGGCGCGTGCAGTCCATCGTCCGGCAGCCCGAAGCCCATCATCACCGAGGGGATCTTCAGGTGCCGTTCGAAATCCCCGACGATCGGAATCGAGCCGCCGGAGCGGATGAACACCGTGTCCTTGTTCCACACCGTCTTCAGCGCGCGGGTGGCCGCTTTTACGTAGGGATTGTCCGTCCCGATCACAATCGGATCGCCGGAGTGGATCAGCCGCACCTCGACCGAGACGCCCTCGGGCCTGATCGTCTCCACGTAGTCCTTGTACTGCTGGAAGACCTTCTCCGGCGTCATGTGCGGCACCAGCCGCATAGAGACCTTCGCCATCGCCTTCGCCGGGATCACCGTCTTTGCCCCCGCTCCCGTAAACCCGCCAACGATCCCATGCACATCGAGCGTCGGCCGAGCCCAGGTCCGCTCCATCACCGAATAGCCTTTTTCCCCGACCAGCTTCGGCGCGCCCATCTCCTTCTCGCGATATTCTTCCTCGTCGAACGGCAGAGCCTTCCACGCCTTCAGCTCATCGGCGCTCGGCTTCTCCACGTCGTCGTAGAAGCCCGGGATGAGAATCCTGCCGTCGCAATCCTTCAGCCCCGCGATGATCTGCGCCAGCGCGACGAATGGATTCGGCGCCGCTCCGCCATACACCCCGGAATGCAGATCCGTTTTCGCTCCCCGTACTTCCAGTTCTGTGTAGACCATCCCCCGCAACCCCACGCACAGAGTGGGCATCTCCGGCGCAAACATCTCCGTGTCGGAGATCAGCGCAAAGTCCGCCTTCAGCCGATCCGGATGCTCGCGCACGAACGCCGCGATCCGCTCGCCGCCCACTTCTTCCTCGCCCTCGTAAATCACCTTCACGTTCACAGGAAGCTTTCCGTTGGCCGCGCGCAGCGCCTCCAGGGCCTTCACCTGCAGGCAGAGCTGGCCCTTATCGTCCACCGCGCCCCGCGCGTAGATATTGCCGTTGCGCTCGGTCGGCTCGAAGGGCGGCGTCACCCATTCGTCCAGCGGATCGGGGGGCTGCACATCGTAGTGCGCGTAGCAAAGAACCGTAGGCTTGCCCGGCGCATGCAGCCAGTCGGCATACACCAGGGGATGCCCTCCGCCTTCCTTTTCCGTCGCACGGATCACCTCCACATGCTCCATACCGATGCGGCGCAGCTCTGCCGCCACCCACTCCGCGGCCTTCTCCACGTCGTCCTTGTGCTCCGGCGTCGTCGATACCGAGGGAATCCGCAACAGCGCCTTCAACTCCTCCACAAACCGCGGCGCATTTTCGCGCGCATACCCAACCGCCGCTGAACCCATCAACCTCACCTCCGTGAGAGAAAGCAAACAGCCAAGTATACGGCGTAGGCTCAGCGGAGAATCAGCAGGCCGATGGCAGGGTAGTGGAACCGTTCGTGCGATTGTGATCGCCGCAGACTTGCGATTCAGGCTTCTCTATACCGACCCTGCCATCAGACCCTCCCAGGCGCTGGAGCTGTATCGCGCGGGGATCCGCCGGATTGTCCCGACAACCGGAGCAGCGCTCTAAGTGATTGAATTTTTGCTGCTTAAAGTAGCCCCACCCGGAAGGGGATGTTTTTCCCAAGACACCCGCAGCTCCTTCGCCCGCACCCGGCATCCCAACCGGCCGGCACCGTTAAATCCACTAATACCAACGTCGTCCCGCTCGTCGGACGCCTCCACGGGCCGGGTTTTGTTCGGTGTCCCTCAAAGGTGATACAACAAACCCAGCCCCCCCAATTGGTTATCTCTCCTATGGCAAGTCAGGAAAAGGTCCTCATCGTCGAAGACGAGCCCCATGCATTGTCCGGTCTCGCTGAACTGGTATCCGGCTGGGGCTATCGCACAGAAACCGCCCGGGATGGCCTGGAGGCGCTGGAGAAGGTAAGCGCCTGGCAGCCGGGGATCGTCGTCTCCGATCTGAAGATGCCCCGCATGGATGGGCTGCAGCTGCTGGCTCGTCTGGGCGAATCCAGCGAAAAGATCGCGGTGGTGATGCTCACCGCCCAGGGCTCCATCGAAGCGGCCGTCGAGGCGATGAAGAACGGCGCCTACGATTTCATTCAGAAGCCGGTCGATCCGGCGCGCCTGCGCTCGATCCTCACCAACGCCAGCCGCCAGCGCGAAACCGAGCGCGAGCTGGAAGTGACCCGGCGCAAGCTGCGCGAAGCCGGGGTGCTGGGTTCTCTGGTGGGCGCCTCGAAGAAAATGCAGGAGATCTTCGCGCTTACCGAGCGGGTAGCGGCGAGCAACGTCTCTGTGCTGATCACCGGGGAAAGCGGAACCGGCAAGGAGCTGGTGGCGCGCACCCTGCACGACCTGAGCCCGCGGCGCAGCAAGCCTTTCGTGGCCGTAAACTGCGCGGCGATTCCGGAGACGCTGATCGAAAGCGAGATCTTCGGGCACGAAAAGGGCGCATTCACCGGGGCCATTGAGCGGCGGGCGGGCTGTTTCGAGCTCGCCGAAGACGGAACGCTGCTGCTGGATGAGATTGGAGAGATGCCGGTCGGCACCCAGGCCAAGCTGCTGCGGGTGCTGGAGGATCGCAAGCTGCGCCGTCTGGGCAGCAAAGTCGAATCGCCGGTGGACGTGCGGGTTCTGGCCGCCACCAACAAGGATCCGGAAGCGGCGGTGGCGGATGGCCATCTGCGCGGCGATCTGTATTACCGGCTCAACGTGTTCAACATTCACATGCCGCCCTTGCGCGAGCACAAAGAAGACATTCCCGCGATCGCCGAGTCCATGATCGACGATATGAACCAGAAGCATCAGAAGCGAGTCACCGGGATGGACAGCGAAATGCTCGCGCGGCTGATGGCGCACGAGTGGCCGGGCAACGTCCGCGAGCTGCGCAATACCATCGAACGGGCCGTGGTTCTGTGCGGGGAAGGGCAGCTGCAGTCGCGGCATCTGCCGCCTGGATTCGGCACGCGTCCGACGCGGCCAACCAGCGAGCTGCCGCCGAATGCCATCCAGCTGGAAGTGGGCGCGACCGTCGACGATGCGGAGCGAATGCTGATCTTCAAGACGCTCGAGTCCACCAACAACAACAAGACACGGGCCGCGGAAATTCTGGGGATCAGCCTGAAGACCCTCCACAACAAGCTGCGCGAGTATGGCAGCGCTGCGAACGCCGCGGGAGCAGTGGAAGAATAGGGGTAGCCAGCAAAGGGCAATGCCGGTATTCTCCCTTTACCGACTCCCTGAAGGCTAAGCGTCGCCCCCCCGACCCATGCGCCTGAAGACCAAACTCGTGGTCGCGATCACCGGACTGGTGTTTACGGTCGTGGTGATCTTTTCATGGATCTGGCTGAGCCAGTCACTCAACCAATACATCGAGTACTCGTGGAACGGGACCGACATCATCGCCCACCAGGTGCTGCTCGAAGTGCGGCACGCGCTGGAAACCGGACTGCGGGACCAGAAATTCGACCCCAACGATCCGGTCGCGGTGCGCGCGGCAGTAGCGGCTTCGCTGCGGCAGGATCCGGGACTGATCTCGCTGCTCAACGCGACCATCAGTTATTCGCCGACGATTCTCGACATCGTGGTTGCCGACCACAATGAGCGGGCCCTGGTCACCGCGCCGGATCCAAGCCAGCAGGATCAGATGGTTCCCAATCGGCCGAACTATTCGGTTCTGCGGCGGAAGACGCTGATCCGCACACTGCGCGTGGTCTTTGGGCCGCCTCAGGTGTACGACGTGACGGTGGGGCTGGATCGGGAAAACCAGCCGTTTCTGACCGTCCGCGTCGGCATCAGCACGACGTTTCTGCGGAATGCCTTCCGCCCATTCCTGTACGAATCCGTCAGCTTCATGGCGCTGGCCATGATTATTTCTATCGTGGTGGCGGCGTTTGTGGCCAATCTGGCTCTGCAGCCAATTGAGCAGATCAGCCAGACGCTGGACTTGTTGACCGCGCAGGCTGCGAATGCGGACCGGTCGGAGTCCCAGGGTCCGCGACGACGGGAAAGCGAAGCGGCAGGAGGCACCGCTGGTGCAGCTGAGCCGCCCGCGCGTCGCGGAGGCGAAGATACCGTCGCCAAGGTCTCCGGCAAGATCGAGCGGCTGGGGCAGAGGATCCGTAACGTAGAGGAAGTGTTCTCCGCCCTGCGCGAGAACCTGGACCAGATTCTCTCGAATCTGCAGGACGGCGTGATGCTGTTTACGCGCGATTCCCGCGCCGTTCTGGTATCGAGCGCGGTGGAGCGCTATCTCAACATCGGGCGGGATCGCATCTTCGGCGCCGACGTGCGGGAGATCTTCGACCGCAATACTCGTCTGGGACGCATGGTCCGCGATGCCTTCGAGGGCGGTCTCTCCATCGTTCAGGAAGAGGTGACGACCGAGACTGGCCGGCGCCTGGAGGTTTCGCTGGACTTCATCCACGACACGCAGGGCCGCGATCGGCAATCGCTGGGAGCGCTGCTGACGCTGCATGATCTGGAATCGGTGCGGGAAATCGAAACGGAACTGGAAGTTTCGCGTCGTATGGCCTCCATTGGACGTCTGACGGCCGGCGTGGGACACGAAGTGAAAAACCCCATCAATGCCATCGTCGTGCACCTGGAACTGCTGCGCAACAAGGTGCATGCGGGCGGCGACGCCCTGCGGCATCTGGATATCATTCAGAGCGAAATCCGGCGGCTCGACCGGGTGGTGCAGACGCTGGTCGATTTCTCGCGTCCGGTGGAACTGCAGCTCAAGGACCAGGATCTGCGCAACGTTGTTTCGAGCGTGCTGATGCTGGCCTCCGCCGAACTGGAAACCCGCGGCGTGATTGTGGAAAGCCAGATGCCCTCCCGGCCCGTTTTTTCCCGAGTGGATGCCGACCTGCTGGAGCAGGCTCTGCTGAACGTGGTTCTGAACGGGGCGCAGGCCATGAGCACCGGCGGGACTCTGTCGGTGCGTGTGACCGAGGACTCGCGCTGGGCCACCATCCGGATCAGGGATCAGGGAGAGGGGATTCCCGATGAAATCCGGAGCCGGATTTTCGATCTGTATTTCACCACCAAAAAGGAGGGCAGCGGAATCGGCCTGGCGATGACGTACCGCATCGTACAGATGCACCACGGCCAAATTGACGTAGAATCGAAAAGCGGGAGCGGAACCACATTTGTACTGCGGCTCCCGGTCATTTCTGCCGGTTCGGGACAGCGCGTACTGCCGGAAGCAACGGGAGACGCAGTCCCCGGCGAGCTTGCTCGCCAGGTTGGTGAGACCCAGCCAGAAAGGTCCGGAATATGAATTCCGGAAAGACGCTCGCCGTGCTGGCCTTGTCGCTGGCACTGGTGACAGGATGCGCCGCGCGCCATCCCCGGACAGCTCCGCTTCCGGTGGCACAGATTCCATCGCTGCCGCCCATGCAGATGGCGGAGCTGGTGTCTCCGCTGCCTCCTGCGTTCCCCACGATTAAGGAACGGCCAGTGAAGCTGGATACGACGGTGCCTCCGGAACCCACGGAAGAAGAAGCGACAGTTGAGCCCCGGCGCCCTGCCCATCGGCGGCCTAAACCGGCGGGCCAGGACACCGCGCAGCAGGAAGCTCCGAAAACGACGACTCCAGCCCCAGCCCAAACCCCGGCGCAGACCGCTGCGGTAGCCGCCGCCCAGCCCTCTGAGGACTCTCCCATCGGGCAGCTCTCTACCGCGAATGACACCAGCAACACTGGCGATCGTCATGCAATCAATGAGCAGATCGACGCATCGGAGAACGGTGTCAACGGCATTAAGCGGGCGCTGAGCTCGGATGAACAGAAGACTGTCGCCCAGATTCGGATTTATATTTCGAAGGCGCGAGACGCCCTGAAAGCAGACGATCTGGATGCGGCGCGCACGCTGTCGAACAAGGCCCACCAGCTGCTGGAACAGCTCAGCAAAGAGTAAGGCGCAAGGGCAGCCCAGAAACTACCGTTCTCCCCACTTCAACTTGGCACGCAGCACGTCGAAGAAGCTGTTGCCTTCCAGCCGCACCAGTTTGACTGAGAAGTCGGAGCGGCGGCAGCGCAGCTCATCTCCAAGCCGCAGCTGAACGGCTTCCTGCCCGTCTACGGTGAGGAAGGTCTGATCGGGAATGCCCTCCACCCGCACCTCGATCCGAGCATCGCCGGGAACCACCATGGGCCGCAGGGTGAGCTGATGCGGGCAGATCGGCGTAACCACGAGAACATCGACGCCGGGAACGAGCACGGGGCCGCCGGCGGCGAGGGAATAGGCCGTGGAGCCGGTGGGGGTGGCCACAATGACGCCGTCCGCGCGGAAGGAGGCGGCCAGCTTCTGGTCCACCTTCACCTGGAACTGACCCATCCGGGCAATGGCTCCCTTGGCAATGACGACGTCGTTCAGGGCCTCGTATTCACAGGACTTCTTGTCGTCGCGCCACAGCTCGCTGTGCAGCATGGCTCTGGATTCAACCGCACAGCAGTTTTTCCCCCAGGCTTCCAGATGGGAGTAAAGATCTGCGAGCGGAACTTCGGTGAGAAAGCCCAGCGCTCCCAGATTCACACTGAGGATGGGAACGCCGCTGCGGGCAAAGACCCGCGCCGCCGCCAGCAGGGTTCCGTCGCCCCCCAGCACAATCACCAGGTCGGGATTCTGCGAGGCCAGTTCGGATCGCGGTGAGACCTGCTCGTCCATCACATAGTTGGCGCTGACGGGATCGAGCAGGGACTCGTAACCGTGCGCCTTCAGCCAGAGAACGAGCTCCGGCATCAGCTGGCGCAGTTCTTCTTTCTGCGGCTTGGAAATGATGGCGACCCGCGGCATGAGGTTCAGTGTACTGCCAGAGGGCATCTGACCCGCTGACGCGCGGATCGCGCAAAAGGGAACGGCCGGCGGAGCGCCGGCCGTTCGGTGAGTGCCTGGCTGGAGGTTATGTCGTTGGGCGACTCTGCACCGCGAGGAAGAGCGGTGCCACGGGTTTGCCGGATCCGTCGACCAGCTTGGGATTGATGGTTCCGGTATCCGTGAGCGAGGTAGTGTCCACCATGTGAACCAGATTGTCGCCGCTGGTGCTGGCGAAGAAGATCGAGCCATCCGGGCTAAAGATACCCGCCACCGGTGACTGCGGCGCCGCGAATTTCGGTGCGGTGGAGAGCTGGATGGGAGGCGTTCCAAGGGTGCCGAAAAGGCCAGGCGTAGCGTTCGGCTGGTAGTACGGCAGAGCGCCGGTCCCGCCCGTGCCGACTGTGGGATTGGCAAGGCTCGCGGCAAAGCCGTTGTAGTTATAGGTGACAAACGCCACGCTGGAATTGGGCGAAGACACCACCTGATCGATCTCCGCCGGGGAGATGGTGAGCGTACCCGTGGTTGGGGTGGTATCCGGGGTCAGGGTCAGCGGAGCGGCGCCGTTATAGTCCGGACACGCATTGATGGGCACACCCGGTGTGGTTTTATTCGGATCCTGGAAGAGCCAGGTATCGGAGAAGTTGGATCCACTCGCGCCCAGAATGTGATCGCCATCGGCGGTGGCCGTCAGCTGGTCCGTCGCACCACCGACGTCGCCCGCGGACGGGAAATACGGTGGGGTGGCGCTGACGTGGGGGCAGAAGCTGTGGGTGGTTGTCGGCGAGCCGGAGAGGAACGCGGCGACGTTGGGAACGGTAATGGTCTGCGTCGGCCCGCAGAAGGGATCGAAGGCCGGGTTATAGCCCGGCACGGCGGCGGTACCGCTGGCTTCCAGGGCGCAGGTCCAGGGAGGAGTGGTCACGGGCTGGTTGCTGAGGGGATACTCGGACCATCCCGTACTGGCGCTGTAGACAAACAGCGCATAGCTGCTTTTGGCCGGATCGTAGCCGGTGATGTAAACCGTGCCGCCGTCAGGAGAATACTGAGCGTGGTTGGCCAGGCCGCCGATGCTGGAGACCGCTCCGGAAGTAGCGGTATAGATGTAGATCACCTGGCGAAGCTGGTCGTTAACCACCACCGTCGATCCGGTCGGGGAAACGGCGAGCACCGCGCCGGGCACAGCGGGCACTTCCTTGGAAAGGCCATTCGAACTGGTGCTGTAGATCATCAGCTCGTGGTAGCTGCCGAAAAAGAGCGAGTCGCCGGCTTGATCCGCCACCATGGAATTGGGCGTGTAGGGCATGCGGACAGGGGACGCCGCACCCCCGGTCAGCAGATCCACCTCAGAAAAGTAAGGCGACTGCGGTGAGGCCATCCAGATCCGGTTGCTGCTGCGGCCCGGCGAATTAATGGAGACGTTGTTGCCGGCGACCGGCATGCCGTTGCCCAGAGTCCCAATGAGATTGACCGGAGCCGGATTACAGCTGGGTGGCTGGCAAACGGCAGTCACGGTCGCATGGCTGGGAAAGACCGCCGTCACCAGGCCGGTACTGCTGACAGAGAGATTCTGCGGCTCTGTCGAAGAGTAGGTCAGCGGGAGGCCGGTGATCGTCGCCCCTTTGGTGTCCGTCACCTTGGAAACAATGGTCTGGGGTGAGCTGGTGGTCACGGTGCCGGAGGTGCTGCCATTGAGCTTGAGAGCGATCGTCTGGGGCGGACACGTGGAGAAGAAGCCGGCGGCCGACGTGACTTCGGAGTTCGACGCATTGATCACCGTCGATCCGGGAAGATTGGCGGTAGCGATTCCATTGGGGTTCGAAGTCGCTGTGCTGCTGGAAGTGCCGCTGCCTGGATTGGTCGTATTGTCGACGGTCACCACGCTGCCGGTGACGGGGCTATACGTGATGGTGCCAACATTAGCGCTGGGACTGCTGCAGGCGGGAACCGTGGCGGGACAGGCGGCGCCCGTCTGCAGCGTCGATCCGGGCGGACAGCAAAGGATGGCCCCTCCGGGTCCACTCACCGTTGTTTGCGACAGGAAAGACGTAGTGAGCGTCTTTCCCTGGGAATAGCACGCGGTTTGGGTGGGGATGGTAATCGCCGTGATGGGGGGGTGCACATAGATGTTGACGGGGTTACTGGTAGCGCCACCCCCTTCAGCGTAGACCTGCACCGTTCCGCACGTGGATGAAGTGCAGCCAGAGAAAGAGGAAAGCGAGGAGCCGGAAGGCGGCGTGCAGATGCTGAAGTCGGGGACGCCTCCGGGGCTGTTGCGGTTCCATGTCCCGGCGCAGATCTGCCCGCTGGGGGAGATGTCGGCCAGCAGCAGGTTCTTGCTGCCATAAATCCAGTGGCTTACGGATTCGGATTCGTTGTTGCAGTTAAAGGCCTGGGGCGAGCCCAGGCTGGAAGTCTGTCCCCAGGCTAACGAGAGGCCCACGGTTTCCGGCTGCAGCGTAACGTAAACGACCTGGGTAGTGAGAACCCCATAAGCGTGGCCGTTCTTGATGCAATAGTTGTTCGGATTGTGGCCACAGCCCGCGATGGAAAGACCAACCGGAACCGAACACGCAAAGAGGACTACAAAAGCTACGAACCGCCGCATGAAACCTCCCCGTCTGGGCGATCAGGTCGCTCAGACGGTCGAAACACCAGAAAGGACCGGGTGCGATTCAGAATAACAAACGAGAGGGGGGCCAGCCCAGCCGACGGGCCCGCGATGACGGCTGCGTGCGACGGTTTTGGCCGGCCCAAACGCCGAACCCCTGCGCCGCCTACGGCATATATTTCTGGAACCAGCCCAGGGCGCGTTCCAGAACGTCAATCCGGTGGGCCGGATTGACGAATCCATGCCCTTCATTCGGGTAGACGACCAGCTCTGTCGGTACCCCCAGGTCGCGGAGCGCGTGCCAGAACTCGAAGGACTGGGGCGCGGGGCATTCTCCATCCCGGTCCCCGACGACCACCAGTGTGGGCGTCTTCACATTTTTGATGTAGTTGATGGCCGAGCTTTTGGCGTAGACTGCCGGATCGTCGTAGACCGACGCTCCAAAGAAGGGGATCATCCACTGGTCGATGGAGTTCTCGCCGTAATAGCTGAGCCAGTCGGACAGGCCTGCGCCTGACACAGCCGCTGCGAAGCGGTGGGTCTGCGTCACCCCGAACATGGACATGAAGCCGCCGTAGCTCCATCCGGTCAGGCCAAGGCGGTGATCGTCGATGGGATACTTCTTCTCGACGGCGTCCACGCCCGCCAGGATGTCACGAAAATCGCCATATCCAAAATCCTTGCGGTTGGCCTGGGTGAACTTCTCTCCCTGGCCGTAGGAACCGCGGGGATTGGGCATCAGCACAAAATAGTCGAGTGCCGAGAAGGGAACGGCGCCATACCCTGCATACGGCCAGCGGGGAAGGACGGCGGCGGCGGGTCCTCCATGCACGTAAACGATAAGAGGGTATTTCCTCGAGGGATCGTAGTGCGCCGGCAGCAGAAGCCAGCCCTGCACGTGAAAGCCGTCGTTGTCCCATTCAACGGACTCCGCCTTGCCCCACATCGGCTTAGCCGCGTCGTTGACGTGGGTGATCTGGTGCAGGTCCATCAGGTCGCCGGCCCAGACCTCGGGCGGATTCTCAAACGAGGAGCGGATCAGGGCGACCTTGTTGTCGTTCGAGAGCGAGATTCTCATCATCAGGCCGCCGGCGCCCACACCGTCAGGAAGGGTGAGGTTGTTGTCGCTCATTTCCTGGTGGCTCTGCAGGTCATAAACGAACAGGTGCGAGGAGCCGCCGAGGACCTCCGCGACACCCATCTGGTCGTTGCCAAGCCACTTGATCCACGCCGGGCTGGCATGGCGATCGGGGGTCACGTCTTCCGGCTGGCCGCCGGTTGCGGGCATCACGTAGATGTCGCCGCCGGTTGAGCCCTGGTCTGACATGAGCCCGCCAATAAAGGCGATGCGCTGGCCATCGGGAGACCACCGTGGCACAGCGATCTGGAGGCCGTGCAGCGATCCCGTCACCGTTTGCGGATCGAGGATGGCGGTGGGCGCCTGGCCTGGCTTCTGCGTGTAGAGCCTGGCGATCCACCAGTTGTTCTCGCCAGGAGGGGGCGCGGCCACGTAGACGAGCTGGGGGAAATCGGGCGACCAGTCGAACTCGAAAACATGCAGATGGGGCGGAGTGATCTGCGTGAGCTGGCCGGTGGCCACGTCCACATTGGCGACGCGCTGCACTTCAAGGCCTTCGACGCCGATGACGCCTGAGGGCGGCTTCTCCGCGGCCAGCGCACCGGAAGGCCGGGTGGCTCCTTCGACGTAAAGGAAGGTGAGGGACTTCCCGTCGGGCGACCACTGCATTTCCTTGGCAAATCCATTGAGCTGCGCCAATTCATGGGGCGCGGAGGAGCCGGAGGCATCAGCCAGATAGATGGCGGTCTTGTGGTCGGCATTGCAATTGGAGAAAAACGCCAGCTGCTGCGAATTCGGCGAGAAGACGGCATTGTGTTCCTGCCCGTGACTGCCCGCCGCGCAGGCCGTGACCTGACGCGCCGCAGAGGGATTGTCGAGGGGAGCGACTTCGATCTCCGATCCACCGCGGCCTGCGATACCCCATTCGATGAGCCGGCCATCGGGCGAAAGCTCCGTCTCCCGAATCATTTTGACCTGGCCGAGAGAATCGATCAGCTGCGCGATGCGCGGATCGTGCACCGGAGCCGCGGGCGCCGTCTGGCCAGGAACCGATACCGCCGCGATCAAAAGGTAACTCGTCGCCAGCAGGGAAACACAGAAGCGGTCTTTCGTCATGGGCGCCTTTATACCAGAATGCCCGGAGGACGCGACGCAGTCATCATGCGTCTCGCCGGTATCATGCGTGTATGCAATCCATCCGAGCGGTGCAGTGGGAAATCGCGAAGGACGTGGAGTTGTGCCGGACGCTCATGCGCGAATATGCCGAGTACCTGAACGCCTCTGTCGGTGGACAGCACATTTGTGTGGAGAGCCTCGAGAAGGAATTAGAGGAACTTCCTGGCGCCTATGCCGACCCGGGTGGAACCGTGCTGCTGGCGTTTATGCAGGAGGAGCCGGCAGGCTGTGTCGCACTGAAGCCCCTGACGATTCCGAGCGGCAGGCCACAGGAGCGCGCCTGTGAGATGAAGCGGCTCTGGGTGCGACCTGGACAGCAGGGAACGAGGCTGGGACGGAAACTGGCGGACGCCATTGTGGAGGCCGCGCGCACCCGCGACTATACCGCAATGTATCTTGACACGATGCCCGCGAGCATGAAGGCCGCCTATGCCCTCTACCGCTCCATGGGATTTGCGCCGGTCGAGCGGTATAACCAAAATCCGGTGTTGCGGCAGGCGGAAGGGCTCGAGATCGCCTGGCTGCGCAGGGAGCTGTAATGGGCATACAACTGCCGGTGATTCAACCTTCACGACGCCACGAGCAGTTCGAGGCGGCACGAGAACTGGAGGCCAAAATGCGCGCCTCCGTGCGCGGCGAGGTCCGTTTCGATGCGGCCTCGCGCGCGCTGTATACGACGGACGCTTCCAATTACCGGCAGACTCCGATTGGCGTGGTGATTCCGCAGGATGCAGCCGACGTGGAAGCGACGCTGGCCGCCTGCCGCGCTCTGGGGGCGGCCGTCCTGCCACGCGGCGCCGGAACCAGCCTTGCGGGCCAGTGCTGCAACGTGGCCGTAGTCCTGGATTTTTCCAAGTACATGCGTCGGCTGGTGGCACTGGATCCGGCGCGGAAGATCGCCGTCGTGGAGCCGGGGATCGTGCTGGATCGCGTGCGCGAGGCCGCCGAGCAGCACCACCTGACCTTTGCCCCGGATCCGGCGACACACAGCCGCTGCACGATCGGCGGGATGATCGGGAACAATTCCTGCGGAACCCACAGCGTAATGGGCGGCCTGACCGCCAACAACATCCGCTCGCTCGATGTGGTTCTGTACGACGGCACCCGCATGACGGTCGGCGCAACCACTGAAGAGGAGATCACGCCAATCGTCGCGCGAGGCGGACGCGCTGGGCAGATTTACGCAGGCATGCGCCGGATTCGCGACCGCTATGCGGACGAGATTCGGCGGCGGTTCCCGCAAATTCCGCGGCGTGTCTCCGGCTATAACCTCGACGAGCTGTTGCCGGAGCGAGGCTTCCAGGTGGCGCGCGCGCTGGTGGGGGCGGAAGGCACGCTGGCGACGGTGGTGAGCGCAACCCTGGACCTGATGCACAGTCCTCCGTGCCGGCGCCTGGCCGTGCTCGGGTTTCCGGATGCTTTTCTTGCCGCCGACGCGGTGCCCGAGGTGATTCGCCACGAGCCGATCGGCCTGGAAGGCATTGACGCCATGCTGCTGGACTTTATGCAGCGGAAGCATCTGGCGGAGGAGGAAGTGAAGCTGCTTCCCCCGGGCGGAGCATTTCTGCTGGCGGAGTTTGGGGCGGAAAGCGATGCCGAGGCCGAAGAGAAGGCGCGGGAAATGATCGCGGCGGCGCCGAAGCTGCCGGGATCGCCGGAGGGGCGACTCTGTTCTCCTGACGAAGCCGCTCGCATCTGGCGCGTGCGCGAGTCGGCGCTGGGAGCCACGGTCTTTGTTCCCGGCGAACCGCATGGATGGGAGGGCTGGGAGGATGCGGCGGTGCCCCCGGCGCGGCTGGGCTCCTATCTCCGCCAACTCTTCGCACTCATGGCGGAATTCGGCTACCGCAGTCCGATGTACGGCCACTTTGGCCAGGGATGCGTGCACACGAGGATCAACTTCGATCTGGAGAGCGAACCGGGGATTCGTAAATTCCGCGCATTTATCGACCGCGCTGCGGATATCGTGATTGCGCACGGGGGATCTCTCTCCGGCGAGCATGGGGACGGACAGGCGCGCGGCGCACTGCTGCCGAAGATGTTCGGACCCGATCTGATGCAGGCCTTCCGCGAGTTCAAAGCGCTGTGGGATCCCGACAACCGGATGAATCCCGACAAGATGATTGCCCCGGAGGTCGTGTATCAACCGGAGGAGAACCTGCGGCTCGGAGCCGGGTACAAATCAAAGCAGCCGGAGACATTCTTCCAGTTCCCGGAAGATCACGGCTCGCTGCATGAGGCGAGTTTGCGATGCGTGGGCGTGGGCGCCTGCCGCAAAGAGAGCGGCGGAACCATGTGCCCGAGCTACATGGCCACCCGCGAAGAACGGCACTCGACGCGGGGCCGCGCGCATCTGCTGTGGGAACTGATGCAGGGCGAGGTACTGGATTCCGACTGGCACAACGAAGGGGTTCGGGAGGCTCTGGATCTGTGCCTGTCGTGTAAGGCCTGCAAGAGCGAGTGCCCGGTGAATGTGGATGTCGCGACCTATAAATCCGAGTTCCTCGCTCACTACTATGGAAACCAAATTCGGCCGCTGCATCACTATACGTTTGGATTTATGGACCGGCTGGCGCATGCGGCATCGCTCCTTCCCGGCCTCACGCCGGCTTTGGCGAATCTGCCGCTGACGCTGCCCGGTGTTTCGCATGCGGTGAAGGCTGTTCTGGGAGTCGCCCAGCAGCGGAGACTGCCGCGATTCGCCCCGCGGAGCTTTCAGGCCGGATGGCAGAGACGAGCGCGGAGCGGGAACCCAACGACGGACGGCAGGCAGTCTGTACTTCTGTGGCCCGATACCTGGAACAACTACTACCATCCTCAGTCTCTCGAGGCAGCGGCACGGGTGCTGGCGAGCGCCGGATTTTCCGTGGAGGTCCCCCGCCAACACGTCTGCTGCGGCCGGCCGCTCTACGATTTCGGGTTGTTGCCGCAGGCGCGTGGGTATCTGGAAGAGATCCTGCGCAGATTTACGCCGCAGATCGACGACGGCCGGCCTTTCGTCTTCCTGGAGCCCAGTTGCGCCAGCGTCTTCCGCGACGAACTGGTGAACTTTTTCCCTGCCGACGAGCGGGCGCATCGTCTTCGCGATCAGACGCTGCTCCTGAGCGATCTGCTGGTTCGGCATGCGCCCGCCTATCGGCCACCGCAGCTTGCCGGCCGGAGGATTCTCGTCCAGGGACATTGCCACCACAAATCTGTGCTCAAGATGACAGCGGAGATGGACCTGCTGCAACGCACTGGCGCCACCGTGGAACTGCTCGATTCCGGCTGCTGCGGCATGGCGGGCCCCTTCGGGTTTGAGCGCGAGAAGTTCGAGGTCTCGCAGGCGCTGGGGGAACGGGTTCTGCTGCCCGCGGTGCGTGCGGCCTCGCCGGAAACGATCCTGCTGGCGGACGGCTTCAGCTGCCGCGAGCAGATTGCTCAGAACACGGCGCGGCGAGCCATCCACTTCGCGGAAATTCTCGATCCTGAAACCCTGGGCAGTTGACATGTCGCTGGATTGCATCCTAAGGTGGAAGCAGATGCAGGTTCACCGCCATCATCGTCATCACCATCATCACGTGACGAGCGTGCCGGCGAACTTTCGCATTCCACGGTTGAGTTAGCAGAACCAACCACCAGGATTGAGAAGCCCGCCGGCGCAGAGAGCGCTGACGGGCTTTTGATTTTTGCCCCCAAAAAGGAAGAGAGAATGACGGAACCAACGATCGATTTTGCAAAGATGGATGGCCTGGCGCCCGGAATTGTCCAGGATGCGCGCAGCGGACAGGTGCTGATGCTGGGATTTCTCAACGAAGAAAGCTGGCGGAAAACCCGGGAAACCGGTTTTGTCACCTTCTGGAGCCGCACGCGCCAGAAGCTGTGGATGAAAGGCGAAACCAGTGGCAATCGCCTGCGCATCATTGAGGTCTCGACCGACTGCGATCAGGACGCGCTGCTCTTCCGCGTGGAAGTGGAAGGCGACGGCCTCGTCTGCCATGAGGGAACCGTAAGCTGCTTCACAAGACCGCTGGCGGCGGGCGCTGAGGTGCGGGCATGAGCAACAAACTGCGTCTCGGCATTCCCAAAGGCAGTTTGCAGGATGCGACCCTTGCCCTCTTCGGGCGCGCCGGCTGGAACATTTACGCGGACGGGCGTTCCTACTTCCCCAGCATCGACGACTCGGAGATCGAGTGCATGCTGATTCGCGCCCAGGAGATGGCGCGCTACGTCGATCATGGCGTGCTCGATGCCGGGCTGACCGGCATCGACTGGGTGGTGGAAAGCGGCCTCGACGTCGAGAGCATCACCAGCCTGGTCTATGCAAAACAAAGCCGGCGGCGGGTGCGGTGGGTGCTCGCGGTGCCGGAGAGCTCGCCGTGGCAACGTGCGGAAGACCTTGACGGGAAAATCATCGCCACGGAGCTCGTTGAGGTCACAAAGCGCTATTTCGCGGAAAAGAAGATTTCGGTCAAGGTGGAATTCAGCTGGGGCGCAACCGAAGTGAAGCCGCCCACACTTGCTGACGCCATCGTCGAAGTCACGGAGACGGGCAGCTCTCTCCGCGCTAATCGGCTGCGCATTATCGACACGGTCATGGAGAGCGAGACACGCTTGATCGCCAATCGCTCTGCCTGCGCGGATCCGTGGAAGAAGCAGAAGATCGATAATCTCGCGCTGATGCTGCGGGGCGCGATCGACGCGCAGGGTCAGGTGGGCCTCATGCTGAACGTCGAAAAGGAAAACCTCGCAACCGTCCTGAGCGTTCTGCCCGCCCTGAATGCGCCCACGGTTTCCGAGCTGAGTGACTCGCAATGGGTAGCGGTGAACACGATTCTCGAAGAGAGAACCGTGCGCGAAGTGATCCCCAAACTCAAAGCAGCAAAGGCAACCGGCATCGTCGAATACCCGCTGAACAAGGTTGTGTTGTGAAGCTGATTCGCACGACTGGACGCGGACGGGACACTCTTGCGGCGCTGACCGAGCGCCGCTCGCCTTCGTGGGACCGCGTCCTGCCGCAGGCTCGCCGCATCGTCGATTCCGTACGCCGCGGTGGCGATGACTCTCTGCTGCGGCTGCGCTCCCGTCTGGACGGCGTTTCGTCGCAGGCGCCGTTACGGATTCCTGAAGTGGAGATGCGGCTGGCCTGGGAAAGCACCCCCCAGCCGGTGCGGCACGCCCTCAGGACCGCCGCCCGGAACATACGTGCCTTCGCGGCCCGCCAGCGGCCGAGAGACTTCAGCGTGAAAACAGCCCAGGGCCTCACCACCGGCCAGCGCATCGTTCCTCTTGATTCGGCCGGATGCTACGTTCCCAGCGGGCGTTATCCGCTGCCATCCACCCTGCTGATGACGGTGATTCCTGCCCAGGTCGCCGGCGTACAGCGGATCGTTGTGGTTTCTCCCCATCCCGCCAAAGAAACGCTGGCGGCAGCGGCCATGCTGGGCATTACGGAGTTTTACCGGGTGGGCGGCGCGCACGCGATTGCTGCGCTGGCGTATGGCACCGCCGGTTTGCCCCGCGTGGACAAGATCGTGGGCCCCGGAAATGCCTGGGTGACGGCGGCGAAAAAACTGGTCGCCTTCGATTGCGCCATTGACATGCTCGCCGGTCCCACGGAGATCGTGGTCACCAGCGAAACAGGGGATCCTGCGCTCATTGCCGCCGACCTCGTTGCCCAGGCGGAGCATGATCCGGATGCGATGGCGATCCTGATCACCACGCGAATCGACCTTGCCCGCGCTGTGATGGCGGAGACGAAGACCAGAGCCAAAAGCAACAAGGTCGCCGCGCAGGCGCTGGCGAAGCACGGATGGGCGATCGTTGCGCGCTCTGTGGAACA
>DASXFH010000058.1:0-28741 GCA_036489655.1 Acidobacteriaceae bacterium | reverse complement strand
TGTCAGGGTCCGCTCCAGCCGTGCGTCGTCGATGGCATCGTGGTCGATCGAGAGCAGGCGGCGGAATTTCGGCTCCGCGCGCAGCTGCTCGGCGCTCCGCACCGCAATGCCCCACGCTGAGCCCAGGACCGTCTCGCCGGGGTCGGCCCCCAGCCACGCGGTATCGGGCTGGCTGCGCAAAGCGGCAGGGGAGTCGAATTGCCCGCTGAAAAACACGTAGAGCGTCGTGGTGCCGCCGGCCGAGCAAAGCGCGGCCCAGTCGCTGGCGTCCGGCGCATGAAAGGCGCCATGGATGACGTTCTCCGGCTGCTGCGCTTCATACGTCTGCGGGATCATGCAGCGGCGGCGGCTGAGCTGGTCAACGACCTCTGCGGGGAGGGCCGGGAACGACGAGAGAGGAAGCAGGCGGATGCGATACTGTGCCGTGGTTCCGGCCGGCGTGGTGACCTGTCCGCTCTCGATGTGCTCCCCGAAGTCGGGATTCGGAGCGGAGGAGACAGATGGAGCGGTCTGTCCGGCCGCGAGCAGAGCCCCGGCCAGCACGCCGGCGACCGCCGCTGATTTCATTTTGAGCCGAGGATATGCGTGTAGGAGTTTTCTTCGAGCCACGCCGATGCCGAGCGCAGCATCTCGTGAAAATAGCCGACTCCCTCGTTGGGGAGGCGCACCACCACGCGCGGCTCGCGAAAGTCTTCGATCTCAGGAATCGCCGCCACCCGCTCGAAGAAGCTTTCCGGGTCAGGCCGCGATTCCATCGGATGCCCCTGGACCCCCAGAACCATACCCTCGCGGAAGGTAAAGGTGAGTCCCACCTGGCGCTGATCGAGGCGCTCGAAAGCCGGCTGAAAGCGTGCGAGGCGCAGATAGGCGTCAAACATCGCCAGAGCCCCGCTGATCTCGTCGGCATCGGCAAAAACGCAGACCGCCTGGGTTCGATCCGCGATCCAGATCTCCAGTCCCTTGGCGAAACCGCCGAGGAGCGAATCCGGGTCTTCCCCATCGGGGTGGTCTTCGGTCGCGGCCTCGACGGGAGGCTCGGCGGGTTCGTCCGTCTGCGGCGGATGGGTCAGATCGACCGCCAGCACGGCGGTGACGCGCACACAATTCCCCAGAAGGGCGTCGTCGTAACCCATCGCCCGGGCCACCTGGTTGCGGCGGAGCACCGCGGCTCCCGGCTTTTCCAGAAGAGTGCGCAGGCGGGTGGCCGGTTGCGCCCAGGCATGGGCGGGCAGCTTAAGTTCCAGGCAGGGCATGCAATTCCTCTCCGGTGGCTGACTCGAAAGTATACGCAATGCGGCGCCACGGGAAGTAACGAGAATGGGGCATCGAACCCCCAGGTGCCGCTCTGCCACCGAAAAGTTCCCCGCGAAACAACTCGCACGCGCAATTGACACCCGCTGAGCGCAAAATTAGCGTCAGAAAGAAAGTGGCGCTGGCCACCAAACGAACTCCAGACAGAAAACATCCGAGGACCCATGCGACTGGGAATCGTCATTATGGCTGCGGGCAAGGGCACGCGGCTCAAATCAAAGCGGGCCAAGGTGCTGCACGAGATTGGCGGCCGCCCCCTGCTGCGGCACGTGATCGATGCGGCTGCTCAGGTGGTTCCACCCCGTGACATTCTGGTGGTCGTGGGACATCAGGCCGAGGAAGTCCAGGCCGCCATGCGCGACACCGGCGTTCAATTCATTTTGCAGGCCGAACAGCGCGGCACCGGACACGCCTTGCAGTGCGTCGAGAGCCAGACGCGCCCTTACGGCGCGCTGATCGTCCTTTCCGGCGATGTGCCGCTTCTGCGCTCGGAAACCATCGTCGCATTGCGCGATTTTCATCTTCGCCAGCGAGCGGCGATGACCATCCTGACGGCAGCGCCCGCGAATCCCTTCGGCTATGGGCGCGTCCTGCGCAAAAAAGCAGGCGGCGCGGAGGTGAAGGCGATTATCGAGCAGAAGGCTCTGAAGAGCGATCAGGAGAGCCTGCGCGAAATCAACTCCGGCATCTATGCGTTTCAGCGAGAGGATCTCTATAGCCACATCGGCCAGCTTCGCTCCAGCAACGCTCACAAGGAGCTCTATCTGACCGATATGGCCCGCATCCTCTCCAATGCGGGCGAGCGGGTGGTTGCCCTGGAAGCCGGCAATACCGTCGAAGTGCTGGGGGCGAACACCATCGCTGAAATGATGGATCTGGACCGCGAGATGCGGCTGGCCACAGCACGCCGGCTCATGGACAATGGCGTGGTCATTCAGCGGCCCGAATCCGTTGTCATTGACACTGGTGTGGAAATTGGGCCCGACACCGTCATCGAGCCTTTCGTCCAGTTGCTGGGCAGGACCCGGATTGGCAGCGACTGCCGCATCCGCTCCTGGTCTGTCCTGGAGCATGCGACCGTGGCCGATCAGGTTCTTATCCAGCATTCGTGCGTGGTGGCTGAATCGCAGATCGACAAAGGGGCGCGCGTAGGTCCTCTGGCGCACGTGCGTCCGGGATGCCACATCGGGGAGGGCGCGCACGTGGGTAACTTCGTCGAGGCCAAAATGACGCATCTTGGCGCTGGGTCGAAAGCCAACCACCTTACTTATCTCGGCGACGCAGAGGTCGGGGCTGGCGTCAACATCGGTGCCGGCACCATTACCTGCAACTACGACGGCGTGGATAAGCACAGGACTCTGATCGGCGACCACGTTTTCATCGGCAGCGACTCGGCGCTGGTGGCGCCCGTGGTCATCGGCGAAGGAGCCTATGTGGCGGCAGGCTCCATCATTACCGACGATGTGCCGGCCGATGCGCTGGCCCTGGGACGGGCGCGGCAGGTGAATAAGCTGGGTTGGGCGAAGAACCGGCGGGCACAACAGGAAGCGCGCAAGGTCACGCCGTCCCGGAGCTGAAGAAGATTGAAGGGAATTCTTTGAGCTTCGCCCGGTTCAGGCGGCTTGCTCGCCGTCGCGCAGAGCCGCCAGCTCCACGCGCAGCCGCAGGCGCGCCGTCAGCGCACCCCGGAGCACGTCCCCATGAGGCATCTTGAGGAGCTCGGCCACCCGCTTTGCCGGGTACCCTTCCACATCCATGAGCAGAAAGATAAGTCGCTCATTCGAAGGAAGATAACGAATCGCCTCTTCCAGCTCCGTGCGCAGGATATTGTGCCGCTGCGGCAGGTATCCCATCTCCGGGGGCGGCAGAGCTGCGCCTTCCTCCAGGATCTGCCCTTCTTTCAGCTGATCCACGAGCGCCGTATCGATCACGGCGTGATCCGGCTCCTGTGCGGTCCGGAAAGCGCGAACGAAGGAGTCACGGAGAATCTGCTCGGCCTCCAGTTCACTGCCCGTCATGTAATAGGAGATGGAAAAAACGCGATGCCGGTGACTGTCGTAAATGTCGCGCTGCCTCTCTTCGAGACACTGCGGCGCCATTTCACACGCGGTCACTTTGCTACGGTGCTTATCCAGTTCGAACAGCATGCTTTGGGTCGATCGGGCAAACGGTCTTGTGCAGGTAGAAGCTTAACACGAAGTTGGATGCAAAATGCCGCCCTGGAAGGAGGCGCTCCTATGGCAGAATTTGACGTTCGGCTCCGAAAAGCGCTCCCGCAGGTTGACCGGGAATATCCACCGGCATTCCCCGTTCCGGGAATTGCGGAATGCGAATCTTTGCGCCAGGATACGATGAATCGGAATTGTTGGTGAGCCGGATTTGCCCCGGGCGGTTGAACGCTTTCAAGGATGGTGGAGCAGTGACGTCAGAGCGGATCCTGATTGTGGACGACGAACCGTATGTGCGGACCCTGATGGCCGCCATGCTGGAGAAGTCGAACTACACGCCGGTTCTCGCCTCCAACGGCCTCGAAGCCATCGAACACCTGGAAAAGGACCCGCCCTACGACCTGATCCTCTCCGACATCGTCATGAACGGCCTGGACGGCATCGGGCTCCTCGAACGGCTTCGGGAGATTCATCCCGATACCCCCATGGTGATGGTCACCGCCATCCACGACGTCGGCGTCGCCATCTCCGCTATGCGTAAAGGCGCCTATGACTACCTGCTGAAGCCATTTGAGAAGGAGCAGCTGCTGGTCACGGTTCGCCGCGCGCTGGACTATCGCCAGCTGGTCCAGCAAAACCAGGTCTACCGCCACAATCTGGAGCAGCTGGTTTCCGCTCGCACTGAAATGCTGCGCCAGGCCATGACCGACCTCGAGCGCTCCTACGACATCACCCTTGAGGCTCTGGGCGATGCGCTGGACCTGAAGGATCAGGAGACCGAAGGCCATTCCCGCCGCGTAACCGCCTACACCATCGCGCTGGCACGGCATTGCGGAGTCGAGATGGCGCAGACCCGCGTCATTGCGCGCGGCGCCTTTCTGCACGACATCGGCAAAATGGCCATCCCCGACGCCATCCTCCTGAAGCCCGGCAAGCTGAACGAAGAAGAGCAGGCGATTATGCGCGAGCATTGCGCGCGCGGCTATCAGATTCTCCGCAAGATCCCCTTCCTGGAAGAAGCGGCGGAGATCGTCTACAGCCACCAGGAGCACTACGATGGCAACGGCTATCCTCGTCGGCTGAGCGGGGAAGAGATCCCTCTGGGGGCCAGGATCTTCGCCATTGCCGACACCGTGGACGCTATCACCTCCGATCGGCCTTATCGTCGTGCCCGGCCGTACAGCGCGGCCCGCAAGGAAATCGAGAAGTACGCCGGCACCCAGTTCGATCCCAATATCGTCGAAGTCTTCCTCGGACTCCCCGACACCCTGTGGGAAGACCTGCGCGTCGAGATGACCCGGCACCCGCGTTTCTCGCCTCTTTCCTTTGCCGGAACCATCGAAGATCTCAAGGTATGATCGGCTTGCCTGAAATCCCCATCATGGAGGAACAGCCATGCCTCTCCTGGACAAAAAGAGTGTTCGCCAAAAGCTGACGTCCATGCCCCTCTGGAGCCTGGAGGGCGGCGAACTGGTCCGTCTCTGCACCTTCGAGAACTTCGTGGAAGCAATGGAGTTCGTCAACGGCGTAGCCGAACTGGCGGAGGGAGCCGGTCATCATCCCGACATCGATATTCGCTACAACAAAGTGCGCCTGGCTCTCGTAAGCCACGATGCCGGCGGATTGACGGCCCGAGACTTCGACCTGGCGGCGGCCATCGACGGCCTATCCTGACTGTCGCGCAAGGCCCAGGCCCCAAACTTTCTATTCATTGTCCTCGTCTGGAGAGACGTGCGGCGGTTGAACCACTTCCATAGGCTCACGGAGTCTGGACAGGGAGCTTCGGTTCCACAGGACGACCGCAAGGCCGCCCATCAATGCTGATCCGGCAATCAGAAGACCGGTTTTCAGCGCCTGCAGGCGTTCCGGAACCGCTTGTTCCGGCGCGGATTCAGGGGTTGAGTTCATTTGAGAAGCCTCGGAAGGTGCAGACCTTTTAGAATCAACAAAACAACGCCAAAAAATATTAAATTATGTATGGGGCTTGTGCGAATAGGCCCCTCGGGTTACACTATTCTGGAGATTGGCGGTCAGCATGGTTGCTGTCTGCTGGGTTCGACGATGCCTCCTCTGTCGAGGTTTCGGGCATCAGAGAGATTAAGAGATTGATCCGGACCGGTGACTGAGAATTCCCGGCTGGCACAAGTTTATAAGTTGCGTCACTGGCCTCCCGGCACGAACAAAGAACCGTTCGTGCCGTCTTTTTTTGCCTTTTGCAGGTCGTGCCGTACCGCGGACAGGAAGAAAGTTTCGGTACCATGGACCGCGGAGACTTCCTCGTGACCCGAGCCATCCTCACGCTGGCCCTTCCGGTGCTGATTGTTGCCGGATACGCCGTTCCTCTCGCCAATCTTCCCAGCCACGCGGTTCATGCCCAGTGGTCCGATCCGCAGCAGGACGTCCCCGCCTATCATCCCGCCACCCCGGCCCAGGGCCAGGCGCTGCCGGCCGTCCTCTCCGGCCATCAACTCACCGGTCCTTATTTCCGGGAAAAATGGCAGGTCGAGGTCTACAAAGAGGCAGCACAGATCCAGGGGGTTCTCTACCAACTGCCCTGCTATTGCCGCTGTGACCGCGCTCTGGGACACACCAGCCTGCACAGCTGTTTCGAAGGAACCCACGGCGCCATCTGCGAAACCTGTGCCGCGGAGGAAGCCTACGCGTACAGGATGACGAAGCGGGGCAAGACTCCGAAGCAGATACGCGCGGGCATCGAGCGCGGCGACTACAAGTCCGTCGATCTGAACACCCTGGGCCGGAGCTGAGTCTGCGCGTACGGATTCCTGGTTTTGGGCGTCTCAGCACCTGCCTCGCGCTGACTGCGTCGCTGATCGCGCTGACCGCAGCGTCCAGTCCTGCCGCAACTCCTCGTCGGCGACTGGCCACGGTCCTTCCCTGCAAGGGCGTGAGGCTGACCGCTGGTTATCTGGCCGAAGCGGCGCCCGGCGCAGGCCCGGGATTTCTGTTTCGCATCGAAAATGATACGAACCGGGACATCCGTCTGGAAAAGCCCGTGCCGTCCAGCGCACACTGGTACGCCCGCGTCGGCGATCGCTGGCTATGGCGCGCTTCCGCGGGACGAGGCGGCACGCTCGTCAATGCTCTCATTCCCTCCGGACCGATGTTTGCCTGGCGTCTGTCGTCTCCGTCTGCACATCCCCAATACCTGACCGTTCCGGCTAAAGGCTCGCAGCAGTGGACCGAAGCCATGCGCGATGATCCGGCGATTGCCTATCGGCCGAGTTGCGCTCGCTGCAACTATCCAGGCGAGCACGATTACGAAGCGGTCTTCGCATACGCGTATCTTCCCGGTCCCGCAGAACACGCGCCCGGCTTGTTGCGATGCGGACTGCGTTCCGATCCCGTGCCCATGCCGCCCAGGGCTCTCCGCCATGCCGCGCCCGCTCATTGAACGAGCTCGGACGCGACGGGTTTCTTTCGAAAAAGTTGCAGAGAATTGCGTGCAGCAGGAGCGCATTTCCCGCGCAACAGTCCGCTCAGGCAGGGGTTCGAGTGGGGCAGGGAGGAATTGAAAAATTCCATGAGAAACAGGCTCTTTGCAATTGCACTCGGCGGGATCATCGCAGTCAGCGCGAATGCCGCCCTCTGCGCGCAGGACAACAGCGCGCAATCCACCACACCCCAGGCCAGCACCCAGCAGCCTGGCCAGTTTCATCGCGGTCACCGCATGGATCCGGACCGGCAGCTGGCCCACCTGACCAAAAAGCTCGATCTGTCTGCCGATCAGCAGGCGCAGATTAAGCCGATCCTGCTGGACCGCCAGCAGCAGATGCAGGCCCTGTGGCAGGACCAGACGCTCTCCCGCCAGGACAAGCGCGCGAAGGCCCAGGCCATTCAGCAGGACACGCAGACCAAACTTGAAGCGGCGATGAACGACCAGCAGAAACAGAAATTCGAGGAGATGCGCGCGAAGATGCAGGCGCGCCGCCAGCAGAGAATGGGCGGCCAAAACCAGGCCCCCGATGCAACCCCGCAGCCTGAATAACTAATCCGGGTGCGAATGCAGGGCCGCCGACGGCAATTCGGCGGCCTTCTTCCTTTCCGGCGGTAAACGGAACCGTACCGGCTACAGATTCCCAGTTTTGTCACAATATCGATGACAAACTATCCAGGTCGGCGATCCCCCCCTATTGCGTTGACGGCGGGACAACCGTGCTGCCGGATTGCTGCTTCGCCTCGGCGTGAAACTTCTTATAGGTGTCGTCGGTGATCTGGATCTGCGCTCGGAAGCCGAGAAAGCCGATGGCATGGGCGACCAGATGGATCTCCGCGCTGGTCGGCAGCCACAGCTCGTTGTTGATCAGCTTCTGATCGAAGGTGAGATTGCTGCCCTTGCTGAGGGAAAGCAGCCCGAATCCTGCATGCACATTGGAGCCCAGGGTCGCCACCAGCCGCCGCACCTGGCGGTCCTTCTCGTCGATCCAGATCGTGCCCCAGGTGCGCAGGGCCGCTTCCTCCGCCAGGCTGTGCGCCCTGGCCTTTGGATTGCCGGTGAAGTCGAAAGCAATGGTGCTGCGCGCATCCAGCATCACCCGCCGCGGCTGCGAGATCTTCGCCATGGACAGGATGCTGCTCACGCTGATTGACTGATCGCCGTGCGGGGACTGGCCGGGAGGCGTCTGCTGTGCCTTCTCTACATTCTTCGTCACCCGGTCCTGCTCCTTCTTCTGCTGGTCCGGGTCGAGGTCCCTGCCGTCTTTGCGAATCAGGCGCCGGATCGGATGCGTGTTGACGAAGAAGACTTCGTACTCCTCGATCTCGGACTTCTTCACGCTTCCGTCTTTCCTGAGTTCATGCGTGAGGTCGGTCTCGTGGAACGTGTAGTTTTCCTGCACCGCCTCCATCTGCCGCTGATGATCCCGCACCTGCTGGATCAGCGTCGCGACGTCGGGCAAAGGAGTGGCTGCGGTTTGCGCGAGGGCAGGGCCGCCGGCGGCAAGGATGAGCCCAAAGCACGCGGCGGCGACGAACCGGCTCCGTCCGGAAACGATGCGGCGATCGGCCAAAATCTGCATGCTTCCTCGTAAGCGGATCATAGCGTACCCTGTGTCAGCAACCAGTCCAACCGCGAAAGGACGATGCAACCATGTTGCGACTGCTCCTGAAGTGGCTGCTCTATTCATTGGCTCTGCTGTTGACGGCCAAACTCGTGCCGGGGTTTTATCTCCGCAGCATGGGGACCGCCCTCATCGCCGTCATCGTCATCGGCTTTCTCAATATGACGCTGGGTCTTCTGTTGAAGATCATCACCTTTCCCCTCACCATCATCACCTTCGGCCTCTTCCTCCTCGTCATCAATGCCTTCATTCTGAAGCTCGCCGGAGGCGTCTCGCCGGGCTTCTTTGTGGCGACGTGGACTGCCGCGTTCATCGGAGCCGTCGTGCTGGCGCTGCTCCAGCTGGCGCTTCGCCCCCTGCTCGATCGCGACGACCGCTGACAACCTAAGTCGGCGGTCGGGCCTCCGATACAATGACGCTATGCCGCCCGACAACCCTTCCCGCCGCCGGCAGAAAACTCCACCTCCAGGCGACACCGGTCAGGAAGCGCAGTATTTGCGCTCCCTCAGCGAACGCCAGGTGCCGGTGCACGTCAAACTGCGCGACGGCGAAACGGTTTCCGGCTGGATTGAATATTTCGACGACCACATGATCCGCCTCACCCGGGAAGGCAAGCCCAACCTCTTCATCTACAAAAATCAGATCCGGACCATCGCCGAGCATGGCCGCGAAGGTCGCCGCCGCCCGCGGCAGGAATCCGCCGCCGAGGATGCCCGGTGAGCGATCGCGTCCCGGCCCAGCTCGCCACCGCCGCCACGGCCGCCGCAATCGCCCAGGAAGCCGGAGCCCTCCTGCGCCGCTACTTCGAACGTGGCGTCGCCACCGAATACAAGGGCGACGTGGATCTCGTCACTGAGGCCGACCGAGCCTCCGAACGCCTCATTACCCAGCGCCTCAGCGCGGCCTTTCCCGATCACGGCATTTATGGCGAAGAAGGCGTGCGCCAGCGTATTGAAAGCGAATACCGCTGGTACGTCGATCCCCTCGACGGCACTACCAACTTCGCGCATGGCTTTCCGGTGTTCTGCGTCTCTCTCGGACTGGAGCACCGTCCGGCGGGTCGGCCCGCCGACAGCGACGGCGCCCTGGTCGCAGGCGTCATCTACGACCCCACCCGGGACGATCTGTTCGTTGCGGAAAAAGGCCAGGGAGCCTGGCTCAACGGCCGACGCATTCAGGTCTCCGCCACGAAGCATCTGGCCGAGGCCCTGCTGGCTACCGGCTTCCCCAGCCGCAAGCGGCATGCCAGCCCCAACATCCACTTCTACCAGGAATTCACCCTCCGCTCCCACGGCGTGCGCCGCGCGGGGTCGGCCGCTCTCGACCTTGCCTACACGGCCTGCGGACGACTGGATGGCTTCTGGGAATTTCATCTCAATCCCTGGGATACTGCGGCCGGCGCGCTGCTGGTCCTGGAGGCTGGCGGCACCATGAGCCGGTTCGATGGAGAGCCGTTTCGTCTGGACAGCGGCGAAGTCCTCGCCACCAACGGGCTGGTCCACGGCGAGTTGAGCCAGCTCTTCGAGGACATGTTCGCCGGCCGCGACCTGCATCCGATCCCCACACCGGCGGAATTTGCCGCCGCCCGGGCCGCCCGCACTCGTGGCTGAGTCGCTGAATCGGCCACAGGCCGGCCAGCCTCGCTCACGTTCCGAAAGTCATTTCCTCATCTGCCGACTCTTGTCCCTGCGCGCCAGCCCCCTGCTAGAATGATCCGTTGTCGCAACAATCGGGCTGAAGGCCGAGGGGGGCGGGAACCGCTAAGTCCGGCGCCATGCGACCGAACGCGCGTGTTGCTCTCCGCCTGAACCTGTTTGCGCGGTTGCTCGACTCGACTACCACTCCCGAAGAGGAACTCCATGGCTTACGTGATTGCGGAACCCTGCATCGGCACCAAAGATACCGCCTGCGTCGATGCCTGCCCGGTCGACTGCATCCACCCGAAGAAAGACGAAGCAAAGCACCCGGAAACCGATCAGCTCTTTATCGATCCGGTTGAGTGCATTGACTGCGGCGCATGCGTGCCGGTTTGCCCGGTCTCCGCTATCTATGCCGCCGATGACCTTCCCGAGAAGTGGCAGAGTTTCGCCGCGAAAAACGCCTCTTTCTTCGGGCGCTAATTCCCTGTCTCTTCCTGACCGTCGGACGCGCAGCGCCTGCCGCTGTGCGTCCCGCGTGTTTTCTTCCCCGTGGCCTTCTTTCATTTCCTTTCCTCTCGTCAGGCAACCAGTCGATTCCGGTCAGCGTCGTAATGGTATTGCTTCTCCCCCCGGAAATGTGTCCCTATGAGCCTGATTGCACAGAAGATTCGCAACAGCCGACCCCTGGGAGCTCCCCTTCATGGAAGAATTGGCATGGAAAGGTTTGTTCTGATGAATGCCGGACCCACCCAGCCCCGACCGGCGAACCAGCACCTGCGCCGCAATCCACCGATTGCCGGCGAGCAGGAGGCGATTACCAAAGCGCAAAACGGGGATGGGCGAGCTTTCGAGATCCTCTACGCCATGCACAAGCGCCGCGTTTACTCGCTCTGCCTGCGCATGCTGGGCAATGTGGCCGAAGCCGAGGACCTGACCCAGGAAGCCTTCCTGCAGTTGTATCGCAAGATCGGCACCTTCCGCGGCGACTCGGCCTTCTCGACCTGGCTCCACCGCCTGGCCGTCAACGTCGTGCTCATGCACCTGCGCCGCAAAGGACTGCCCCAGGTTTCTCTCGAGGAGACTCTTGAGCCCTCGCAGGACGACGGCCCGCGCAAGGACATCGGCGCCCGCGACCTCACTCTCTCCGGTTCCATCGACCGCGTCACCCTGGAGCGGGCCATTGAGAATTTGCCCCCTGGATACCGGCTGGTTTTTGTGCTCCACGACGTCGAGGGGTACGAGCATAATGAGATAGCGGAGATGCTCGATTGCTCCATCGGGAACAGCAAGTCGCAGCTGCACAAGGCCCGGATGAAACTGCGCGACCTGCTGAAGACCGGACAGCGGAAGGAGCAGATCGCGTGATTGTAATGCGCGCTCCCGATAAGATCATGACCTGTGCCGAATTTCAGGACGCCCTTCCCGAACTCTTTGAATCCCATGCCGATCTCACCGGGCATGAGCACCTGAAGAGCTGCGAGAATTGTGCCGCTCTCGTGCGTGACCTCGAGTACATCGCCTCCCAGGCCCGCCTGCTCCTGCCGATCCATGACCCCAGTCCGGCGGTATGGGAGAACATTCAGCAGGCGATCCGCCAGGGTGGCTCCAGTGGTCCCGCGGCTGCGGCTCCCCGCAAATAGCCGGTTCGGTCCTCACCGCGCTTCTTATAATCAAAACCCATGAGTGGGCATACGCCAGAGCTGTCTCCGCTTCCGGCAAGCATCGCGCGCGTCCTCGTCACCGGCTTCATGGGTGCAGGGAAGACGACCGTCGGCCGGATGCTGGCCGAACGCCTGGGCTGGGACTTTGCCGATTCCGACCATCTGCTTGAGGCTCGCACGGGCGGCTCCATCGCCGCCATCTTCGAGACTCACGGCGAACCCGCCTTCCGCGACCTCGAGGCGGCCACGATTCGCGCCACCGTCGCCCGGGACCATCTGGTTCTTGCCCTCGGTGGCGGCGCCCTGGAACGGCCCGAAACCCGCTCGCTGCTGGCATCGCTTCCTGACTCCCTGCTCATCTTCCTTGACGCCCCGCTCGATGTCCTGGTCTCCCGTTGCTCCGTTCAGCCCGACGCACCCGTCCGTCCGGTTCTCTCCGATCGTGCCCGCCTGCAGGAGCGCTGGACGACCCGTCTGCCCTGGTACCGCCAGGCCCGCCTCACCGTGAATACGGAAGGCTGCACGCCAGACCAGGTTGCGCAACGCATCCTCGCCCTGATCGGGGATCGGTGCGGAAGCGCCGCCCAGGGCTCGGCGTCGTTCCCGGCACGCCCCCGGACGGGAGTGCACGTATGAACCGCCCCGCCGGCCCTCGCAGCACTGTCCTGTTCGCGTTTGCGGTTGCCATCGCGCTCTACCTGGCCTGGCTGCTGCATGACGTGCTGGTTGTGATCTACGTCAGCGCGCTGTTCGCCGTCGTGCTGATGCCGGTGGTGCGCACCATCATGAAGCTGCGCATCGGCCGATGGCATCCGGGCCGCGGCATGGCGGTCCTGATCCTCGTGGTTCTCACTGCCGGCGGCCTCGCCCTGTTCTTCATCGTGGGTCTCACCCCCGCCTTTCACGATCTGCGGGAATTCATCAGGGAACTGCCCCAGCGCGGTCCGGAGTTCTTTGCCCGCCTCCAGAAGCTCCCCGTGCTGCGGGAAATCGACCTCGACGCCCTGCAGGAAAAAGTGCAGGACATGACCGCCAACCTGGCCACCTATGTCGTGAAGTTTGCCACCAACTGGGCCGGGACTCTGGCCCGCATCCTGGCCGGCATTGTTCTTACCGTCTACTTCATCCTTGAAGGCGATGAAGCCTACGCCTGGTTCCTCTCCCTCTTCCCGGTCGATCTGCGGCTGCGCCTCGACAAGACCCTGGTCCGCGCTTCCGCCCGCATGGGCCGCTGGCTGTTGGGCCAGGCTTCGCTGATGCTCATCCTTGGGGTCTCCAGCACCATCGTCTTCGCTCTCCTGCATGTCCGCTACGCCTACGCCCTCGGCATCATCATGGGGCTCTTCAACCTGGTGCCCGTGGCGGGCGCCCTGGTTTCGGTCTCGCTCGTTGTCGTGGTCGCTGCTCTCGATTCCTGGGGACGCGTCGCCGGTGTCCTCATCTTCTATTTCACTTATCTGCAGATCGAGAACACCTGGCTCACGCCACGCATCATGCGCACCCAGGTGGACCTGGCGGGGCTCACCATCCTCATCGCTATTTTCATCGGCTCCTCACTGGCGGGCGTCATTGGGGCCATGGTCGCGGTGCCGACGGCCGTCCTGGTCGCCGTCCTGATCGAGGAATACGCCGTTCACGACGAGGCCATCATCGAGGGGCCGCACGCTCTCGACATTCAGCCCCCACCCGTCGCCGCCCCCACCATCCTGCCGTAGTTTCTTGCGCATTCCCCCGTCGGCTCGCTTTCGGGTGCAGCGGCCTGGTATCATGAAAGGGCAGCTTGTCCCCACGTCGTTTCGCGTTTCCCACTCTCGATGGTTTCCTTCTTCCAGCTACGCGCCAGTCATGGTTCACGGGTCTCATGCGACTGAACTCTGCCGCTGCCCGTGTGGACCCCGCCGGCGCCTCGCTTGAGCCCGCGCCTGCGGCATGGGAAAACGCTCCCGCGCATCTGCATGCGCCCCGCGCCGGCGCTACCGCTTCGCTTCTGGTGGACTATCGCGAGCTCTTCAAGCTGCGCGTCACCGGCATGGTCACACTCACCGGATGGGCCGGTTTCTACCTGGGTTCCATGCGCTCCGGCATCAGCAGCCTGCAGCCCGGCCTGGTGGAAACCCTCGTCGGCATCACCGCCGTTTCTGCCGGGGCCGCCGCTCTCAACCAGGCCATCGAGCGCAAGCTCGACGCGAAGATGAAGCGCACTGCCGATCGCCCCATGGCGACCGGACGCATCAGCCTCGCCCACGGGATCACCGTCGGTTTGCTGGCCATCGTTCTCGGCAGTCTCTGGCTGACCCGCGAAACAAACCTCGTCACCGGCGGCCTGGCCCTGCTCACGGCTTTTCTCTACGTCGCCGTTTACACCCCGCTCAAGCGAGTGACCACCCTCGCCACCTTCATTGGAGCTTTCCCGGGAGCGATGCCGCCTTTGCTTGGCTGGACCGCTGCCCGCGGCCTCATCGAATGGCAGGGCGTAGCCCTCTTCGCCATCCTCTTCGTCTGGCAGTTCCCCCACTTCATGTCCATCGCCTGGCTTTACCGCGACGACTATGCGCGTGCCGGCATTCGCATGCTGCCCGTGGCCCAGCCCGATGGATGGTCCACCGCCATCGAAGCCCTCTCCTATGCCGTCCTCATGATTCCCGTCAGCCTCCTGCCCTTCTGGCTGCACATGGACGGCCGAATCTATGCCGGAGCCGCGCTCGTTCTGGGCCTCCTCTATCTCGGTTACACCATTCGTTTCTCGCGCATCGTCCGCGCCCGCAGCCCATCCGAGTCCCGAATGTATGCGCGCGACCTGCTCAAGGTCAGCGTGGTCTATCTGCCCCTTCTGCTCGCGGCGCTCATGCTGAATGCCGCAGGGAAGTGATGCGGATGGCGACAGCAACCCATTCCGAAACGGCCCTCAGCCGCAGCGGTGCGCTCACATCCCCGATTGATCTCGAAAGCGTCTCCCACGACTACGGCACGCGCCGCGCTCTGGATGGCCTGAGCTTCACCGTCAATCGCGGGGAGATCTTCGGCCTCCTCGGCCCCAATGGCAGCGGCAAAACCACGCTCTTCCGCATCCTCTCTACGCTCATGGTGCCGTCCGGAGGCCGCGCAACCCTGCAGGGCTTCGACGTCGCCCGCGAGCCGAATCAGGTGCGGCAGCAGATCGGCATCGTCTTCCAGGCGCGCAGCCTCGACCCCAAGCTCACCGTCGCGGAGAACCTGAAGCATCAGGGCCACCTCTACGGCCTCCGCGGCAGCCTGCTCCGAAGCCGCATCCAGGAGGTCCTCACCCGCGTCGGGCTGCTGGATCGCGCCGGCGATCTGGCTGAGACACTCTCCGGCGGGCAGCAGCGCCGCGTCGAACTCGCCAAAGGGTTGATCCATTCCCCTGAAGTCCTTCTCCTCGATGAGCCCTCCACCGGCCTCGACCCCGGCGCCCGCCGCGACCTGTGGCTCTACCTCCGCACCCTGCGCGACCAGGAAGGCGTCACCATCCTCGTCACCACCCACCTCATGGAAGAAGCCGAGCACTGCGATCGCCTGGCCATTCTGAACGAAGGCAAGCTCGTCGCCCTCGGCTCGCCGGCGGAGCTCAAGGCGCAAATCGGCGGCGACGTCATTGCCCTCGAAACAGGAGACCCCGAGCAGGCTGCCCACCTTGCCCGCAGCATCGAAGAGCGCTTCCGTGCGCGCCCTTCGGTCGTCGAGCGTGTCGTCCGCGTCGAGCGCGAGCAGGGCCACCGTTTCGCCGCTGAAGTCGTTGAAGCCTTTCCGGGGCTGATTCAGGCCGTCTCCGTCGCGCGGCCCAGTCTGGAAGATGTCTTCATCGATCGCACCGGTCACCGCTTCTGGAACGAGCCTGTCGAAGTCGAGCCGAAGAAGAAGGGAAGAAGGCACTGATGGCCACCGCTGCCGCCACCGCTCCCCGATCCGCCGCGGCTCCGCATCCCGGCCTCTGGACCCCCGCGTATTCCCTCTGGCTGCGCGAAATCGTTCGCTTCTATCGCCAGAAAGCCCGCGTTGTCGGCGTCATTGCCACGCCGCTGCTCTTCTGGATCCTGCTCGGCTCCGGCTTTGCCCGCAGCTTCCACTCCGGCCAGGGCTCGGGCTCGTATCTGAGCTTTTTCTTTCCCGGCTCCGTCGTCATGATCGTGCTGTTCACCGCGATCTTCAGCATGATGTCGCTCATCCAGGATCGCAATGAGGGCTTTCTGCTCTCCGTTCTGGCCTCGCCCGCCAGCCGTTCCGCCATCGTGCTCGGCAAAGTCCTCGGCGGCGCCACACTCGCCGCCATCCAGGGCATCATCTTCCTGGTTTTCGTTCCCCTGGTCGGCGCGCATCCTGACGCCACCGCCATCCTGCTCAGCATTGCCGTCATCGTCCTGATCAGCTTTGAGCTCACCGCCCTCGGCTTCGCCATCGCCTGGCCCATGGACTCCCCCCAGGCCTTTCACGCCATCGTCAATCTCGTCCTGCTGCCCCTCTGGATGCTTTCCGGCTCTCTGTTTCCGGCTGACCGGGCCTCCACCTGGCTCGGCTTTCTCATGCACCTCAATCCGCTCAGCTACGGCGTGGACGCCCTGCGCAACGCCCTTTTCCCGGCCGAGCACACGCTCTTTCCCCTCGCCATCAACCTGGCCATTACCGGCGCCTTCTGCGCTCTGATTTTCGCGGCCTCCTGGGCCATCGTGAACCGGCGCTCCCACAAGCCGGCCGCCTGAGGATGAGCCCTGTGACCACGGCGACCCCCTCCAAACCCTCCCCGGCGATTCCGGTCGCGGCCATCATCGGCATCAGCGTGATTGCCACCCTGTTCCTCCTCTGGCTGATCTACGTCCACCCCGCATCGGACGCAGCCGGGCAGCACTACACCTTCCTCCCCAACCTGAACGCGCTGCTGAACGGTCTTGCCGCCATCGCCCTGCTTGCCGGCTTTTACTTCGTCCGGACGCATCGCATCGCCGCCCACCGCAACAGCATGATGACCGCCTTCGTCTTCAGCTCGCTCTTTCTCATCAGCTACGTGGCCAATCACGCTCTGCACGGCGACACGCTCTATCCCGTGCACAACGCGACCTATTACCACGCCTACCTGCCCATCCTCATCAGCCACATCATTCTCGCCACGCTCGCCTTGCCCGTCGTTCTCATCACGTTTTATCTTTCACTCTCCGGACGCATTCGCCTGCACCGTAAAGTGGCGCGGTTCACCTTCCCCCTCTGGCTCTATGTCTCCGTGACAGGCGTCGTGGTGCGTGTCATGCTCGTGGAAGCTCTGAAATAAACTGACGTGCCGAACGCAACGAAACAATCCCTCGTGCAAGTCCCTGCCGATGACGGCACCCAGGCACTTCTGCGGGCCGGTGTTGGCATCCTGCTCGCAGGAGTTCTCGCCGCCCTGCTCACGGCCACCGTCTTTGGCGGCATCGGCCGCCAGGGCCCGCACACCAGTGTCGGCTGGCTTTCGCTCATGGTGGCCATGATGTGCCTGCCTTTTGGCCTGATGCTCTTTACCCTCGGCGTCGCCAAGTGGATGCGCAACCGGCGCCTGCCCCGCAACTGACCGCATTTCTGTCGATTCCCGAGGTTCTGGCGAATCGCGGGTAACCGTCGTGGTTCGTGCGTCATTGCACCGAGTGGCATGGAGTTGCCGCTCAGGCTAGGCTGGAGACAGACCGGGGCGTCCAGCGCGATCCCGGTGGCTCCCCCGCCGGTCGCAACTCTCACAGTTGGATCGGGTTCAAACGACAGGCCTGTTTCCGGCCGGGTGTGCCGCAAGGAGAATGTAGTTATGAAGAGTCAGGGCCGAATCGCCATTCTGGCAGCACTTACCGCCTGCCTTGTTCTGCCCGCAGGGTTTGCCCAGTCCCAGCAGCCCGCCCAGGATCAGCAGAACGCTCAGGATCAGAACCAGAGCCAGTCCACCGGCGTTTCTCATCCGCCGTCCGACTCCACCATCGAGGCCGACGAGGACACAACACCCCCTCCGGCCCCTAAGCCTTCCCCGGCCATTCCCATGACGTCCTCGGCTCCAACGCCCGCCGCCCCGCCGGCTGCCTCTCCGGTCGCTCCGGAACCCGCTGCTGCCTCCGCTCCGGCCAACTCGCTGGACAACACCGACTACGGCATTGTGACCGTCGTCCCCTCCCAAAACGCCAACCCAAACGGTGACGCGTCGCTGCAAACCCGCGGCTGGAACCCGAATAACGACATCGTCAACTACGTCCCCTCCGGTCCCAATGAACTCGCTGCCGGCACCAACATCACCATTCGCCTTTCCGCAGACCTGTCCACCGACGACGCGCATCGCGGCGAGCCCTTCGGCGGCGTAGTCGCCAGGAACGTCTACAAGGACGGACGGATCGTCATCCCCGCTGGCTCCGGCCTTCGCGGCCGGATCGTCGACGTCTCCCAGGGCCACCATATCGGGCCCCATGCCACCCTCCGGCTTCGCCCCGACCAAATTATCCTGCCCGACGGAACCATGTATCACATCGATGCCGAGGCCGTGCAGTCGCTGGCCTCCGGAACCCGGACCAATGACGAAGGCGGCATTGTCGCCTCGCACCATTACACAAAGGACGCCGTCGAATACGGTGCCGGGACTGGCGTCGGCGCAGTCGCCGGCGCGGAGATCGCCGGACCCGTCGGCGCCGGCGTCGGATCGCTCGTCGGTGCGGGACTCGTTTCCGCCCACATGCTCATGGGCCACCCCGTAGCCGCCAGCCTTCCGCAGGGATCGATGCTGGTTTTCAGCCTGACCGAACCGATGGCGATGACGCCCACCCGGAACTAACCTGTCGTAACCATCTCCAGAGGGGCGGGCCGCGGCCTGCCCACCGCTTTTTTGCCGCTAAAACGCCTTATTTGACAGCCCTAAAAATTGGGCCCATACTCCGATTCATTGAGGCCCGGCTAAGCTTTCTGTCGGGCCAGAGTTGTCTTTACCTTCCCCTATGCGTGAACGAACCGCACGCCTTCAGGCGGCGAAGCCAGATTCGATCACGAGTCGGTTGTCTGCCGGGGAATGCTGATTCTGCGGAGGATCGAAAGCGTCCTCTGTGCTCCTCCTCTCTCTTCTCTGCCGCGGTCCCGTGGAATCCGGATGGGGCCGGAGCGATGAACCTGGCGGACCCCCAAAGGGAGACATCCATGGTCGATACCTGCGCTAATCCAGGATGTGCCCGGCCCCTGAAGTACCTGCGGGATGGCCGGATTTATATGTTTGACAGGGCGTCGGCCCAGGGCGAGCCGGGCGGTAAACGCGTGCGCCGCATCGAGCACTTTTGGCTCTGTGGCCCCTGTTCCGCGAGCATGATTCTGGTTCTGGACGGCAACAGCATCCGCGTCGCGCCGAAGCCAGCCATCGTGGCCGAAGAATTCGATTCGATCGAATCGGCCCAGGCCCCCTCAGGCTGGCGGACCGCATTTGCGCGCGGTGCCTGAATTCCGGCAAGCTGGGCCAAAGGCCTGACCGTGCACCGCCTCTACACCCCCGCTCCGCCGCTGACCGCCTTCATCCGGTGCTTCTGGTACTGGGCAGGCGTTCCGCGGCCGCACGCGCGGGAACGTCTGCTGCCCAACGGCGAAGCGGCAATCATCTTCAACCTGCGCGACGACGAGATGCGCATCTACGATGCCGACGATCCGCAGCAGTATATTTCGTGCGGCCTGGCCGGCATCGCAGGTCCCCGCACCCACTGCTTCGCCATCGACACCGCCGCGGAAGAGCGCGTCATCGGCATTCAGTTCCAGGCCGGCGGCAGCTTCCCCTTCTTTCGCGAGCCCGCCGCCGAGGTCGCGAACCAGTCCGCCCCGCTCGACTGCCTCTGGGGCCCGCGCGCGGCTCTCATCCGCGAGCAGTTGCTCGCCGCCCCCTCCGCCGACGCGATGTTCGCTGTCCTCGAGCGCGCTCTCCTCGCCCAGCTCGCCCGCCCGCTCGAACTCCATCCCGCCGTTGCCTTCGCTCGCGCTCACATCTGCCGCGCGCCGCATACCGCCACTATGGCCGGCCTCACCGAGCGCATTGGCATGAGCCAGCGCCGCTTCATCGGGCTCTTCCGCGATCAGATCGGTCTCGCCCCCAAGGCCTTTTGCCGCGTCCGCCGCTTCCAGCGCGTCCTCGAAGCTGTCCACCATCGCCAGTCCGTGGACTGGGCCCAGGTCGCGCTCGACGGCGGCTACTACGACCAGGCCCACTTCATTCACGACTTCCAGAACTTCTCCGGCATGACCCCCGGCAGCTATCTCGCGAAAGCCACCGAGCACCTGAACCACGTCCCCATCGGCTGACCCCGCCCGGAATCCGGCGCGTCAATTTTTTACAATCCCTTCCGCCCATCGCTCCGGCAGAATGGTGTTCATCTCAGGAGGGAACCATGTCTCCAGTCAAGCCCATTCCCCACGGCTACCACAGCGTTCAGCCCTATCTGCACATCAGTGGCGCGGCGCAGGCCATCGACTTCTACAAAAGCGTCTTTGGCGCCACCGAAGTCATGCGCATGCCGCAGCCCGACGGCCGCCTCGGCCACGCCGAAATCCGCATTGGCGATTCCATCGTTATGCTCGCCGACGAAGCGCCCGAGCGCGGCATTCACTCACCTGCGCACTACGGCGGCGCGCCCATGACCCTCATGCACTACGCCGAAGACTGCGACGCAACCTACAAAAGGGCCATCGCCGCCGGAGCGAAGAGTCTCCGCGAGCCAGCCGACCAGTTCTATGGCGACCGCATGGCCGGATTCGAAGATCCCTTCGGCTTCCAGTGGTACGTCGCCACCCACATCAAAGACATGACGCCGGAAGAACTGCAGCAGGCAGCCCAGGAGCAGCCGCAATGACCCCCGCGGAGTTCCGCCGCCTCGCCCTCAGCCTGCCCGAAAGCGAAGAGCACGAGCACATGAACCACCCCGACTTCCGCCGGAGCAGCAGGATCTTCGCGACCCTCGCGTATCCCGACAAGACCGTCGCCATGGTCAAGCTCTTTCCCGATCAGCAGGAGTCGATGGTCACTCAGTCGCCGCAGACCTTCCGCCCCGTGCCTGGCGGCTGGGGCAAACAGGGCTGCACGCACGTCCTTCTGAAGACCGCCGACAAACAGAAAGTGTGCGAAGCGCTCTCGCTCGCCTGGGAACGCGCCGCCCCCGCCCCGCGAAGAGCGAAGAAGAAAGCCAAAAGCACCGCCGCGCTAAAAAAGCGAACGCGCTGAGATGCCGGTGTCTCTCTCTGGATTCGTTGCCGAATTATTTTGGATTCGTATCAGGGCAGATCTCGGGTGCCCATCTTTGTCGCCTCGCGTCGTTTGAGGCGACAGGGTGGGAAGCCCCAACATCTCGCCTGGATCTTCCGTATCGGACACCATTTCACAGCCGGCGGAAAAATCGCCCGAAGCCGGGCTCTTGTGTCAGGGCATGGCTTCAGCCATGCCGCAAAACGCTTCAAATAGGATGGGCTTTAGCCCCTGAGGCTGTTTCGCGGCGGTTTCAGACCCTTTGAAGCTAAAGCTCCCGCCGCCCCTCCAGCGCCCGGGTCATCGTCACCTCGTCCGCGTACTCGATATCGCTGCCCGCCGGCACGCCGGTGGCGATCCGCGTAATCCGCACCCCCGATCCGCGCAGCAGATCCGCCAGCCAGCTCGCCGTTGCCTCGCCCTCCACCGTCGGAGAAGTGGCCACAATCACCTCATCCAGCTCGCCCCGCTTCGCCCGGTCCAGCAGGTTCTGGGTACGCAGATGCTCCGGACCCACCCCGTGCAGCGGCGACAGCGTCCCATGCAGAACGTGGAAAACCCCGTTCCACGAGCGCGTCTTTTCAATCGTCGCGATGTTCGTTGCCTCCTCCACCACACATACCAGCCGCTGGTTCCGCGTCGGGCTGGCGCAGTAAAGGCATGGATCGACGTCGGTGATGTTGTTGCAGATCGAACACAGCCGCAGCCGCTCCTTCACCTCGCGAATCGCCGTCGAGAGCGCTGCGGCATCGCCATCATCGGAGCGCAGGATGTGAAACGCCAGGCGCTGCGCCGACTTCGTCCCGATGCCGGGCAGCTTGCGCAGCTCCTCAATCAGGCGCGCCATCGGTTCGGCAAATCGCGATTCTGCGAAGGGTGACACGGGAGCCTTTCCTATGCGGGATCCGCCACAGCCATGGGCTGGCCTGGAGCTTTTGACGCGGTGCGTCCGGTACGCACGGCCTGGGCGAGCTCGCTGAACAAGGTACAGGTCTCGTTCCACCCGATGCAGCCGTCGGTGATGCTCTGTCCGTAAACCAGCGCGTGTCCAGGAACCAGCTTCTGCGCCCCCGCCACCAGATGGCTCTCCAGCATCACGCCGATAATCCGCCGGTCGCCCGCGGCAATCTGCGCCGCCACTTCCCGGCATACAACCGGCTGCCGCGCCGGATCCTTGCCGCTGTTCGCATGACTGCAGTCGATCATCACCCGCGCCGGCAATCCAGCCTTCTCCAGCAGCCGGCTGGTCTCGCCCACCGACTCCGCATCGTAGTTCACCGTTTGCCGTCCGCCCCGCAGGATAATGTGGCAATCCGTATTTCCCGCCGTAAATAAAATTGCCGACTGCCCGTAGCGCGACTGCCCCAGAAACGTGTGCTCGTGGTTCGCCGAAAGAATCGCCTCAATCGCAATCTGCACGTTCCCCGAAGTCCCGTTCTTGAAGCCCACCGGGCACGACAATCCCGACGCCAGCTGCCGATGCACCTGGCTCTCCGTGGTCCGCGCGCCGATCGCTCCCCAGCTCACCAGCTCCGCCACATATTGCGGCGAGATCATATCCAGGAATTCCGTCCCCGCCGGCACGCCCATTTCCGCCAGATCCAGAAGCAGCCGCCGCGCCAGCCGCAACCCGTCGTTGATCCGGTACGACTCGTCCAGATAGGGATCGTTGATCAGCCCCTTCCACCCCACCGTCGTTCGCGGCTTCTCAAAATAGACCCGCATCACGATGCGCAGATCCTGAGCGAATTCCGCCGCAGCCTCCTTCAGCCGCCGCGCGTACTCCCGAGCCGCCGCCGGATCGTGAATCGAGCAGGGCCCTGCGATCACCAGCAGCCGCGGATCGCGCCGGTTCAGGATCTCCACAATCTCCCGCCGCGCGTGAAACACCGTGGCGGAAGCGGCCTCCGTCACCGGCATCTCTTCTTCGAGAAATACCGGAGGCAGAACTACCCGAGTCGAGCGAATGCGCAGATCGTCTGTGCGATAGAACATGGGCTGATTCAAGTTTAAGCGAGGCGCGGGTCGCGCGGCAGATTGCGCTGGCTCAGGCCCCTATCCTGAAGATATGCGTTGGCTCGCGGCCCTGGTGCTGGCCATTCACCTCGCCTGGATTCTCTGGGTGATCGTGGGCGCCGTCTTCACCCGGGGCCGTCCCGGATGGACCGCCTTCCACCTCGCCTCCCTCGTCTGGGGCATCGTCGTCGAGGTCGGTCCCTGGCCCTGTCCCGTCACCCTGCTTGAGCAGGCTCTGGAACTCCGCGCCGGCCAGCCTGCCTGGACTGGCAGCTTCCTGGTCCATTACCTTGACGCCATCATTTACCCGCACGTTCCGGTCTGGCTCATCGTCGCGTGCGGCGTCGCGGTCTGCGGCATCAACCTCATCGTCTACCTGGTGCGCTTTGCCCTCTGGCTGCGCCGCCGCCGCCCCACCGGCCCGTCCCTCTAGCTGGGACCGTTCCCGTTCTTGTGGCGCTCGTCCTTGTGCGCCTGGAAGAACGCGTCCTGCTCCGTGGAGAGCTGTTTGGCTTCATCCGCAGCCGACTGCGCCGCGTCCTGCGCAGTCTTCAGCGAAAAATCGTAGCTCGGATCGGTGCCCGCAGCCCGCAGATCCGCCGGCCACTTGCCGCTCGCGGCCACCAGTTCCTTCAGCGACTTGCGAATGTCGGCGTGCGCCGCATCGTAGGTATCCATGTTGTCCTGCAGCTCGTCGCACAGGTGCGTGAACTCCTCCAGCTTGTCGCGTATCTGCGCCTTGCGGTGCGCCACGTCCGCATCGCCGGCCGCCTGGCGGATCTCGGTCAGCCGCTCCTCCAGAAATTTCAGGTAGAGCTTGATGCGCTCGTTGGGATGAATCGCGTTGTCGCGAATCTCCTGCACTTCATCCTGGCTCAGAGGATCCTGATCCTCCTGGGCGCACAGGCAAACCGCCGATCCAGCGGCTAGAAGGAAAATAAGGCAGCAGGCGATCCGGCGAACCATGGCAGGCACCTCAACTGATCTTTATCTTCGTTGCAACGCGGCACGAGTTGCAAGCTCGGAGTGGGAGTGGCAAGAGCAGTCTGTGAAATGGAACCGGCTTGAATTGTGATATCACATGCAATATCATAATAGTTTGAGGCTCGTACTGGACACTTCGGTGATTGTTGCGGCTTTTCGCAGCTCATCTGGCGCGTCCAATTGGCTCTTGCGCGCTGCGCTGGATAGAAAGTTTACCCTGCTGCTGTCCGTGCCGCTCATGTTGGAATACGAGTCGGTCCTGGGGCGCGAAGAGCACCTGAGCGCATCAGGATTAACCGTCTCTGAAGTGAATGCTGTACTGGATGCTTTGGCGGCGACAGGGGAACCGGTTCGCCTGCCTTTTCACTGGCGGCCAATGCTGCGGGATGCGAACGACGATATGGTACTGGAGGCGGCGGCGAACGGCCGGGCAGATGGTCTCGTCACCTTCAATCGGAAAGACTTCGTTTCCGGGGCATCGGGATTTGGAATCAGAGTGCTGCTGCCTCAGGAAGCGCTGCGCATGTTGGAGGAGATATGAGAAAAAACAACTTCGCTCTGCGGGTTCAGAATTCGCTGCTCGATGAAGCGCGCAGGGTGGCCGATGCGGAAGGCGTGGCTCTGAACCAGTTCATCAATGTTGCCCTGGCAGAGAAGCTCTCGGCACTGCGTACAGAAGATTACTTCCGCGAGCGGGCAGGACGCGCCGATCTGCCCAAAGCTCTGCGCATCCTGAAGAAAGCCGGACGGAAGAACACCCCCGTGCCCGGCGATGAGCGCACGCCCCTCCTTTAAACTGAAACCAGACCCATGACTGTCCTCAAAGCTGTGCGCGGTACGCGCGATCTTCTGCCGCCGGAAACCGAACTCTGGGACCGCGTCGAGTCCATCACCCGCCGCGTGATGGCCCGCTATGCTTTCGGCGAGATCCGCACCCCCCTCTTCGAGGACACGCAGCTCTTCGCCCGCGGCGTCGGCGAAGAAACCGACATCGTCTCCAAAGAGATGTACACGTGGGAAGATGGGGAACGGTTTGATGATAAGAAGCTTTTCGATGCGTGGTCGAGAGAGAACGAGGACCGAGTTTTCTTCCAGGAAGGGATCGCTTTCTCTCAAGGCATAAGACCCTTGGGAATTCAGAGGCAGATCTGGCGAAAGGCGACAAGTAGGGTTGAGTTTGTCTCCTTCAGGCCCAAGGTCACCGGCGATGCAATAGCGGCGTTGACGAAGGCGCGCGAGGTCGCCCGAACACAATTCAACCAGGAGTTCTCGCAACACCGAATCGGCCTTCGACTAGTGGTACCTGAATCTGTCATTAATAGCGCCCCATGGGTAAAGCATGACGAGGTTGAGATAGAAGGCTTCCCCGGAAATTTTTTCTCAAGCTCCCAGTCCCTCACCCTCCGCCCCGAGAACACCGCCGGCGTCGTCCGCGCCTACATCGAGCACAAGCTCGGCGAAACCGGCCTGCTTCAGAAGCTCTACTACATCGGCCCGCAGTTCCGCCGCGAGCGCCCGCAGAAGGGCCGCTACCGCCAGTTTTGGCAAATCGGCGCCGAGGTCATCGGCCCGCCCTCCGCCGGCTCTGAATCCCCACTCCGCGACGCCGAAGTCATCGAACTCCTCGCCAGCCTGCTCGACGAGCTGGGCATCTCCGGCTGGACCCTCGTCCTCAACTCCGTCGGCTCCGCCACCGACCGCCCCCGCTATATCGCTGCCCTCCGCGAGGCTCTCAAAGACAAAGCCCCGCAGATGTGCACCGACTGCCAGCGCCGCGCCGAGACCAACCCTCTGCGGGTGCTGGACTGCAAGGTCCCCGAAGACCAGCCCATCATCGAGACTCTGCCGAAGATCGCCGACTACCTCGACGACGCCTCCAAAGCCCACTTCGCCGCGGTCCTCTCTGCGCTCGATGCCTGCGGCGTGAAATACGAGGTCAACCCCCGCCTCGTCCGCGGCCTCGACTACTACACCCGCACCACCTTTGAGTTCACCCACGGCGGCCTCGGCGCGCAAAACGCCCTCCTCGGCGGCGGTCGCTACGACGGCCTCTCGGAGATGCTCGGCGGCCCCAAAGCCCCCGGCATCGGCTTCGCCATGGGCCTCGACCGCCTCATCCTCACCCTCCAGGCCCAGGAACAGGAAAACGCCGCCGGCACTCAGGGCACGCTGGCCGACGCCTGGATCGCCCCGCTCACCGAAGCCCAAAACGCCCCGGCCCTGCAGCTGGCCCGCGAGCTCCGCCGCGCCGGCCTCCGCATCGACCTTGGCGACGGCAGTTTCCGCCTGAAGAAATCCTTCGAAATGGCCAACAAGCTGGCCCGCGCCATCGTCCTGCTCGGAGAAGATGAGCAGCGCTCCGGTATCCTGACAGTGAAGACCTTCGCCACCGGCGAAGAAACCAAAATCCCGCGCGACCAACTCGCGCAAACGTTGCGCCGCTCGGAACAGGACTAACACCACCGGACAGCCTTCCCCACGGGAGGCACCGCGGACGCGGAGTCGAACAGGCTCCGAAAGTTTTGTGTCAGGGCTCGACTTTAGTCGTGCCGAAAATCAAACAGAAAAGTGAGGGGCTTTAGCCCCTGCGCAATTCGCCACAAGGAATCGTCATCTTGCTCGACTTTCTCGGCACACGCCAACGCACAGCCACCTGCGGCCAGCTCCGCGCCGCCGACGCCGGCTCGACCGTCACCCTCATGGGCTGGGTCAACCGCCGCCGCGACCACGGCAACCTCATCTTCCTCGACCTGCGCGACCGCTACGGCATCACCCAGGTCGTCCTCGACAAGGAACTCGCCCCCCAAGGCCATCTGAAAGCCGAGCAGGCTCGCCCCGAGTACGTCGTCGCCGCCACCGGCAAGGTCCGCCTGCGCGGCGCCGACGCAGTCAACCCCAAAATGCCCACCGGCACAATCGAAATCGCCGCCACCGAGCTTCTCCTCCTCAACGACTCCAAAGTCCCGCCCTTCTCCCCGGCCGAAGACGCCATCCAGAACGAAGAAGTCCGCCTCAAGTACCGCTACCTCGATCTGCGCCGCCCCGAAATGGCCCGCAACATCGAGGTCCGCCACAAGGTCGCCCTCGCCGTCCGCGAATACCTCTCCAGCCAGGGCTTCTTCGAAATTGAAACTCCGATGATGACGCGCTCCACCCCCGAAGGCGCGCGCGATTATCTCGTTCCCAGCCGCGTCCATCCCGGCCAGTTCTTCGCGCTGCCGCAGTCGCCGCAGATCTTCAAGCAGATCCTCATGATCTCCGGCCTCGACCGCTACTTCCAGATCGCCCGCTGCTTCCGCGACGAAGACCTCCGCGCCGATCGCCAGCCCGAGTTCACCCAGATCGACCTGGAAATGACCTTCCCCACCCAGGAGACAATCTTCCACGTGGTCGAAGGCTTCCTCAGAGCCGCCTTCGAGGTCACCGGCGAATCCATCGCCACGCCCTTCCCGCGCATGACCTACGACGAGGCCATCCGCCAGTACGGCATCGACAAGCCCGACCTGCGTCTGCCGCCGATGACCGACGTCCGCGACGCCTTCACCGCCGACGAACTCGCCTCGCTCAAGATCGAGCCCGGCCTGCCCATCGTCGCCATCGTTATCCCCAACAAGACGGCGATGAGCAACACGCAGAAGAAGGCCTTCGCCCAGGAGATCAACGCCGCCGTCGCCCCCGGCCTCGCGTATCTCGACATCGACCGCCTCGGCACCAACCCGCAGTATGCCCCCCTCGCCCAGCGCATCGATGCAGCCGCCGCGAAGAACTGCGGCCCTGAATGGGGATTCGCCCGCATCGAACCCGACCACCGCCTGATCGTCGTCACGCCCCGCCCCGGCGCCACCGCCCCGGCGCGCGACCGCCTCTGGATTTACAGAAAAGCCGGCCAGCTCCGCCTCGATCTCGCCAAGCGTTTCCAGGACGAGCACAAAGCCTTCGAGAAGAAGGGAACCGCCGGCGATTACAAATTCCTCTGGGTCACCGATTTCCCATTCTTCGAGTGGGACGACGCCGAAAAGAAGTGGACCTTCGCCCACCACCCCTTCACCTCGCCGCACGAAGATGACCTCATCGCCGGCCGCATGGAGTCGGATCCGGAAGCCGTCCGCGCCCTCGCCTACGACATCGTTCTCAACGGCGTCGAGCTGGGCTCCGGTTCCATCCGTATCCACCGCCAGGACGTCCAGCAGAAAATCTTCCACTCCCTCGGCATGTCGGAGGAGGAGGCGAAGCTGCGCTTCGGTTTCTTCCTTGAAGCCCTGCAGTACGGCACTCCGCCCCACGGCGGCATCGCCCTCGGCCTCGATCGCCTCGTCATGCTCCTCGCCGGCGCCTCCAGCCTGCGCGAGGTCATCGCCTTCCCCAAAACCGCCAAAGCCATCGACCTCATGATGGACGCCCCCACCGAAGTCAGCGATCAGCAACTCCGGGAGCTCCACATCCGCCCCGCCCTCCGAACCTGATGCTTTCGCCCGCATGCCTCTGTGCCCCCTGTGTTCTCTGTGGTGGATGGGTCGGGGCCCCCAGGGTGATAATCTTGAAGCTTGCCATCCCTACTGTTTGAGGTTCCGGATCGCGTGAAAGCCGTGATGTTTCGTCTGGGCGCGCTCGCCATTTTGAGCGCTGGTTTCATGGCGCAGGCTTGCCTGCATGCACAGGT
>DASXFH010000386.1:0-2971 GCA_036489655.1 Acidobacteriaceae bacterium | reverse complement strand
CTGACCGCCCTCTAACTCCAATCGAATCTGCGTCGGAAGCTCTTCCCAGATATCCTCCCAGGTAGCCGTCAGCCGGGCCCCCTGCTTGATCAAAGTATTCGGCCCCCAACTCCCTTTGTTTGTTACGTTTCCAGGCACAGCATAGACGTCGCGGTTCTGTTCCAGCGCGCAGCGGGCGGTCACGCGGGTCCCGCTCTGTTCGCCCGCCTCCACCACCAGCACGCCCACGCTTAAACCACTGATAATACGGTTCCTAAGCGGAAAATTCTGCGGCGCCGGGAAGGTGCCCAACGGCTGCTCGGAGACGATGGCGCCGCCGGAGAGGATGATCTCCACCGCCAGTCCCTTGTTCTCCTTCGGATACACCACGTCCAGCCCGGTGCCCCATACGGCCACGGTGCGGCCTCCCGCCTTCAGGGCGCCCTTGTGCGCGGCGGTATCGACGCCCCGCGCCATCCCGCTCAGAATCACCATGCGGCGCGCCGCGAGGTCGCGCGAGAGCATCTCCGCCATGCCGGTGCCGTACGGGCTCGGCGCACGCGTGCCCACCACTGCAATCGCCGGCCGCGACAGCAGCTCGCGGTCGCCGCGCACCCACAGCACCGGCGGCGGATCGAAGATCTCGCGCAGGCGCTCCGGGTAGTCGGCATCGGCCAGCGTCATCACGCCGCAGCCGCTGTCACAGATATGCTGCCACTCCTCCTCGGCCGCTTTGCGCGCCTTGCCCTCGGCAATAAAACGCGCGGATGCGACGGGGATCTGCAGAGCCTCCAGCGCAGTCAACGACAGGCGAAACAACTCCGCTGGTTCGCGCATACCGCGCACGGCACGCTGGATGCGGCGCGGCCCAAGGCCAGGGGTCAGCGCCATGGCCAGCCATGCCAGGGTGGTTTCAGTTGCAGGAGGAGGAACGCAGATGGTCTGGGGGCCCGGCATGGATATTGAACCGAGACTATGAGGGCAAAAGGACAGGGACAATCCGACGAATGGGGTACGCAATCGCAGCCGGTACACTATCCCAGTACACTAAGCAGTGACGAGCCGCCTTCGCCTTGCAGCCATCCGCTTTCTGAATCCCGCACCGCTCATGTGGGACTTCGATCATCCACCTCACGCGGTCCCGCTCGCCGGCCGCTACGACATCGAGAGCATGATGCCTGCTCAGTGTGCGGAGCGTCTCGCCAGCGGCACCGCCGATCTCGGGCTCGTTCCCATCACCGCATTTGCAGGCAGCAGCGATCTCCGCATCGTTCCCGGCTGTGCGATTGCGTCGAAAGGCGCCATACGCTCGCTGTTGTTGATCGTCCGCGCCAAAACAGGCATCGACGGAGTGCGCACCGTCGCATCCGACACCTCATCGCGCGCGACGCACGCTTATGTACAAGTCATGGCGCGGCGCTTCTGGAAGATTCCCGCCACCTTTATGCAGCACGCACCCGATCTCGACGCGATGCTTGCCGCCTGCGATGCCGCCGTGCTCATCGGCGATCCCGCATTGCTCGCGCTCGAAGACCGCGCCGCGCGTCAACAGCGGACGGGAGAAGAGCTGCTCTATCTCGATCTCGGGGCGGAATGGCATAGGCTCACCGGCCTGCCGTGGATCTCCGCGTTGTGGGGCGTACGCGAGGAAGCGATCCGCTCCCGCCCAGTGCGCGATCAACTTGTGAGCGATCTTCTTGGCTCGCGCGATGCGGGACTCGCGCATATCGACGATCTGGCCGACGAATGGGCCATGCACATCGCGCTGCCGCGCGCGACAATCTATGCCTACCTGAGTGGCAACATCCACTACATCCTCGACGACGAGTGCCTGGAAGGTCTGCGGCGCTTTTATGCGCTGGCCGCAGCCTCGGATGTACTGCCGCCTGTGACAGATCTGCCGCTACTCTAGCCGTGGCGCAAAAGATCTTTGCCCGGAAAGCCATCTCTGCGCAGCCTGGAAGCGCTTCCGAGCGTCCAAGAGCCTGATGCCCGGCTGGACGTGATGCCCGGGCACTGGATTTCCAACGAGGCACTCGTGAAAAAGGCGCTCATTGCCGCTGTCCAGACCGGGCGAACACAACATCGCGCTATCCACTGGCTGATCGGCATGGGCTGGATCGGCCTCTTCGGCGTTTCGCTGCTGGACGCCTGCCCTATCCCTTTGCCTATTCCGGGAACGACGGATCTGCTGCTGCTGATTCTGATCGCTCATGGCGGCCGTCCATGGGTGTTGGTTCCGTTGGCTGTCGGAGGCGCGGTCGCCGGTGCATTCACTACGTGGTCGGCGGGGAAGAAGGGCGGCGAAACGGCGCTGCGCCGCTACGTTCCGGCGCGCTACTACGATCGCATCACGAACTGGGTGAAGAAACATGGCGCTACTGCGGTTGCGATCTCTGCCATCAACCCTCCTCCGGTTCCGCTGATGCCATTTCTTGCAGCCGCGGGGGCTTTGGGGGTGACACTCGGACGTTTCCTGGCCGCGTTCACCGTGGCGCGCACTGCTCGCTATGCTGTGATTGCCTGGCTGGGGGTCATCTACGGACGCCAGATGGTCCGCTGGTGGAATCACTACCTGTCGCGCTACTCGGGCATGATCGGCTGGGGCATTCTTGCGCTCTTCCTGGCGGCGCTCGGCTGGGGCATCTGGAAGTGGCGCCGGAACACAGTGCATCCGGCCGCGCAGGCCGCGCACTCCTGAGGACTGGAAAGCTTTCTATTTCTTTGGCAGCGGCCGCGAGATCACACACGCGTTGATGCCGCCGATACCGCTCGAGAGCTTGCCCGCGAGGCCATCCGCGGCCACACAGCTATCCGCGAAGACGTATTGTCCGTGGATAGTTTTGATCGCGGGATTCAACGACTCCTCAGTGAGCAGCGTGGGGAAAAGATGACCGCTCGCGTAACCCAGATACTGCGCTGTCAGCTCCCAGCCGCCGCCGGCGCTCATGCCGTGGCCAAAGGTGCCCTTGCGCGCCGTCACCATGACCGA
>DASXFH010000050.1:0-10311 GCA_036489655.1 Acidobacteriaceae bacterium | reverse complement strand
GCTGCGCAGCACCGCGAATACCGGCAACGTGGCTTTGCGCATTCCGGATGCGGCCATTCCTCGAGCGGTGGTGGCAGCGCTGGGTCTGCCCATTACCGCAACGTCGGCAAACCTGGCGGGTCTGCCGGAGTGTACCTATGCGGCCTGCGTCCGGGACCAGATCGGCGACCGCATTCCGCTCATTGTGGATGGCGGCCCCACCGGCCGCAGCGTGGCAACGACCATCGTGGATCTTTCCGGGGCGGAGGGAACCTGGCAGATTTTGCGGGAGGGAGCGATCCCGACGCATGCCGTTGCGCTCGCGCTGCAGTCACGATGATTCTTCCGGACGACAATCTGCGGATGGCGCGGGAGGGCCCGCTGCGATCGGCCTCTGGATCGCGTCTTCGGCTGTGGCTGTCTGCTGCGGCGGTGCTGCTGGCAGGCGCGGTTTTGTGGGCCCTGTGGGTGGATGGGCGAATCCAGGCGTACGCGCATCGCGACCAGGCGCGCAAGGCGGATGCGATTGCTGTCTTCGGCGCCGCGGAGTACGACGGGCGTCCGTCCCCGGTGCTGCGGGCGCGCCTGGCGCATGGGCTGGAGCTCTATCAGCGGGGCCTGGCGCCCATGATCATTACCCTGGGCGGCAGCGATCCCGCCGACCTCCACTCCGAAGGCGGAGTGGGGCACGATTACCTGATCGCGCACGGTGTGCCGGAAAACGCAATCATTGCGGAAACCCGCAGCGATGACACGGAGGAGTCGGCCGAGCGTCTGGCCGTCATTGCCCGGAAGAACGGGTTTCGCTCCATTGACGTGGTCAGCGACGGCAGCCATTTGTTCCGCATTCACGCCATCTGCGCGCGCGATGGGCTCGAGGTGTATACGTCACCGCGTCCCCCGGGGCGCAGCATTCCCGGGCCGCGACGCGTGCAGCGGATGGCGCATGAGATTGCGAGCTACACCGCCTGGCGGCTGCACATGCATTGAATTGACTCGGCCCGGCTACCGTGGGCGCGACTCATGCGCCGGAATGGCTTCCCATGCCCAGAATACGAGCCACTTCGCCGTCGCGCAGCATCTGCGCTGCCTTCTCCATATCCACATCGTTCGGAACGGGATGATAGTCGCTCGTGACCTCGTCTTCCTGGTCGCCGATGCTTTTGAAGAACAGCGCTTTGCCGGAGATGTGGACATGCATCTGCGTGATCTGCCAGCTGCCATCGCCCACGTCCGCTCGCTCGATGTGGAAGATGCCGCCGGCATCCAGGTGACCGAGCAGTCCCCAGGCAAATTGCACTGACTGGTCGAGGCGGCCGCGCAGGCTCTGCAGGCGCATCACCTTCTCATTGACTGCCATGGTCCCCGACATCGCGGCCAGGACCTTCGCGTTCATGCTGCCGGGCGAGAAGTTTGGATTGGGGTGGAACGATAACGTGACGCTGTCCCCGGCCCGGCTTACGATTTTCCAGACAAAGGCATCGGGCAACATCTTCAGCATGTCCCGGGCCTGCTGGCCGTCATGCTGCGCGTTCTTCTTCTGCTGCGCGCGGAACGACGAATCGCTGAGCATCCGCTGGATGCGGTTGAGATCGGCCTGGTGTTGCTGTGCGCCGGCCGGCCGGCCGTGGTCCTCGATCACCATGGAGAGGTTGCCCTGGGGCGTTTCGATGTCCAGCTTCACCAGATCTTTGTCGGGGGACTTGTACGCGTCCCGATACATCCAGCGGGAGTGATCGTTAGAGTCGGCCCACAGCTCATTGCCAACCACTTTGCGCACGATCTCCTCGGCAGACTGGCCGTGCGCCGGGCGGGGAACCGCCAGGAACGCAATGGGGAACAGTAGGGAAAGGCAGTAAAGGATCCCGAGCTTTCGTTTCATTGAAGAGCTTTCAGTGGGGGGGCCGGAGGATGACCAACGATGACCATAGGCAGAATATCTGTATATTCTCTATCCCCGCCATAGCGCCAGCGGCGCGGATCAAGGCAGGCTTGTTTATGCGAGGCCGGAAGGCTGGACCGGGTTGCCCGCATGGGCCGCCCCGCCCGGCGGAGTCGAACCAGCCGGTACAATATCCGGGAGAGACGACAATTATGCCGCACATGGTATTTTGCGCACGCTACAAACAGGAAATGGAAGGCCTGGACGAGGCGCCTTTCGACAGCGACTTTGGCAACAAGGTCTACAACAACGTTTCGAAGAAGGCGTGGCAGGAGTGGATCGAGCGGCAGAAAATGCTGCTGAACGAATATCGCCTGCAGCCGTGGACCCCGCAGGCCCAGGAATTCCTGGTCGAACAGATGGACCAGTTTTTCTTTGGCGAGGGCGCCGCACTGCCGAAGGAGTACGTGCCCCCATCGGGTCACTGAGGATCGAGCCGGTCTCCCGGAGCCGCCGCTGAGCAGGACGCAGGCGCGGCCGCGGCGCTGGAAACAATCTTCCCGTTACGCAGAACCAGGCGTTCGTCGCCCCAGGCGACGCTGTTGCCGGCGTAGCTCCACGCCCAAAGCGCCAGCGCCACCAGATCCCGCGGCAGGATCAGCCACAGGTCGCGCAGCACCTGGCGGTCGCCAAGGATGCCCACTCCAACACCCAGCGCCAGCGAAACGCGGACCAGCAGCGTGAGACTGAACAGCGCGAAGGCCGTCACGCTGAGCCCGGTAGCGATCAGGTTCAGGAAGCCCCAGGCCAGCGCGTAGGAGAGCGGCAGAAAAAGAAAGCCGGCCGGCCGGGAATCGCGCATGCCCCGCGCCCAGCGGATCTGGTGCTGCCAGAAGCCGGCGAATCTCCACGCCGGGACCTCGGTTTGAACAATCTCGTTCGCCAGTTCCACACCTAAACCGGCGTTCGCAATGCGCGAGCCGATCTGATAGTCGTCGGCCAGATAATCGGCGAGGGGCGCCAGTCCGCCAATTGCCTGCAGCGCCGAGCGCGTGACGGCCAGCGTGGACCCCAGCCCGAACCGAAGGCCCCGATCGAGAAACCGCGCCGTCAGCACGCCGGCCGCGAAATCGGTCGCGATGCCCAGAGCCTCCAGCCTCGATCCCAGCGTGCCATGCGCCCGGCCGCTGTAGAGCGCCGTCACCAAACCCATCGGCGGCTGGCCTTCCACGGGCGCAAAAGGCTCAAGGATGCGCGCCAGATACTGCGGTCCCACATGGATGTCGGCGTCGCCGATCACCAGATGCTCGTAGCGCGCATGCGGCACCAGCTGAGCCACGTTGCTGGTCTTGCCGTTCAGCCCGAGGACCTCAGGCGTGTGGACGAGGCGAATGCTGCGCTCCGGAAAGTCGGCCTGGAGCTGACGGACCAGCGGCACGGCGGAATCCTCAAGCGACGAGACGCCGAAGAGGATTTCGTAGTCCGACGGATAATCCTGGCGGCAGTGGCTGGCGAAAGCCTCCGGCATACCAGGCTCAGCGCCATGCAGCGGCTTCAGAATGCTGACCGGCGGCGCAAATCCGGCAGGGAAGCGCGGCCGGCGCAGGAAGCTGCGCGCGCTGAGCAGCGCCAGCAGATAATAGGCAAGGCCGGCGAACGTCAGCAGAGTCGTGATGGCCGCGACCACGGTGGCGAACATCGGCATCCTTTACTCGCCCAGCATGGGCATGTCGAGCGGCGGCTGCGAGAGCCACGACGCATGCGCGATGCGATCCAGAGCGCGGCGCAGCGCGGAGGCGGCGCAGGGCTCAACGGTAACGACAAAGGGCAGGCTGCCTTTCTCGAAGCCGGGCCGCTGGAAAAGGGCGTCGATATTGATCTTCTCGGAGGCCAGCGCGCCGGCGATCTCGGCCACGATGCCCGGCCGATCCCCAACGACGAACCGGATGTAGTGCCGCACCTCAAACTCTCCGCTGACCGCAACCGCGCGGCTGGGCAGATCGACCGGGCGCGACCCGTGCGCGAGCGAGATCAGGTCCGACACCACGGCAACCGCCGTCGGATTGCCCCCCGCGCCGTGTCCGGAGAAGACCACGTCGCCGCCATATTGGCCCGAAACGAGAACCATGTTCTCTGTGCCGCGCGACCAGGCCAGCGGCGAGCGCAGCGGGACCAGCATCGGTCCAACAGCAGCGGCAACGCCGCCCGGGCGCAGCTCGGCTTTGGAGATCTGGCGGATGGTGCAGCCCAGATCGCGCGCGTAGGTCAGGTCAATGGCATCGACGGCGGTGATGGAGCGGCAGCCGACCGAGTCGACGTCGAGGCCGGAGCGCAGCGCGATGCGCGAGAGAATCACCAGCTTGGCGCGCGCGTCGTAGCCGTCCACGTCTTCGCTGGGGTCGGCTTCGGCGTAGCCCAGCTGTTGGGCGTCTTTCAAAACGTCGGCAAAGGCGTCGCCCTGTTCCATACGGCTCAGGATGTAGTTGCAGGTGCCGTTCAGGATGCCTTCGATGCGGGTGATGCGGTCCCCGGCAAAGCCCTGGGTGAGGCCGGGAATAACCGGAATGCCCCCGGCAACGGCGGCTCCGTAGAGCAGGTGCGCGCCTCGCGAGCGGGCCAGCCGGTCCAGCTCGATGCCGTGCCGCGCGATCAGCTTTTTGTTGCCGGTGACCGCCGATTTGCCGGCTTCCAGAGCGCGGCGGACCCAGGTCCCGGCCGGCTCGAGGCCGCCAACCAGCTCGACGATGACGTTGGCGCCGGAGTGGAGAACATCCTCAAAGTTCTCAGTCCACAGGACCGAAGGGGGGAGCCAGTCCACCTTCTTGCGGGCAATGGAGCGGTTGAAGATAACGGCCAGCTCGACGCCCTCGGGCTGGAGATCGCAGAGGATCCGCGCGACGGAACTGCCCACCGTGCCGAATCCGAGCAGAGCTACTTTCATGGAACCAGACTACCGGAAGGACTGGCCGCCCTGGTGTCGCCGCATCGAACCAGCCCCATGTTGCCACGGGTGATTGATATCACCGACCGGGGCGAGACGGTCTGGCAGACTCCCAATTACTAGTCCAGAGATGAGGGTGCGCACGTGCACGTCGACGGAGGAGGGCAAAACTGGGTGGCCACGGAGGGTTTTTTCATGCCTGATGCTTATGGCGATCTGCGACGTGTGACCTTCGAGGCGCTGCTGGCCGAGGCTGTCATGGCCACGGAGATGCTCGTCGGGTTGACCCGCCGCGATCCTCCGGCCAGCGTTGCGGGGCTGGTGCAAAAGGCCCAGGCCACCTATCGCGACGTTCTGGAACGGCGCGCCGTGGTGGAGTTGTCGCGCGAGGAAGCATCCCTGCTGCAGGACAAGCTGGACCGTCTGCAGGCGCAGCTTCGCTTCTTTTCGTCGAATCCAGGCGGTTATCAGGCCTGAGGGCAGGCAATAGGCAACAGGCAACTGGAAACAGGAAAACGGGAGCCCAGGGCGCTGGTCACTGGTCGTAGTTGGCCCAGACGCGGGTGACTTTGCCGGCGGCGTTGAAGAGCATCACCTCGGCGGAAGGGCCGCCGCGGACGCTGTTGATGTAACGGACGACGACCGTCTCAATCCCCCAGAGCACATCGAGGAAATCGAAGCGCAGATCGGGATAGGCCTCAAGGCCCTGGCGGAAATACTCGCGCAGGGCGGCTTTGCCGTGCACCGTGTCGCCTCCGTTCAGGAACCGTCGGGCGACCGGCGAGGTCAGCTGGACCGCGTCGTCGTAGTGGGCAAGGATGCGCTCCAGATCGTGCGTGTTCCAGGCCTCGATCCAGTCCTGGGCGAAGGCTCGGGCAAAGTCGGCGTCCATTGGAGGTTACAGGTTACAGGTTGCGGGTTACAGTGCGCCGGAGGAGTTCTTTTTAACTTGAAGGTCCTCGCGCTGTTCGGGGTTCGGCGAGAGGCCGGCATCGCGATCTTCGAGGAAGTCGTCGGGGAATTGAGCGGCGTCGAGGGCGGCGAAGACTTCCCTCCATGTTGGCTTTTCTGTGGCGACGGGAGGTCGCTTGCGATTGGTTTGGGAGGGGGCTTTGGTTTTGTCTATTGCGCCCATCGCTAGCCTCCGCAGAGTCCAGTATCTCCCGGCGTAGCGGAGTCGAGAAAGGGAACATGCTGGTCCCAGCATGTAATGCTCACTACGGATCTCGCCCTGAGAGCGCTTCACCTGCATAGCAGTCCGCTTCTCCTGTAAGCCGCTGGTCGCGGCGACTGCGGAGCCAAGCCTCCTTTCGAATTGCATTGAACGCTTTCGAAAGATTACGATGGCTCCGTCCCTGGGGAGGGGCCATGCGATGCGGCGTCGGGCGTTCTTGAAAGGTGGGGCGGGGCTCGCCGGAATCGGTGCGGCTGGCTTGTTGAGCGGTGTCGAGTGGGCGGGAACCGACGCGCGGGCGATTGTTCCCGCGCACAACTGGGGCAAGTATGACTTCGGCCTCGGACCCACGGTCCCCGATCGCCTGAATCAGGGGCCGTTTCCGCAGTATCCCCCGGACGCGGTGATCCCGTCGGACGACGTGGTGATGACGACCATGCCCTCGGACAACGTGGTGCCCAACTACGGCAAGGGGCTCATGACCTACATCACCGCCGACAAGGGGACCGAAGAGATTCAGACTCCCGATGGGCGGTCGGTCAATTCTCAGGGCGCGTCCGTCGTCGAAAAGGCCATCGAGGAGCTCGTCGCGTTTCCACTGGGCGAGAAACTGTACGTCCGTCCCACCTGGCGGGAGGTGCAGCCGCAGCCCGGAAAGCTGGTGCTGCCCGAATACCTCAAACAGGTCTTCGCTCTGGCGAAGTCCAGCGGCAAGCGAGTGGCGTTTCGAGTGCAGTTGGTCGCGCCGGATTACACGCATGCGCCGGCGCTGCCGGATTTTGTGCTCAACACCGTTCCATTTGTTCCTCTGGTTCTCACAGACGAGAGCGAGCGGAAAGAGGCGGCGCGCTATCTCGACAACCAGTGGTCGAAAGCCATGCCGCGCTTCGACGATCCGCGCTTCCAGACGGCGTTTCGCGGGCTGGTGGAGGCGCTGGCAGCCGAGTTCGACGGGCATCCCGACGTGGAGTTCATGGACACCTTCATGTACGGCTTCTGGGGCGAGGGGCACACCTGGCCCTTCGCGAATAATCCTTTCCCGGATTACGCCACGGCCGAGCGCACCTGGCTGAGCATGCTGGAGACCCAGCTGGAGGCATTCAAAAAAACGCCGCTGGTGACGAATACGCAGCCGGATTTCAGCCGCGTGGGGAACTCAGAGATGCTCGACCGTTCGGTCCGCGCCCACCAGTGGATGCGCTCCGACACCATCTTTATCGAGAACGAGCAGATCGAGGCGCTCAGCAATCGTCCGTCCTGGGCGGCGGCAGTGCTGGAGCAGGGCATACCGGCGAAGGCGCCCGCGCAGCCCGGTGAAGCGGGCGTTGCTCCGGCTGAAAACATGATCCAGCATGTAATGGATGTCGGGGTGAGCTACTGGTCGCTGTGGAATTTTCACGCGATCGGAGCGTGGAATCTGCGCCGCTACCAGGAGGCCTGCCCCGATGCCTTTGCGCGGATCGCGCGCCGCGTGGGCTACCGTGTGCGTCCCTCGTTTGTGTGGAGTTACAGCGACGGGCCGCGTTGCGGACTGATCGTGGGGATGGCGAATGACGGCATCGCCGGAGTTCCCGGGGTGCTGCGCCTGTCGGTGGCGCGGGCCGACGGGACGGTGTTAGCGGAGGGCGGCCTGGACGCGGGGTATCCGCTGCCCGGGAAGATTCGCCAGGCGCAGCTGGTGTTGCCGGCAGGAACCCAGTGGCAGGGCCTGCAGCTGCGCGCGGAAATCCAGGTGAACGGGATGCGAGTCCCGGTGCGCTGGGCCTGCCGGGAAAAGTGCAATGAGGATGGTTCGCTGACGCTGCGGGGAAATATGCGGCGGCCGTAGCAGGCGCCCCTGTCTGCCAATAGCCGCCAGACAGGGGACACCCGAAATGTTCGCTTATGCCGTGGCCAGGGCCGCGGTCCGGGGACGGACGCGGAAGATCCTCGGTTTGATGGCGAGTTTGCGCTCGATCTTGTGCAGCTCGTGCGTCTCGTCAGGAGCAGCGAAGGTGGAGGCCATGCCGCGGGCAGAAGCGCGTCCGGTCCGGCCGACGCGGTGGACGTAATCCTCGGCTTCCTTGGGCATGTCGAAGTTCACCACGTGGGCGACGTCGGCGACGTCGATGCCGCGCGCAGCCACGTCGGTGGCCACCAGGACGCGATGATGTCCCTGAGCAAAGCTGCGCAGCGCAGCGTTGCGCTGGGACTGCGAGCGGTCGCCGTGGATCTGGATGGCCTCGTGTCCGGCGCGCTTCAGGCGGCGGGCGACGCGGTCGGCTCCATGCTTGGTGCGCACGAAGACGAGGAAGCTGCCCTCGCTGGATCCAAGCAGATGCTCGAGCAGCTCCTGCTTCTTGTCCGTCGGGACCTCGTAGGTCTGCAGCTGGACGTTAGGCGAAGGCTTGAGCACCGAGCCAATCTCAACGCGGACCGGGTTGCGCAGATAGTCGCGCGCAACGTCGCGAATCTCATTGCTCAGGGTCGCAGAGTAGCAAAGCGTCTGGCGCTCCGCCGGAATCGCCGCAACGATGCGCCGGATGGACGGCTTAAAGCCCATATCGAGCATGCGGTCCACTTCGTCCAGAACCAGCATGCGAACGCCGCCGAGGTTGACGAGTTTGCGCTGCAGGTAATCTTCGAGACGGCCAGGCGTAGCGACGATCAGGCGCGCCCCGCGACGGATCGCATCGAGCTGCGGGCCTTCATTCAGGCCGCCGCAGACAAGAGCCGCGGTCCCGCGACTGCCGGTCAGGTGCCGATACGCTTCCAGAACCTGCATCGCCAGCTCACGCGTCGGCAGCAGTACCAGGGCGCAGGCGCCTTTCGTGGTCTTCGACCCCGGAGGAGGCATGCGCTCGATCAGTGGGATCAGGAAGCTGAGGGTTTTGCCCGTGCCGGTCTGCGCCGTGGCAAGAACATCGTGGCCATCGAGCGCGGGCGGAATCGCCTGCGCCTGAACCGGAGTGGGCGTGACAAAATTAGCGGCGGCAATCTGCTGCTGCAGCGCGGCCGAAAGGGGGATTTCAGAAAAGGTGTTCAAAATTGGTTCCTGTGCTCGGGCTCGCCGGGGATCCCTCTGGGGTACGTTGATCCGTACACTTCATCCAGGGATCCAGCGTCGTTTCACGACGCGGGCGGCCGGAGATGCTTTCTTCCCGAGGCGTCTTTCCAAACGCGCGCGGAAATTTGATTTTTCTATGCAGGGAGATCCGGGAGGCGCATACGAAGCGCCGGTCGCGATTCGACCCACACTCTACGTTTTCGGCTGGAATGCGCCTGACATGAATTGCCGGAGCGCCGCAGCCTGGCCCGGTCACACTCTGTGACATCTGCTTTGGGGCCATCACGCTGAGAGGGCTGGAACGATTACGGGAGGTCGATCTTGCGGATGAAGGCGAGAACGGCTCACGACCAAACAACTGAGCGTGGTTAGATTGTACCAGAGGACGCCGCCGCAACGGGTAATTTCCCTCAAGGCAGCACCCAGGAGGCAGATTCCATGACAGATATCCGGCACCCACGAACAGCGCTGACCCGCCGAATCCTCGCGGGAGACGGCCAGTCATCCTCCTCCGAACGCAGAGCTGCCTTCGACAACAGCGGTCTCGCCGGCCCCCGGGAAACCCTGCTCGACAAAGTCGCCCGGCATGCCTTCAGGGTCACCGATGAGGACATCGCCGCCGCCATGGCCTCAGGCCTCAGCGAAGACCAGGTCTTTGAGATGGTGGTCTGCGCCGCGGTCGGGCAGGCCACTCGGCAGTATGAATCAGCCCTCGCCGCCCTTGAGGCCGCGTCTGCGAAGGAGTAAGCATGCGACTGCGCATTCTCGACAGCGGCCACGGCTTCGCAACGAAGGGCCTGTTCGCCCTCATTCGAATCGCCTCGCGCCAGCCGGTGCTCGACATCGTCAAGCTGGTCAAATACCGGGCGGACTTCTATGGCGGCCCCATGTCAAAAGTGACCCAGGAGGCGATGCGCGGGCCCTCCTCATGGTCGGTGGGCGACCGCGAGCTGATGGCCGCGTTCGTGGCAAAGACCAACCAGTGTGAGTTCTGTGCGAAGACGCACACGGCGGTCGCGCAACGCGCTTATGGCGACGGGAAACCCGTCTCCTCGTATCTGGACGATCTCGACAGCGCCGCCGTTGCGGAGCCGCTGCGGGCAACGCTGCTGCTGCTCGGCAAGCTGACACGCGAGCACCGGGTGGATGCGGACGACATGCGGGCCGTCCTTGCTGCCGGAGCGTCGCGCCGGCAAATCGAGGACGCGCTCGCGGTCTGTTTCTCGTTCAATGCGATCACTCGCCTGGCCGATGCCTTCGGATTCTTCGTGCCGGGTCCCGAGGCCTTC
>DASXFH010000307.1:0-6875 GCA_036489655.1 Acidobacteriaceae bacterium | reverse complement strand
TCCTCTACAACGGCCTCTTCTGGATCCTGTGCGTGGGCGCGCTGGTGACCATCGACAGCGTCGTTCGTGACCGCCATCACACCGAGGCCCCGGCCCCGCATGCAATCCTGACCCTGCAGCGGCCCCGTCTGAGGAAATTTGCCCGTGCGGCCGCTCCGGAAAGTCCGTGAATCCCACCGTCCTGATTTACCGCTCCGAACTGCTCCCGCCCTCGGAGACCTTCGTGGCCGCCCAGGCGAATGCCCTGCGCCGCTACTCTCCCATCTTTGGAGGCTTGCGCAGGGTCCCCGCCGGCTTGCCCATTGATCCCTGCGAATCCGTTCTGCTGACCGAAGGCGATACGCCTGCGGATAAACTGCGGCGCCGACTTTTTCTGGCCACGGGCCTCGCGCCGAATTTTGCCCGTGCGATCGAGCGCTTTCGTCCCGTCCTTATTCACGCGCATTTCGCTCTCGACGGAGCCGCCGCGCTGCCTCTGCAGAAGCAGCTTCGCGTGCCCCTGCTGGTCACTCTGCACGGATACGACGCCACCACGACCGATGAGGCCCTGCGCCAGACCTTCGCCGGACGACTCTTTCTGCGGCGCCGTCAGGAACTCCGGGAGCGCGCCCGCTTTTTCATTTGTGTTTCGGAACATATCCACCAGCAGGCTCTGGAGCGGCGCGTCCCGGAGAGCAAGATTCGCACGCTCCCTATCGGGGTAGACCTGAACCTCTTCGCGCCCGATCCGCTGCGTTCCCGCTCCCGCGATCCCATCGTCCTGTTCGTCGGCCGGCTGGTGGAAAAGAAGGGATGCGAGTATCTCATCCGGGCCATGGCACGGGTCGAGAGCTGCCAGCCCACCGCGAAACTCCTGCTGGTGGGCGACGGTCCGCTTCTCGATCCTCTGCGCGCCCAGGCGCGTGCCGCCCTGCGCAGATGCACCTTCCTGGGATCGCAGCCACCGAATGTGGTTCGGGATCTGATGTATCGCGCCAGCCTGATCGCCGCGCCCAGCGTGGTCGCCGGCAATGGCGACACCGAAGGGCTGCCCATTACGCTGTGCGAGGCACAGGCCATCGGCCTGCCCATTGTCGCCTTCCAGGGGCCCGGCGTGGCCGAAGCCGTCGTCGAAAACGAAACGGCACTGCTCGTGCCTTCCCGGGACGAACGGGGTCTGGCGGAAGCGATCTGCCGGCTGCTCAGCGATGCCGATCTTGCCGCACGCCTGGCCACCGGAGGGCGCCGGCGGGCAGAAGCTCTCTTCAGCCTTGAAAAGCAAACCGCTCGGCTCGAAGACCTGTATACAGAAGCCCTGGGCTGATGCTGCAGCCGAAAGAAGAATCCCTGCTGCACAGTTCCCTCTGGATGATCTCCGGCCAGGGGGTTGCCATGGTCGCCCAGGTTCTTTACTTCATCCTCATCGGCCGCGCCCTGGGCAGCCGGGAGTATGGCGCTTTCGTCGGTGTCGCGGCTCTCATCGCCTCTCTCAGCCAGTTCAGCTCGCTCGGCATGGAGATGATCCTCGTCCGCAACCTGAGCCGCGACCGCGCCAGTTTCGGACGCACGTGGGGACATGCGCTGGTGTTCACGGGGGCCGGATTTCTGGTGCTGCTCGCACTCTCGATGATCATCGCGCGCTTCACGCTGCGCGCGGAACTGCGTCCGCTAGTCCCCTGGATCGCGCTCGCCGACGGGCTGCTCGGCAAGCTTGTCCAGATCACCGCTCGCGCCTTCCAGGGAGCGGGCCGCCTGGCCTGGACCGCGCGGCTGACGGCGCTTACTTACATCGGGCGCGCGCTGGCCGCCGCAGGCCTGTGGACCTTTGCCCGAGCCCATCACCTGCATGCGGGGGCGCTGCTGTGGGCTCATCTTTACTGGATCGCGACCCTGGCCGTCGCTATCTTTGCGATGATCCTCGCTACCGTTTGCCTGGGCCGCCCGCGCTGGGCGCGCGTCCGCCGCGCCGACATCAGCGAGGGTGTCAGCTTCTCCCTTTCCAGCAGCTCGATTTCGGTTTACAACGACATCGACAAGACTTTTCTCGTCGGCATGAATCAGGTGCATGCCGCAGGCATCTATTCAGCGGCCTACCGCGTGGTGGATGCGGCCAGCGCACCGATTTATGCGGTGTATGCGGCCGCCGCTCCGCGTTTCTTTCGCCATGGCGCAGACGGGGTCGGCTCCGCCCGGGCTTTCGCGCGCACCATGCTGCGGCGCACGCTGCCCCTGTCCATCGGCGCAGCGGCGATTCTCGCGCTCGCCGCGCCGCTGCTGCCTGTACTCTTCGGCCCCTCATTTCGCGACTCGGTCCAGGCGCTTCGCTGGCTCTGTCTGCTCCCGGTTCTGCGCGCACTTCATTACTCCTGGGGCTCGGCCATCACCGGCTCGGCCTCGCAATGGAATCGCACCGCTACGCAGTTTGGCGCCGCGGCCCTGAATTTGTGCCTGAATGCGTTGCTGATTCCCCGCTGGTCATGGCAGGGCGCTGCCGTTGCCAGCCTGCTCACTGATGCTGCTCTCGCGGTCGCCAGCTACTGCGTGCTCGCGCACCTCACCCGAAGGGAAGAAAGAACCTGCGCGGAGAGTGTCGTCGCGTGTGAGTGACTCGCACGGGATTGGGGTGCGGGCCCTATGCCTTCACCTGCAGTTCCCGCAACAGGAACGCATAATCCAGCGCGATCTCCTTCAGATAGTCGTAGCGTCCCGACGCGCCGCCGTGGCCGGCGCTGAGATTGGTATGCAGCACCAGCGTGCGCGGGCTGGTCCTGAGGGTCCGCATCCTGGCGACATACTTCGCCGGTTCCCAGTACATCACCTGGCTGTCGTGCAGAGACGTCTTCACCAGCATCGCCGGATAGGCCTTCGCCTCGAGGTTGTCATAGGGCGAATAGCTCAGCATGTACTCGAAGGCTTGCTTCTGGTTGGGATCGCCCCACTCCTCGTATTCCGGCACGGTCAGCGGCAGGCTGGGATCGAGCATTGTGTTCATCACGTCCACGAAGGGAACGTGGGCGAGGACTACTCGATACAAATCCGGCCGCAAATTCGCGATCGCACCCATCAGCAGGCCGCCGGCGCTGCCGCCTTCCGCGGCCACGCGATCCCGCGCGCCATACCTCTGCGCCACCAGATGCTCGGTCACGGCGATGAAATCCGTAAACGTGTTCCGCTTCTGCATCAGGCGCCCGGCATCGTGCCATGCCTTACCCATGTCGCCGCCGCCGCGCACATGCGCGTAGGCCAGCATGAAACCGCGATCGAGCAGGCTCAGCCGATTGCTGTTGAAGCCCGTCGGCAGCGAATAGCCGTAGGCCCCATAGCCATACACCCACAGAGGATTCTTACCCGGCTCGCGCTTATCTTTCCGCCATACCAGCGAAATCGGAATCTGCACCCCATCCGGGGCTTTCGCGAAGATCCGCTCCGAAGCATACTGCTCGCGGTCGAACCCTCCCGGCACTTCCAACTGCTTCAGCAGTTTCGACGCGCCGGTGCGCACGTCATACTCGAAGACCGACGCCGGCGTTACCAGAGACTGGTAGGCATAGCGGTACTTTGCCGTATCGTAGACGCGGTTGGCATGCGGATGGGTGCTGTAGACGGGTTCGGGAAACGCAATCTCCCGGCCCTGCTCCATCTGCGGCCCCGCTCCCGCAAACGGGCGCACGCGAACGTGCTGCAGGCCGGCGCGCCGCTCCCACACCACGGCATGGCCGGCAAACAGATCCACTTCCTCCAGCATGGCTTCGGGCCGCTCGGGGATCAGCTGGGTCCAGTGCTCGCGCCCGGGAGACTCCAGGGGCGCGGTGACCAGCCGGAAATTCCGCCCTGTGTCATTCACGCGCAGATAGAGCTGCCCGTTGCGATGGTCGGCGTAGTACTCGATCTCGTCGCGGCGCGGCTCGATCAGACGCCACTTGCCAAGGGGATCGTCTGCCGCCAGCAGCCACTCTTCGGTGGTGGTATGGCTGGCGCTCTCCAGAATCAGATAGAGGTCGTCGCGTGTGCGGCCCACCCCGATGTTGAAGCGCTCGTCGTTCTCCTCGTAGACCAGCGCATCGTCGGTGTGCGGCGTGCCCAGCACATGACGGAAGAGCTGAAATTGCCGCTTCTGCTCTTCATCTTCGACCGTGTAGAAAAGCGTACGATTGTCGGCCGCCCAGACGACTGAGCCGACGCGCTCCACTTTCTCGTTCAGCACAACGCCGGTGCGCAGATCCTTCACGTACATCGTGTACTGACGGAATCCCTTGTTGTCGCAGGTGTACAGCAGCAGATTTTCGTCGTCGGAGACCACCATGGTGCCGAGCGCCAGAAAGCTCTCGCCCTCGGCCAGGCGGTTCACATCCAGCAGGATCTCCTCTTCGCCCGTCGGCTCCTCGGCGCTTCCCTTCTTTCGGGAGAAAATCTCATACTGCTTCCCCTGCTCGGTTCGCGAGTAGTACCAGTGCTGCCGGTCGCGGAAGGGCACCGAGATGTCCGTCTCCCGGATGTGGCTCAGCATCTCCTCATAGAGCTGCTTCTGCAGGTCTTCACTGCCGGCCATGACCTGGCCGCACCAGGCGTTCTCGGCCTCGAGGTACGCCAGGACCTCGGGATTCTCCTTTTCGCGCAGCCACGCGTAGTCGTCCACGAGCGTGTGTCCGTGGACGACGCGCTCGGTATGCCGCCGCGCTGCTGCCGGGGGCTGAGTGGCCGTGGTCTCAGAACTCATCTGACTCTCTGGATTCACTGATTCTCTCCTCACGAAAAAAGAAGCCTGCAGCGCGTGCAGGCTTCCACAATCTTCCAAACCGTAAGCCGCGACATCTGCTTCTTACTTCGTCTCCGCCTCGGCCTGGTCCAGCATCGAGTAGAGCTTCGAGAAGTCTGTCACCTGTTTGTACCCGTGGTCGGTCACTACCCACGCGGTCGGCGTCTCATGGATGCCCATCCGATTCCCGAGCGCGACGTCCTGCTTCACTTCGGCCGCGAGCTTACCCTGGGGATCCATGACGAAGGGCAGCGCGGTACCGTGCTGCTGCGCGAATCTCTGCGTGAAATTCTGCAGATCGCTCTTCGTCTCGATGCCTGACTGGTTGGCAAACACCGCATTGCGATAGTCGTCGCCCATCTTCTTCGATCGGGTGTCGAACCAGCGCGCGTTCACGGCCGCCTCGAAGCTCCAGTTATGCATGGGCAGGGGAAACGAGTGCCGCTCCCAGGCGACATGGTACTTTTCCACGGCCTGCATGATGACGGGGTTCTCCATCCCGCACATGGGGCACTCGAGGTCTGCGAACTCCACGATCGCCACCTTGTAGCCCGGCGGTGGATGCAGTGCCGAAGTGTCACTGGGGTGCAGAATGTCCTGCGCCGACGCCGTCAGCGCCAGAATCAACGCGGCTGACGCAACCGCCAGATACCTGCTGAATTTCAACATGCTTCTACTTTACCGTCTCCATCCTCCTGACCGGAAGTCCGAGGTGCTTCCTGCGGATTGCCGCACCAGCAAAACTGCAAAAGTAAAGGACGGCCAGCCGCCGAAAAGGTCACGGGACCAGGCGCTGTTTCAGCTTCTTTCCACTGCGCCGGAACTTGACCACGACCCAGGACAGATAGATGACGTGAATGCCGATGACGGCGGCATACGCCATGATCAGATGGCTCTCTCCAATGTCCATGGTTATCTCCTTACCTCTCCGGCCATTGCTGCCGGTTCTGTTTCCAGGGCAGACAGGCCGGCCTGGGTCTCCGCCAGCTGCTCGCGGTACTCTGCCACGTAGCGCAGGCTTACGATAAAGATGCCCCACATCATCCAGCCGGCCAGATTCCACCAGATGGCCGGCATCATGCTGGGCGCCATGCCTGCGCCGGGCGCTCCGCCAAAAACCGGCGCGGGATGCTGCGTCCGCCACCACCGCGTCGACATATAGACGATAGGCACATCCACGTAACCGAAGATCGCCATGACCGCGGCCAGGGTGCGCATCTGCGGACCGGCTGCAAACCGCCTCAGCAGCAGATACGCCACGTAAATGAGCCACAAGACCAGCGTCGAGGTCAGGCGCGGGTCCCACGTCCACCAGATCCCCCACACCGCGCGTCCCCAGAGCGATCCGGTGACCAGGCCGATGAGGCAGAAGATCACGCCGACCTCGGCCGATGACACCGCCAGCGCATCCGCCTTCATCGCCAGCTCATGGTTGCGGTTGCGCACCGCCAGGTACACCAGAGAGCCAATGAGGTTGGTGAGGAACATCAGCCCCATCGCCGCCCAAGTCGGCACGTGATAGTAGATGATCCGCCCGGCCTGCCCCTGCGCGGCATCCGGGGGCACCACGAACAGGGCCACCCGGAAGCCCTCCACCAGCACGGCCAGCGTGACCGCCAGCCATATCCATCGCCACAGTTTCATAACTGTCCTGCCCTTCCAGCTCCCGATCGAATCCTGGCCCGCATCACCCAGCAAAAACTCCGCCAGAGGCGCCGGTTCGTCGCGTCAAAATGCTCACATGCCCGGCTTTTTTCGTACGCCATCCACCATTGGAGTCACCGCATTTCCGCCGTTATACAAGAACGTGAATCGCACCTTCACCCTGTCCGTGCTGATGCCGGAGGGGAACGGATCATAGGGCGCCGATCCCCTGATTGCGGCCCAGGCGGCTCGATCCAGGGGCGCCTTTCCGGATTTCTGTTCCATCGCCATGCCGGTCACGCTTCCGTCGGTATGCACCACGCAGAGGATTCTCACCGTCCCCGGCGCCGATTGTGGCGGCTGCGCCTCCGCCGGCATCAGGCTCAGCCAGGCATCTTTGGTCTTTTTCTCCAGGGCCGGCCAATAGTCGTTCAGGTTCGTCTGGTCTTCTGAAAACAGCCGGCCCACGACGTCCACGGTGATCGAATTCTCTTTG
>DASXFH010000219.1:0-11693 GCA_036489655.1 Acidobacteriaceae bacterium | reverse complement strand
GCCTTACGGTATGAAGCAATTATCGCTGCGCGATCCCGATGGCTACGGGTTGTGCTTCCAGTGGCCGTCAGAGGAGTGATCCGGCTGGCCGGCGCCTGCGGAACGGAAAAAGCAGGGTACGGGTCAGGATTGATCAGTGCCGAAAGCAGTTGAAAGTTGCCAATCCTCAGTCTCTCCCGGTAGCGTATAGGGTTTTCGCGCAATACCCGTTCGCCGGCGGCTGGTCTGCGCGCCGGTTTTCGACAGGAGGAGATGGATGGCTCGGACGGAGCTGCAGTACCAGTCTGGTTTCGGCAACGAGTTTGCCACCGAGGCGGCGCCCGGGGCGCTGCCGCAGGGACAAAATGCGCCGCAGAAGGCGCCCCTGGGTCTATACACAGAGCAGCTGAGCGGGACAGCCTTTACGGCGCCGCGGGCGACCAATCGGCGGGCGTGGACTTATCGCATCCGGCCGTCGGTGACGCACAAACCGTTTTCGGAGACCGGCAGCGGCTTGTTCCGCAGCGGACCATTTAATGAGCTGCCGACGCCGCCGAACCAGATGCGGTGGAATCCGGTTCCCATGCCGGACAAGAAGACGGATTTCGTCGATGGCATCGTCACGATGGGCGGGAGCGGCGATCCGGCGCTCCAGGTCGGCGTCGGCCTCCATCTCTATGCGGCGAACACGTCGATGAGAGATCGCTATTTCTACAATGCCGACGGCGAAATGCTGATGGTGCCGCAACAGGGGAAGCTCTCGGTCCTTACGGAACTGGGAATCCTGGAGGTTGCGCCGGGAGAGATCTGCGTGGTTCCACGCGGCATGAAGATGCGTGTCGATCTGGCAGGACCGTCGCGTGGGTACATCTGCGAGAACTACGGGCTGACCTTCCGGTTGCCGGATCTGGGGCCGATCGGCGCCAACGGGCTGGCCAATCCTCGGGACTTCCTGGCTCCGGTTGCGGCGTACGAAGATCGCGAGGGTGACTTCCGGATCGTCGGCAAGTTCCTGGGACGCATGTGGGAAGCGGAAATCGACCATTCTCCGCTGGATGTAGTGGCCTGGCACGGCAATTACGCACCGTACAAATATGATCTGGCGCGCTACAACTGCATCAACACGGTGAGCTTCGATCATCCCGATCCATCGATTTACACGGTGATGACCTCGCCCTCGTTGCTGCCGGGAACCGCCAATGTGGATTTCGCAATCTTTCCGCCGCGATGGCTGGTAGCCGAGCACACCTTCCGGCCGCCGTGGTTCCATCGCAACATGATGAACGAGTTTATGGGGCTGGTGTTCGGCGAGTACGACGCCAAGGCCGAGGGCTTCCTGCCCGGCGGAGCCAGCCTGCACAACTGCATGTCCGGACACGGCCCGGATGCGGAGACATGGGAGAAGGCTGGCAAGGCAGAGCTGAAGCCGGTGAAACTGGAGAACACGCTGGCGTTTATGTTCGAAACCGGACTGCCGGTGCGGCCGACGAAATTTGCGCTGGAGACCAGGATTCTGCAGCATGAGTATTACGAGTGCTGGCAGGGTCTGAAGAAGCACTTCAAAGCTCCGAAGAAATAAGACGACAGGAGACGCCATGGGCGCGGCCGAAGCGCTGCTGCGACGGATTGTCGACTACGCCGGCCTCTTTCCGCCGGCGGCTTTGGACATGGAGTCCGCCGTCCGCAATTACCAGGAATATCTGCGGGGCGATCACGGATGGATGATCGGATCCTTTGTTGTTTCCGCGGCGCGACTGGAAGAGTTCGCGGCGGTGTTCGAGAACCTGTGCTGCGAAGAGAGGGAGCCTCCCTGGACACTGAGCATCGTGTGCGCGGGGGAGGCGGCCGACGATGCCCGGCGGATTGCCGAATTTCATCAGGGTGCTGTTTTTATCGGGAGTCTCGAAAGCCGAGCGGCGGATCGGCGCGCGGCCGAGGAGATTCTGGAACATCTGCCGGCGCCGCGGGCGCGCTATGTGGAGCTTGCTCCGGAGCGCGCGGCAGAAATGCTGCCCGTACTGGCCGATCGCGGTGCACGAGCAAAGATCCGCATGGGTGGGGTGAGCCCGGAGACGATTCCCGGCATTGAAAGCGTGGCGTCATTTCTGACAGCCTGCGCTCGGGAGCGTTTGGCTTTCAAGGCGACGGCGGGCCTGCATCATGCGATCCGGAGGGTGCGGTCGTTGACCGGGAAGCCTGACGGTCCGCACGCCACGATGCACGGTTTTCTCAATCTGTTTCTGGCGGCGGCGCTGGCCTATTTCGACGCGGATCAGGAGGCGATTGTCCGCACGCTGGCTGAAGAGGACGCATCGGTCTTTCGCCAGGATGACGAACTGATCCGCTGGCACGACGACACCCTTATCAGCGACCAGATCGAACGTGTGCGCAGCGAGTTCGCTATGAGCTTTGGTTCCTGCTCCTTTACCGAGCCGGTTGATGACCTGAAAGAGATGGGATGGATATAAGAAAGACGAGCGAAGCGCCCCCACGCAGGAACTGCTGGCTGGATTCAGCCAACGATCCGGCCGGCGACTTTCCGCTGGAGAATCTCCCCTTCGGCGTCTTCGAGGGCGAAGGCGCGAATCGGATCGGGCTGGCGATCGGCGATCGGATCCTCGATCTCGCTGGCGCTGCTGAAGCCGAGCTGCTTGATGGTCTGGCCGAACCTGTTCGGCAGGCATGCCGGGCAGAGAACCTGAACCCCCTGGCCGGGATGGGAAATACGGCCGCCCGGCAGGTACGCGGCAGGGCGATGGAACTCCTCAGCGATGGCGGTCAGCGGCGCAAGGTTGAGCCGCACCTCGTCACACAGAAGGGCGCGCGGATGCGGATGCCGTTTCGCATCGGCGACTACACGGATTTTTACGCCTCCATCCATCACGCGACGAATGTTGGCCGGTTGTTTCGGCCGGATACTCCATTGCTGCCCAACTATAAATGGGTACCGATCGGCTATCACGGCAGGGCATCGTCGATCGTGATGAGCGGGGCCGAGATTCGGCGGCCGTCGGGGCAGAACAAATCGCCGGAGATGTCTGCTCCCCGGTTTGGTCCGGCCACGATGCTCGACTATGAACTCGAGATGGGATTCTTTGTGGGCGCGGGAAATGCCCTCGGGCACCCCATCCCCGTCGACAAAGCTGAGGAGCATATCTTTGGCCTCTGTCTCGTGGACGACTGGTCCGCGCGGAACATCCAGTCCTGGGAGTATCAGCCGCTGGGTCCGTTTCTGGCCAAGAACTTTGCAACGACGCTCTCGCCCTGGGTTGTGACTCTTGATGCGCTGGAACCGTTTCGCGTGCCGGCGATGGCACGGCCGGAGGGCGACCCCAAGCCGCTGCCGTATCTCAGTTCGCAGCGCGACGAGCAGCGCGGAGGGTTCGACATCATGCTCGAAGTCTGGCTGGTGACCGAGACCATGCGGACGAAACGCAAGACTGCTGTGCGGCTGAGCCACGGCAACATGAAGGATCTGTACTGGACGCCGGCGCAAATGCTGACGCATCACGCCAGCAACGGATGCAATCTGCAGTCCGGCGATCTGCTGGCGACGGGTACGGTCTCCGGACCCGCGCGCGATGCCGTAGGCAGCCTGCTGGAGCGCACTCGGCGCGGCGCGGAGCCGCTGGAACTTCCAAACGGCGAGACAAGGAAGTTTCTCCAGGACGGGGACGAGGTGATCCTGCGCGGCTGGTGCGAGCGTGAAGGCTATCCGCGAATCGGCTTCGGTGAATGCCGGGGTCGAATCATTCCGGCCATCTGAGTGCGGATCAGTACACCAGGAATTTCGAGTACCAGTGGAGAATGGGTTGCCCGGCGAAGATTGTGTACAGTGCCGCGGTGCAGAGAAAAGATCCCAGCGGCAGGCGCATCGCGAAGGAACGGCGGTGGCTCGGCGCCGCCAGGAGCGAGATGACTCCGAAAAGCGCTGTAGCGAAGGTGCCGAGAGCGAGGGCGAGGATGGTGGGACCGGGACCGAGCCACGCCGCAATCATGGCCAGCAGTTTCACATCGCCCATGCCCATGCCTTCCACGCGTCGCAGAAGGTAGTACGTCCAGCGGATGGTCAGCAGGAGCAGCGCTGCAAGGAGAGCCCAGAGAAGCGATTCGCCCGCGTGCCAAAGGTGCTGCATCGGAACTTCGGCGGGTCGCAGTGCTGCGTAAATTACGCCGAGAGCGATGCCGCTAAGCGTGAAGCTGTCGGGCAGGCGCATGGTCTCGGCATCCATCGCAGCCAGACCGAGCAGGAGAAAGCAGAGGACATCCATGCCAACGCCGGTGAGGCCCAGGCCGAAATGGAGAAAGCTGAGCAGGAACAGAGCAGAGGTGGCGAATTCTACAGCTGGATAGCGCCAGGAGATGGTCCGGCGGCAGGAGCGGCAACGTCCGCGCAGGGCCATCCAGCTCAGCAGCGGGATATTATCGATCGGTCGAACCGGGGCGCTGCAGTCGGGACAGTGCGAACCAGGCCGCAGCAAAGAAGCGTGTCGCGGCAGGCGCGCGATGCAGACATTGAGAAAGCTCCCAAAAGCCAGGCCGAAGAGAACGACGAAGATGGCGGTGAGCAGAATCGCGACGAATCTCCTTCGATGGGAACCGGAACCAGCATACCGGCAACGGCATTGTAGAGTAGGGATATGCCCGCGGAAAACAAACCAGCTCTGGCGAGCAATATTTCGAAACGCGGGAATTTTGCTCGCGGCGGCGATCTGTTTGCGGAGGCGGTGGCCATTATGGCGCGGCTGCGCGCGCCGGGCGGCTGCCCCTGGGATCGCGAGCAGACCTTTGCGTCGATCCGCAAATACACGCTGGAGGAAACCTGGGAGGTTCTGGACGCGATTGAGCGCGAGAACTGGAGCGACCTGGCCGACGAATTGGGCGATCTGCTGCTGCAGGTGCTCTTTTACGCGGAGATGGCGGCTGAGGCCGGGCACTTCTCCATTGAGGATGTGGTAGCGGGACTGAATCGGAAGCTGATTCGGCGGCATCCGCACGTCTTCGGCGAAGAAGCCTCAGCGGCGGCAGGGAATCGCGCCGAGGGCCTGGAAACCGAAGGCATTGGCGCTTCCCAGGTTCTTCGCAACTGGGACGAGATCAAGAAGCGGGAGAAGATGAGTCCGCGCACGAGTACGGGGCGGCTGGATTCAATCTCGCGCGCCATGCCGGCGCTGGCCGAGGCGGGCAAGATCGGATCGCGAGCGGCGAAGGTCGGGTTTGACTGGCCGGACTGGCGTGGCGTCATCGAAAAGCTGCGGGAAGAAACCGCTGAACTGGAGGAAGAGATCCGTACAGATCGGCAACAGGCGGCTGGAGAAGAGCTGGGAGATCTGCTATTTACGGCGGCAAACCTTGCGCGGCACCTGAAAGTCGATCCTGAGCTGGCCTTGCGCGATGCGAACGCGAAATTCCGACGCCGGTTCGCGGCCATGGAGGCGACGGCATCCCGGCCGTTGGAGGAGCTGGCCGCGTCGGAGATGGAGTCGCTTTGGAGTCAGAGCAAGGAGGCGGAACGACGCGCATGAATCCGCAGACCCTTGAAACGGCTATGGGAACACAAGTGGTTCTGCGCAACTGCCAGGGCTTTGAGGAACTGGACGCGTGTGTGCGTCTGCAGATCGAGACTTGGGGCTATGCGGATGGCGACGTCATTCCGCGGCGAGTTTTCACGGTGGCGCAGCGCATCGGAGGTCAGGTGATCGGCGCTTTCGAAGGGAACCAGGCCGTCGGTTTCGCTATGTCTTTGCCCGGGGTCAAGGTTGCGAAGGCGACGGGCGCAACCCCGACGCCCTATCTCCACTCTCACATGCTGGCCGTAACGCCTCGCTATCGCAACAGCGGAATTGGGCGTCATCTCAAGTTGTATCAACGCGAAGAGGCTCTCAGCCGGGGAATCAAGCTGATGGAATGGACCTTCGATCCGCTGGAGATCAAGAACGCGTTTTTGAATATCCACAGACTCGGCGTCATCGTGCGCACCTATACCCCGAATTTTTATGGTGTATCCTCATCTCGTCTGCAGGGTGGGCTTCCCACGGATCGTATGCACGCAGAATGGTGGATGGATTCGGACCGCGTGAAGGCGATTCTGGCCGGAACTCCGCACACGCCGCCGCAGATCGAGGAGACAATCGCTGTGCCGAAAGCTGTCAGCGAATGGAAAGCTTCCGCTACGAGTGTCGCCCGAGCCGCCGCCGTGCAATCAGAGAATCGCCGTCGATTTCTGAATGCGTTTGAGCGTGGGCTGGCAGTGGTGGGATTCCAGACAGATTCGCAAGGTAACGGGATTTTCGAGCTCGCACGGCTGCAACAATTCGGAACGGGAGTTCTATGAGAATCGATGCCATCCTGCTTCGTGAAATACGACTTCCCCTTGTCAAGCCATTTCAAACCAGTTTTGGAACCACCACCGAGCGCCGCATCATTTTGATCGAGCTGCGGGCCGAAGGGTTGATCGGCTGGGGAGAGTGCGTCGCCGGCGAACACCCATACTTCTCCGATGAGTCCGTGGATACAGCGTGGATGGTGATCCAGAGCGAACTGGCACCGGCTCTGGCGAGCGCCGATCCGGAGCATGGCGGTAAGTGTCCAGGGATTTTCCGGCAGGTGCGCGGGCACCGCATGGCCAAGGCGGCGCTGGAAAATGCGGTGTGGGATCTGGAAGCGCAGATGAGGGGAATCCCGCTGGCGAGCCTGCTTGGTGGCACGCGCGAGACTATCGACTGCGGCGTGTCGATCGGCATTCAGCCTTCGCTGGAGCAGCAGCTGGCCGAAGTGGAGAAAGAACTGGCCGCTGGCTATCAGCGGATCAAGCTGAAGTGCAAACCAGGCTGGGACGTGAAGGTCTTCGAGGCGGTGAGGGATCGCTGGCCGGACATTCAGCTGAGCTGCGATGCCAACTCGGCATACCGGCTGAACGATTCCGACCATATTGTCAGCTTCGATCAGTTCAACCTGGTGATGATCGAGCAGCCGCTGTGGGCGGATGATTTCTATTTCCATTCCATGCTGCAGAAGCGGCTGGACACGCCGATATGCCTTGACGAGTCGATCCGCAACCGCCGCGATGCGCTGGCGGCGATCGATATGGAATCGTGCCGGATCATCAACATCAAATGCGGGCGCGTGGGTGGTTTCAGCGAAGCTATCGCGGTGCACAACGCAGCCCAGGAGCGCGGCGTGCCGGTGTGGTGTGGCGGCATGCTGGAAACGGGCGTTGGGCGCTCGCACAATATCGCGCTGTCCTCTCTGGACAATTTCACGCTGCCTGGCGACGTGTCTGCTTCGAAGCGGTACTGGAAGGAAGACATTATCGAGCCTGAGGTCGAGGTTTCGAAGAGCGGTGAAATCGCCGTTCCGGAAACGCCGGGGCGCGGCTTCGAGGTTCGCACCGATCTGGTGGAGAAGCTGACGGTGCGGCGCGAAGAGATTCGGGCTATGGCTGTCGCGTAGATATCGCCGGAAAGCGAAGAAAGGGAGCGGCTGCGGCTGCTCCCTTTCTCTTTGCGGCAGGACAGCGTGATACGGTGTTGGCCATGAAGATTCTTCTGATGGCGTTGATGGTTGTGGTTTCGGCGAGCACTGTGGCTGCGCAGGCTCCGCCAGTGCAGGCGACGGCGGAAGATGGTTATCAGGCGGCGCACAGCCTGGAGCTGTATCGCGAGGGAAACGCGCGGATGTTCATGAACGACTTTGGGCAGCTGGAGCGGTATGGTTCTGCAGATGCCTCGCTGGGAGCGCCGAAGCCGGGCGAGCCGCGCGTGATTTTCTTCGGCGATTCGATTACGGACATCTGGAAGCTGGACGAGTCGTTTCCGGGTAAGCACTACATCAATCGCGGGATCGGCGGACAGACGACTCCGCAGATGCTGGTGCGATTTCGCCAGGACGTGATCGATCTGCATCCGGCGGTGGTGGTGATTCTGGCTGGGACGAATGACATTGCCGGCAACAGCGGAGACGAAACGCTGGAGCAGATCGAGGACGATTACGCGAGTTTTGCGGAGCTGGCGCGAGCGAATGGGATTCGCGTGGTGTACTCGTCGGTGACACCGATCAATGCGATGAACCAGCGAGCGCTGTGGTTCTATTTGCAGCGATCGCCGGAGAAGATTCTGGCGCTGAACACCTGGCTGAAGAAATACTGCGCGGAGCACGGCCTGGTGTATCTGGACTACTTTTCGGCACTGGTCGACGACCAGGGGTTTCTGAAGACGAACCTGACTCATGACGGGCTGCATCCCGATGCGGCTGGTTTTGCGGTGATGGCGCCACTGGCTGAGGCGGCAATTGCGAAGTCGCTGGCACAGCCGTTGGGCCGGTGAAGGCCCCTCCCCCCCAGGGGGGGTTACGTTTTGGGCTAAGTACTCTGTTTGCCGGTAAGTACGGTTTTCGTTTGGAGGCTCCAAACGTTTTGTACCGGAAAACAGGGTAGATTTTGAAGGCCTCAAAGAGCAGGCAATAGGCAACAGGCTGGGAGCTGGGAGCTGGGAGCCTGGGGCTGGGGGCCTGGGGCCTGGAGCCGGGAGTGGTGCTTCGGATTGGATGGAGTGCGGAGCATTCTTCAGCAAAGGAAAAAGGCCGCTTGAAAGCGGCCTTTTTTGATTCTTCCCCTCTATTTTTAGAATATTAGTGGGGGGCGAATTTCCTGCCAGATTTCCACAGATATTTTGGGGTAGAAGTCCTTTTGTATCAGCGATGGTTACCTTAGTGCACCTTGTTGCCTCTTGACACGTTTTCCACATTTGGCCCCGCGCGCGGGTATTCCACGTGCGCAGCCTGCGAAGCCGAGCAGGGGCGTTTCATAGCGGCGGCGGTGACAGAAGGTGCTGCTGTTCTTCATCGATTACTGCAAGATGCCAGGACAAATGCAGGATGCAAAGCACATCGGTGAGCCCGGCCAGGTGAATGAGCGGCGCCTGGGATCGCTGAGAGCTGTCTTCGCGATTTGGGCGGACCGGCGAGCGATGCCGAGGTCAGAGGGTCAGCCAGTATAGCCCGAAAGCGGCGGAGGGTCTTTTCCCCATTCAGGGGGAGGGCGATGGCCCTTTTGTGTATGCATCTGTCAGGTCGCGGGGGATTACCGTCGTGTTATTTGATTTCTACACAATGCTTTGTAAGGTTAGGCAGGCATTCGTTCGCACAATCCAGGCCCTTTGTCTTCCGGGGGATGGCGAGGGATCGGAGCTCCGAGGCCGATTCAGCAGTGCACGCCGCAGGTGACTGCAGGAAAGCTGTCCGGGTCTTGCTCATGAATTGGGAGCAAGGCGCCGGAGAAAGAACTGTAATGTTGGTTCCAAAGCAAGGGGGAAGACTGCTCGTCCCATCTTGCTGGAAGCGCTGATTTTTTGGGCCTTTTTTTAGAGGGGGTGACAGGCCCCCCCGGGTTCCTCTGCCGGGTTCTTCCCGAACAGCCACAGAGAGAGAGTCTCCTCCAAGTGAATGCCGAGCAATTGCTGTCGGAACTGAGAACACTCGATATCCAGATCAGTGTCGACGGGGACCGGCTGCGCTGCAGCGCGCCGGAGGGACGGCTGACGCCGGATCTGGAACAGAGGATTCAGGGCGCGAAGCCGGATCTGCTGCGGACGCTGCAAGCGTCGTCGAAGGGGGCGGCGGTGCAGCGGCGCGCCGAGGGGAGTGGGCCTCTGCCGCTCTCGTTTGCGCAGGAACGATTCTGGCTGTTGCAGAATCTCGAGCCGCGCAGCACCGCATTCAATATCACTGTGGAAGTGCCTTTCACGGGTCCGCTGGATCTGGAGGCGCTGCGGTGGGCGCTGGATGCGCTGGTGCGCCGGCGCGAAGTCCTGCGCACGCGGTTCCCCGAAGAGCGGGGGCTGCCGGTGCAGGTGGTTGCGGACGAAGCGGCTCCGTTTCTGGAGGTGTGGGACGGGAGCGAGATTCCCGAGGGGGAACGGCGAAGCGCGATGGAGGCGGAGATCCAGAAGGCCTCTCGGCAGCAGCTGGACCTGCAGAAGGGACCTCTGCTGCGGGTGAAGGTTCTGCGAGCGGGCGAAAACGAACAGATTCTGGTTCTGACGGTGCACCACATTCTGTGCGATGCGTTGGGCGTGGGCATTCTGCTGTCGGAGCTGAAAGGGTATTACGGCCAGAAGACGGGAACGTGGGCGTGGCGGGCGCCGGAGCTGCCGATTCAATATGGCGACTATGCGGTATGGGAGCGGCAGCGGGAGAAGACGGGAGCGTTTCGTTCCCAGTTGGCGTACTGGAAAGAGAAGCTGCGGGATGTGCCTCCGTACCTGGACCTGCCGACGGACCGTCCGCACACGGTCTCTTTGCCGTTTGAAGCGAAGCTGCAGCCGCTGCAGCTTGGCGGGGAGACGTCGCGGCAGTGGAAGAGGCTGATGGCGGAGTCGGGGACGACGCCGTTCATGTCGCTGCTGGCGGTATATCAGGCGCTGCTGCATCGCATGACGAAACAGGAAACGATTGTGGTGGGAACGCCGGTTTCAACGCGGACGCGGCCGGAGCTGGAAAGGCTGATCGGGTGCCTGATCAATACCCATGCGCTGCGCAGCGATTTTCCGGAAGGGATCACGACGCGGGAGCTGCTGCAGCAGGTGCGGGGGATGGTGCTGGAGTCACTGGAGCACAGCGGTGTGCCGTTTGAGAGAGTGGTGAGCGAAGTGGTGCGGGAGCGCAATCTGGCTCGCTCGCCGCTGTTCCAGACGGCATTCATCGAGCAAAAGACGCCGCACGCAGGGGAATTCCGGATCGTGAGCGGGGGAACGACCTTCGATCTGACGGTGTACGTATGGGAGACGGAAGAGGGCTTTAAGGGATCGATCGAGTACGACGGAAATCTGTTCGACGCGAGCACGATCGCCTGCGTGGCCGGCGCGTACGCGACGCTGGCGACGGGGATGGCGGAGAATCCGGATATTTCCATCGATCGGCTGCCGCTGGTGAGCGAGGAACAGGAAGCTGCATGGCTGGGGGCGCGCCAGGGAGCACGGCTGGAGGTTCCGGAAGAGGGTGTCGACCAGTGGATCGAGCGACAGGCGAAGAAGAGCCCGAATGCGGTAGCGGTGGTGTGCGGCGACAAAGAGCTGACCTATCGCGAGGTGAGTGAGCGATCGAGCCAGTTGGCGAACCGGCTGCGGGCGCTGGGGGTGGGACCGGAGACGGTGGTGGCGCTGTGCCTGGAACGGACGGCGGATCTGGCGATCGCGCCGCTGGCGGTGTGGAAGGCGGGGGGCGCTTATGTGCCCATCGATCCGCATTTCCCGGCGAAGCGGCTGGCGCTGATGCTGCGGGATTCCGGAGCGGCGGTGGTGGTGACGGAGAGCCGGCTGCTGAACCGGCTGCCGGCGCAGAGGCCCACGGCAATCTGCCTGGACCGGGAACGGGGATCGCTGGGGCGGGAGAGCCGGGAGGCGCCGATTGCGTCGACAAAGGCGGACAGCCTGGCCTATGTGCTGTACACGTCGGGATCGACGGGCATTCCGAAGGGCGTGGAGATCACGCATGGGGCGCTGGGGAATTTTCTGCTGTCGATGGAGCGGGAGCCGGGCATGGGACGTGAGGACCGGCTGCTGGCGGTAACGACCTTCTCGTTCGACATTGCAGGGCTGGAGTTGTATCTGCCGCTGGTGACGGGAGCGCGAGTAGTGATTGCGCCGCGTGAGGCGACGCTGGACGGAGCGGTTCTGGCAGAGCTGATCCAGGAGGCAGGCATTACGGCGATGCAGGCA